>JBEVEP010000193.1:0-5552 GCA_040512755.1 Mesorhizobium sp.
CTCGAGCGGCAAGATGGGTTGGCCATAGTCCCGTTGAGCGGTATCGGGATCGACAAGAGGATCGTGGACTTTAGGATCAATTCCGAACTGTCTTAGTTCCCTGATCACGTCGAAAACTCGGCTGTTGCGCAGATCCGGAACGTCCTCCTTGAAGGTCAGCCCGAGAATGCCTACGGAAGCTCCCTTCACCGGGATGTCCGAGCGAATGAGTTGCTTGACGATCTGCTGGGCGACAAAGGCTCCCATGCCATCATTGATGCGGCGCCCAGCAAGAATGATCTGCGGGTGGTAGCCCTCGGCCTCCGCCTTGGCGGTCAGATAATAGGGATCGACGCTGATGCAGTGGCCGCCTACGAGGCCCGGCCTGAAGGGGAGGAAGTTCCATTTCGTCGACGCGGTGTCAAGAACATCCTGAGTCCGAATCTCGAGCCGCTCGAAGATCATGGCGAGTTCATTCATCAGCGCGATGTTCAGATCGCGCTGCGTGTTTTCGATCACTTTCGCCGCCTCGGCGACCTTGATCGACGGCGCCCGGTAGATGCCGGCGTCGACGATGCGGCCATAGACGTCCGCCACGCGCTCCAGCGTCGCGGCATCCTCGCCCGACACGACTTTGACGATCCGCTGCAGCGTATGCTCCCGATCGCCTGGGTTGGCTCGTTCGGGCGAATAGCCGAGCGCGAAGTCGCGCGGATGCCTCAGACCAGAAATCCGCTCGATGATTGGCCCGCAGAAATCCTCGGTCACCCCGGGGTAGACGGTCGATTCGAAGACAACGGCCGCGCCTGGGCCTATCGCAGCGCCGACGAGCTCGGATGCGATCCTCAGAGGAGAAAGATCGGGTGCGCGGTTGATGTCGATCGGGGTCGGGACAGCAACGACGAAGAACGTTGCCTTATTGAGCATCTCACGGTCGGTCGTGAAGATGATCGTGGATTCCCTCAGCGCCGCCGCGTCGACCTCTCCCGTCCGATCGACGCCGTCGCGCAACTCGCCGACCCGATGCTCGCTGATATCGAAGCCAATCGTTCCCGGAAACGCCTTGGCAAAGGCGACAGCAACCGGAAGGCCGACATAGCCCAGACCGATCACAGCAATACGTTCGGACATAGGCGGATTCCTCAGGTCGCTTGGTGACTCGCCGCGCCTTTATGGCAGGACGGCGATGAATTTCAACTGCTTGCCGTTGCGCAACCACAGGTACCCACGTAAAAGATGGCCGACTACCGCACCTTTCGTCCCGGTGCGGACGCCGATTGGATCAACGCTGTGGATAACCAAAGGCAGGCTTGGGTTTCTGGGACCAGAGAACTTACAAGAGGCGGCAATGCTTGTGTGGGGACAAGCCAGCCTGAGACAGTGAAGCATGAATCGAGTCGTCGTCATCGCGGGCGAACCAAGGTCCCTCGCAACGATCCGCGCACATTTTCTCCTTTCGCTCCGCCTTGCCGGCTACGAGGTTCATGCCGTGGCCCCGCCGGATGCGATGACGGTTCGCTGGCTCACCGAACATGCCATTCATTTCCATCCTTTGCCGATGGCGCGCGCAGCCGTCGCCCCGCTTGGCGATGCGCTCGTGGCCTTTCGTCTCCATAAGAAGATACGCCAACTGCGGCCTCAGATGGTGCTGACCTGGACAATCAAGCCGACCGTCTACGGTATACCGGCAGCGCTGATCGCGCGGGTGCCGCGCAGGCACGCGTTCATCACTGGTCTCGGTTATGCTTTCACGGACCGGCGCAAATTGCTGCGCTGGAGGATCGTCAACGCCGCAGCGCGTCTTCTCTACAGCGCCAGCCTTCGTCTCGCCACCACCGTGACGTTCCAGAATGAGGACGATCGCGAAGATTTCCGCAGCCTCGGCCTTCTTGGGCGAACGCCGGCTCACGTCGTCAATGGTTCAGGCGTCGATCTCGAGCGCTTCAAGGTGGCGCCGCTACCCGAGGAGCCGCGATTTCTCCTGATCGCCCGCCTGCTGCGCGACAAAGGCCTCGCGGAATACCTTGCCGCGGCGAGACTGGTGAAGGCGGCCCGGCCGGAGGCTTGTTTCGACTTGGTCGGCGATACGGATCCCAATCCCTCGGGATTTCCCCTTTCGGAGGTGGAGGCTGCCGTGACGGACGGGACGATCCGCTATCATGGACCTGTCGAGGATGTGCGTCAGCTGATCGCTGCTGCGAGAATCTACGTGCTCCCCTCCTATCGCGAGGGCACTTCGCGGTCGGTGCTGGAGGCGATGGCGATGGGCCGGCCGGTGATTACGACGGACGCGCCCGGTTGCCGCGCACCAATCGTTCCTGGGCTGAATGGTCTGCTCGTGCCAGTCGGAGACACCGTCGCCTTGGCCGAGGCAATGATTCGGCTGATCGACAATCCAGACGAGGCCAAAAGCATGGCGGAGCATAGTCGGTCGATCGCTGAACAGCGGTATGATATCCGCCATGTTACAGCCCATGTTTTGAAAATCCTCGAAGCTGAGAACAGCCGAGCGTCCGAAATCAGTGACCTCCGAAGAGAATTTGATGTCGAGCCGGTATGAATTCGGAACCAATTGGGCGTCGTTCATCGAGAACCACTACTCCGCCGAACGCCGACAAATGGCGGCCGAGAAGCTTCTTGCGTTCCTGGGCGACGAAAATCTTGAGCGGGTAAGCTTCCTCGACATCGGCAGCGGAAGCGGATTGCATTCCCTCGCAGCCTTCGACGCGAAGGCGACGCGGATTCACTCTTTTGACTTTGATCCGCTCTCGGTCAAGACAACCGGGAAGCTCCGCCAATTGGCGGGTCAGCCGCCGAATTGGACCGTCGAACAAGGCGACGTGCTCGACGCCGACTATCTTCAGAAGCTCGGCTTGTGGAGTCTCGTCTATTCGTGGGGAGTGCTCCATCATACCGGCGCAATGTGGCAGGCGATCGAAAATGCGGCGCGCAGAGTGGCGCCGGACGGTCTCTTCTTCATCGCCCTCTATTCATCGAATGTCGTCCGACCATCCGCGGAATTCTGGCTCGACGTGAAGCGTCGATACAACGCCGCCAATCCCCGGGAACGGCGCCGGATGGAATATTGGTACATTTGGCGGTTCGGGATCGGCCGCAATCCGCTTCGGCTGCCTCTACTGCTGAAGCAGATCTACGAAAAGAAGAAGGGGCGGGGCATGAGCTACATGACCGACGTCCGCGACTGGCTGGGCGGCTGGCCGATGGAATTTGCCGATGATCAGGCGGTGGTCGATTTCCTGAAGGAGAAGTTTGACTTCGAGCTCGTCAGGATGTCAACGGGCGAGGCTTGTACGGAATTTCTCTTCCGGAACCCAAAGGCCCGGTCAGCCGCGTCCAGCTAGAGCAATTCCAGGGAAAGTGGAAACCGGTTTTCCGTCCGGAATTACGTTGAAACAAGAGTTAGAGCGGTTCGGCGATTCAATTAAACGCTGAACCGCTCTAACTGTGAGCGATCTGCCCGCCGGCTCTCGTCCAAATCTTAGGTCGGCCCTTGTCGATCGTGACGATCTCGTCGCAATATTCGACCGTCGTGAGGCGATGGGCAATGATCAGCACCGTCAGGTCGGAGGGCAGTTCCCGGATCGCCTCCATGACGATCGCCTCGGTTTCCATGTCGAGCGCGCTTGTGGCTTCGTCGAAGACGAGCACCGTCGCCTGCTTGTAGAGCGCCCGGGCAATCCCGATTCGCTGGCGTTGGCCGCCCGACAGCCGAACGCCGCGCTCGCCGACCCGCGTTTCATAGCCCTGGGGCAAGCTTTCGATGAAGTCCGCGAGTGCGGCCTGCTGTGCTGCATTCCGGACGCGTTCGTGGTCGATCTTCGCCGGTTCGATACCGAAGGCGATATTCTCAGCGATCGAAGCGTCGGCAAGGAAGATGCTTTGCGGCACATGCGCAATCTGCCTCCTCCAGGCGCGTCGCGTCGTGCCGTCCAGGCGATGTCCGTCGATCTCGATCGCTCCCCCGGTCGGCTCGAGCAAGCCCATCACGAGATCGACCGTCGTGCTTTTCCCGCTTCCCGTCTTGCCGACGAAGCCGACCTTGCTTCCCTTGAAGATCGTGAGATTGAACCGTTCGATGACCGGCTGCTGATCAGGCGCATAGCGGAACGACACATCCTTCAGCACAATCGCTCGATGGAATGGGAGCCGCTTGGGTTGAGATTCGCGGCACTCCGCAGGAAGGGGTGCTTCGAGTGTCTTCAACACGACTTCGGCGCCGGCGAGATTGCCGATTATAAGCGCCCAATTGCCGTAGATCAGTTGCATGAGCGGCAGCAGGCGCTGTGCGCCAAGAACGAACGTCCCGAGCATCGGCAGCACCTGGCCGGCATCGTTCGTCCGAACGATCAGCATATAGGCGAGCGCTGCGATAATCACCATGCCAGCGGCTTCGATCGCGAAGCGAGGAGCCGCAGCCGCGAGCAAGTTCGCCGCGTGCGCACGTTGCAAATGCCTGTCGAACTCGTCGAAGCGGGAGAGGAAGTAAGGCTGGGTATCACTAATGATAACGTCGCGGATCCCGCCCAAACCCTCCTGCACCGTCCGGATGCCCTCTGCCTGCATGCGCTCAATGGTCCGTGCATTCGTCTTGAGGTGCTTCCGGATGAAAAGCGACATCCCGAGATAGACTGCCCCAAAGCCGGCGAAGATCACGAAGGTGATGAAGGAACTTAGGGCGAACAGCGCAGCGACAACGAAAACGCTGATGATCGCTCCGCCGATCGATTGGAGAAACGGAAGAAGCACGCGTCCGGTGATCACCTCCACCTGACGAAGCGCAGCCAATACGGAACTGGAATTGCGCGATACGTGATGGCTGAAAGGTTGATAGAGCACCCGCTCGTAAACTCTCAGCCCTAGTTCGTGCCCCAACGAGTAGGCATAAGAATTGGTGGCCCAGGCAAGAAGAATGCGTACCGCTCCGGCAATGACTACCACCGCCGAAAACATGACCGTCAAGGTGAGAAGGCTGTCGTGAGTGTCGGCGAGCCGAAAACCGGCGAGCCGCTGTGCGATGAAGGACTGATTGCCGATCGCATCTGGATCAGCTATTCGGGCAAGAAATGGCAGGAGGGCGGCAAGCATCGCGGCCTCGGCAATAGCGCCGAAGAATACGAGGACCAAAAGGCCGAAAAACTGGCGCCGCCTGCGCTTCGACATCTGTCGCCACAGGCGTCGAAGTGTGCCGATGGCGCCGTCCGAGGTTCCGCTTCTGTTCAATGCCAAATCGATGTCCACATTCAGAGACGCCCAATGCGCACGTTTGACGCCCGGCGACAAGCCGCATCTCGCGCCCATCGACAATTTCTCGCATAGATTGAGCCGGCGGCCACAGTCTCGGCCATTCCTGCATGTTATCCACAGTGCGCAGCAGTTTTTGGTAACGACATGCGCAAGAAGAATAGGCTAAAGCCCATCGCATGAATCCGTTTCGCCGCGACGCGTTAGAACGGCCCGCGAGTACGGCAGAGTGGGTATGCTGCAGACATGGACGAAGATGAAAAGAGTCTACGCCGAGGGCCGCACCCGAATTCTATTCCTGCGCGGCTGCT
>JBEVEP010000194.1:0-12192 GCA_040512755.1 Mesorhizobium sp.
GGTGGCCGATCAGGGAACATCCAGGAAGCGCTCGACAAGCTGATCGAGGACTGGAAGGAAGTCTTCCAGGACGACGGCAAGATGTGACGCATCCTCCCGGCTCCGTCCCGCGCCGTGCTAGCATGGCGCGGGACGGAGTTCTCCCGACATGCAGGAACTGCGCAGCGGAAAGCCGACCGTGACAGACGCGAACGCCTCCATCCTGGACCGCGCGGCAAATGCCGCTGCCCGCGCAACGCCCGAGCCGATGGTCAAATCGGTGCGGGGCCTTTCAGACTGGGCCGTTGGATGGATTTTCATCGCTCCCACGATCATCCTGCTTCTCGCGATCAACATATTTCCGTTGATCTGGGCAATCCGGCTCTCCTTCACGAACTATCGCGCGAACCGGCCAAACGCCGAAGTGGTCAATGTCGGGCTCGACAACTACCGGCGCATCCTCGGCGACAGCGACATCTGGATCGCCATGCAGACGACAGCGCATTTCGTCTTCTGGACGATCCTGCTTCAAACGCTGATCGGCTTCACGCTCGCCTGGTTGATCGACCGCCGGTTTCGCAGCCACGCATTCTGGACGACGATCATCCTGATACCGATGATGCTTTCCCCCGCCATCGTCGGAAATTTCTGGCGCTTTCTCTACCAGCCGCAAATCGGCCTGTTCAACTACGTCGTTTCGTTCCTCACCGGCGTCGATCCCTCCTCTTTCGAAATGCTCGGCTCCGTCCGGCTCGCGCCATGGTCGATCATCATCGTCGATACCTGGATGTGGACGCCTTACGTGATGCTTATCTGCCTCGCTGGCCTCAGGTCGATCCCCGACTACATCTACGAGGCGGCAGAGGTCGATCGCGCGTCCAACTGGCGGCAGTTCTGGTCGATCACGCTGCCGATGGCGCTGCCCTTCATCATGCTGGCAGTCCTGTTCCGCGGCATCGAGAACTTCAAAATGTTCGACATGGTGAACCTTCTGACAGGCGGCGGACCGGGTTCGACCACCGAGGTCGCGTCGATCACGCTGAAGCGGGAGGCGTTCGAGAAGTGGCGGACGGGATACTCCTCCGCTTTCGCCATTATCCTTTTCGTCGCGGTCTTCGGACTTGCCAATATCTACGTGAAGGCTCTGAACCGGGTGAAAAGCCGATGAGCGCCACCGCGCACTCCGTGGTCGAACCGAGCAGGACGACGAAGCGCGTCGCGGGCGCGATTGTCATCCTCTACGCCCTGGTTTCGATGATGCCGCTTGTGTGGATTTTCATGACCTCCTTCAAGTCGCCGCCGGATTCGATCTCCTATCCGCCGAGGCTCGTTTTCACCCCGACGCTTGAAGGGTATTGCAACCTGTTCACCACCCGCACGCGCCAGACGCCGGAATACATAAAGGCGCTCGGCGAACCGGCGACCACCTGCGATGCAATCACACGCAGCCGCAACATGGTGATCGCCGGACCATCCAATTACTGGCCGCGTTTTCAGAACTCCATGGTGATCGCCTTCGGGTCGACCTTCCTGGCAGTCCTTCTCGGCACGCTCGCCGCCTATGGTTTCTCGCGCTTCAGGGTCCCGCTTGCGGACGATCTGCTGTTCTTCATCCTCTCGACGCGGATGATGCCGCCGATCGCCGTCGCGATCCCCATCTACCTCATGTACCGGGAGCTCGGACTGTCGGACACGGCCCTGGGCATGGTCCTTCTCTATACCGCCGTCAATGTCTCCCTCGCCGTATGGCTCCTGAAGGGTTTCATGGACGAGATCCCACGCGAATACGAGGAGGCGGCCATGATCGACGGCTACACGCGCCTGCAGGCATTCTGGAAAGTCGTGTTGCCGCAGGCGACCACCGGGATCGCCGCAACGGCCATCTTCTGCCTGATCTTCGCATGGAACGAATATGCCTTCGCGGTGCTGCTCACCTCTGGGGAAGCACAGACGGCGCCGCCGTTCATCCCGACAATCATCGGCGAGGGCGGCATGGACTGGCCGGCAGTGGGTGCGGGAACGACGATCTTCCTCGTTCCAATCCTGGTTTTCACAGTGCTGCTCAGGAAACAGCTCCTGCGCGGCATCACTTTCGGGGCGGTGAGGAAATGACGGCCGGCTTTGCCAGAATTCCTCCTCAAGCGCCCTTGTCAACGCTTGCGAGCGTTGTCGGCCGGACAACTGGCAATCCCACGCCGTTGGCAGACAAATCGCAGAGGAGGCAGGCATGAACACGAACGCGCGTCAGGCTCGCTGGCCCCGCATCTTGCGCCGCGGGCCGCTTGAAAATGTCGCCACTGCCGTGATCGGTATCGGCTTCCTGATGCTGTTCCAGCCATTCACGCTTTCTCTCTACACGTGGTCCTTCGTCACGATGCTTGCCGGGACCGCCATGTTCATCGTCGTCTCGAAATTTCCGGAGTAATCGGCGTGGCCGAGATAAGGGTCGAAAATCTCAGGAAGCAGTTCGGAGCCTTCACCGCGGTCCAGAACTCCAACTTTGTCGTCAATGACGGTGAGTTCGTTGTGATGCTGGGACCTTCCGGCTGCGGGAAGACGACGACGCTGAGAATGATCGCCGGGCTGGAACTGCCGACATCCGGGCGAATCCTGCTCGACGGGGAAGATGTCACCATGCGTCGCGCCAGCGAACGTGATATCGCCTTCGTATTCCAGTTGTTCGCGCTTTATCCCCACATGAATGTGCGGAAGAATATCGGCTTTCCCTTGCTGGCGCAGGGGATGCGAAAGGCCGAAATCCGCCAGCGCGTCGAGGAAACCGCAAGGCTGCTCAGGATCGATCATCTTCTGGACCGGTCCGTGTCCGGCCTGGCCGGCGGCGACCGCCAACGCGTCGCACTAGGCAGGGCGATCGTGCGCCGGCCGAAGTGCTTCCTGATGGATGAGCCGCTCGGCACGCTCGACACGGAGTTCCGCGACCTGATGGTGCACGAACTCAGGGAACTCCATAACCGGATCCACGCAACAACCGTCTACGTCACCCATGACCAGATGGAAGCGATGGCGATGGCGGACAAGATCGCGGTTATGAGCAACGGCGTCATTGAGCAATTCGAAGCGCCGCAGGAAATCTACGACCGCCCGGCTTCGATGTTCGTCGCCGATTTCATCGGCTCCCCGCCAATGAACTTCCTGTCCTTCCACGGCGGGATCGCCAAAGGCACACGCGAGATCATGCTGCAGGGCGAAACAGTGCCCGTGCCGGAATTGCGTGAGGACATTTCGCCTTCCGAAATGGTGCTCGGCGTCCGGCCTGAACACATCCGTTTCGACGACAGTTCCAGGCTTCGCGGGTCGATCTACGGGACAGAATATCTCGGAACCACCCAGGTCGTGGCGGTGGCCACACGAGACGGCATGCTCAAGGCCCGAATGTCAGCCGGTCAGCATTTCAGGCCGGGCGACAATGTCGGCCTGGCATTCAAGGCGTCGCGGCTTTCGATTTTCGAGAAGCCGTCGGGCCGGGCCATCCGCACGGTGCTGTCGGACGGAGGGCCCAATGGCTGACATTGCGCTACGCGGCCTGGCCAAGGATTTCGGCTCGACACGAGCGGTCGACGGGCTGGATCTGCTGGTAGCCGACGGTGAGTTCGTCGTTCTGCTCGGGCCAACCGGAGCCGGCAAGACGACAACACTTCGACTGATTGCCGGGCTCGAGCGTCCGGATTCCGGTACGGTGCACATCGCCGGACAGGACGCCACGAGGCTTGAACCCGCCGCGCGGGACGTCGCATTCGTGTTCCAGCAATATTCGCTCTATCCGCACCTTACGGTGTACGAGAACCTTGCCTTCCCGCTACGCTCACCGGCACGCCGCATGCCTGAAAGAGACGTTCGCCGCCGTGTCGAGGAAATCGCGTCGCTGGTAAGGATCAACCACAAGCTCGACAGCCGCGCGACCAGGCTTTCAGGCGGCGAGATGCAGCGCGTGGCGATCGGCCGTGCGCTGGTTCGAAAACCGGCCGTTTTCCTGATGGACGAGCCCTTGTCGTCACTCGACGCGAAGCTCAGGGCCGAGCTTCGGCTGGAACTGAAACGGATCCAGACCGAACTCGGCGCGACGGTTCTCTACGTCACCCATGACCAAACGGAAGCGATGACCATGGCGGACCGGATCGGTATCCTTTCCGAGGGCTCGCTTGTACAGATCGGCACGCCGCGGGTCATCTACACTGCGCCCGCGAATGTTCACGTCGCCGCGAGGCTCGGCCAGCCGCGTATCAATCTTCTGCCGACGGGGCTCCTCCCGGACGCCGATGCTCCGCGCGGCACGAAGACAATCGGCGCGCGGACCGAGCATCTGGCGATCGAGAAGACTGCAAATGGCGGCGCGGACGGAACCATCGACTGGGTGGAACATCTGGGCGACCAGAATCATCTCCATCTGACGGTGAGAGGAACGAAGCTTCTGACACTGGCGGACGCTGACGCGGCCTTGGAGAAGGGGGATGCGGTAACCGTCCGCTATCGGTCGCCTTTGTTTTTCGACGAGGCGGGGAACAGGATCGGCCACGCATGACTGGGAACAGGACAGCGGCGGACATCCCTATCCGCGAATTGATCGCGACAGTCGCGAATACGTTTACCGCGCATGCGGAGGAACTGACCGCGCTCGATCAGGCGATCGGCGACGGGGACCACGGATTGAACATGAGGCGTGGCTTCGAGGCAGTCCGCGCCGAGACCGACTCCATTGCAGAGAAATCGTTGCCGGAAGCCTTGAAGGCGATCGGCATGAAGCTCGTCATGACAGTGGGCGGCGCTTCGGGCCCTCTGTACGGCACACTGTTCATGACCCTGGGCAAGGAACTGCCTGACACACCGGATCGCGGGGAATTCGCCACGGCGTTCGGCAAGGCGGTGGAGTCCGTCGCTGCTCGAGGCAAGTCCGGGCCCGGGCAAAAGACCATGCTGGACGTGCTGTACCCGATAAACGATGCGCTCGTTTCAGGCACGCCTCCCGCGGAACTTCCCGACATGGCAGATGCTGCGGCTGAGGCAACAGTTCCCATGAAGGCCAGCCGCGGCCGGGCTTCTTTCCTGGGGGACCGTTCGATCGGGCACATGGACCCGGGAGCGCGTTCCTCGGCACTGATGATTCGCGCCGTGGTCGAGCGGCTTGGGAGACTGGCATGAAGAAAGTCGGCATCGTCATCGTGTCGCATTCGCCGCTGGTGGCTGAGGGCACGGCGGACATGGTCCGTCAGATGGTTGGGGACGAGGTTCCGCTTGCCTGGTGCGGCGGCAATCCGGACGGCGGACTGGGCACGTCGGTGGCGGCCATCATGGAAGCGATCGAGAATGCCTGGTCGGAGGCCGGTGTCGCGGTGCTCGTCGATCTGGGAGGTGCGGAGACCAACAGTGAAATGGCGATCGAGATGATCGGCGCGCCCCGTTCGCACAAGATCGTGGTCTGCAATGCGCCGATCGTCGAAGGCGCGGTGATGGCCGCCACCGAGGCTTCGGGAGGCGCTTCCCTGCGTGAAGTGGTGGCCACGGCCCATGAGCTGGCGCCGGCGTGAAGGAGGCGGCATGGCGAACAGCAATTGCAAAGCGGTAGCCAGCGTCGTCATCACCCATGACGTAGGGCTTCATGCGCGTCCTTCCGTGAAGTTCACCAAGCTCGCCAAGAGCTTTCCGGCCGAGATCGGCGTGGCGCTTGACCCGGAAGGCCCGTGGTTCGACGCCAAGAGCATCGTCAAGGTCATGGCCGCGAAGGCTCCGAAGGGCACGACGCTTCACCTCAGGGCGGAGGGCGATGGCGCTGAAGAGGCGATAGGAGCGCTGGTGGGCCTTATTGAACGGAATTTCGACGAGGATGAACAACATGCCCGCTCCGCTTAGGCTGAGGGGTATCGCCGCATCCCCTGGCTTTGCCGAAGGCCCCATTTTCCCGATCTCCGAAACGATCGGTCGATACGAGCAGAAAAACGGCGTCGAAGCCGAGCGCGAGGCACTCCGGCGCGCCATCGCCGAGGCCTCATCACGTCTCGAAGGTCTGATGTCACGCGCGACCGACGAAAGCGCGGAAATGCTGGAGTTTCAGCTAGCGATGCTGGCGGACGATGCGCTGACCGAGCCGGCTTATGCCGCCATTTCCGGCGGCGCTGCCGCCGATATCGCCTGGAGCCGGGCGCTCGACGCCGAATGCGCCGGCTACGAAAGTTCCGATAACGAGTACTTCCGCGCCCGCGCGGCGGATCTGAGGGATATTCGCGATCAGGTTTTGGCTTCTCTTTCCGGCAGTCTACGGGAAGTCGCGCCTACAGGTTCCATTGTCTATGGCCACGACATCACGCCGACGCGTTTTCTGGAAACGGACTGGTCGCAGGGGGGAGGGATCGCGCTGACCGCGGGTTCGGCTGCAAGCCACGTTGCCATGCTGGCCCGCGCGCGCGGAGTTCCCATGGTGGTCGCCCTCCCCGCTCCGAAATCCGTTCCTGCGGGCATAGCCCTGCTCGACGGCCTGGAGGGCGGGTTCGTGGTCTCGCCTTCTGTGTCAGACCTGGAGCGATATCGCGTTCGCGCGCAAAAGCTCTCGGAAGTCCGGCGAGAGGCCGCAAAGTATCTGGCAGCGGCTGCCGCCACTTGCGACGGCACTGCGGTGCGGGTGCTTGTCAACGTCGCGGATCCATCCGATGTGAAAGCGATCGACATCGCCTGGTGCGACGGCGTGGGGCTTATGCGCACCGAATTCCTCTACGGCCGGCAAGGCGGACTGCCGGACGAGGAAACCCAGTATCAGGCTTACCGGCGGGTGCTTGAATGGGCCGGAGATAAGCCAGTCACGATCCGCACGGTCGATGCCGGCGGCGACAAGCCGGTGGCGGGGCTGACGGTCGAGGAAACGAACCCGTTTCTGGGTTTGCGCGGCATTCGGCTGACGCTTGCCAGGCCCGAAATCTTCCGCGTGCAGGTGCGTGCGCTGCTGCGGGCTTCCAACCACGGCAGTCTCAAGGTCATGTTCCCGATGGTTTCGGATCCGGAAGAATACGACCGCGCGGCGGCCTTCTTTCACTCAGAAGCTGCGTCGCTCTCAAAAGAAGGCGCACCGCATTCTGTGCCGCCCCTGGGAATCATGGTCGAGGTGCCAGCGGTCGCAATCACCCCGGAGCGCTTCGCCCATGCGGCGTTCTTCTCTATCGGGTCCAACGATCTCACCCAATACGTGATGGCCGCGGCGCGGGACAATCCGTCGGTCGCCGGGCTCAATGACGTTCGCAACCCTGCCGTTTTGAAGCTCGTCGGCGGGCTGGCAACGTTTGGGGCGAGCAATGCCGTTCCGGTGAGCCTTTGCGGCGATGCCGGCGGCGATCCCTCTGCTATTCCAGATCTGCTGCAGGCGGGGCTGCGGGATCTATCCGTAGCGCCGGCGCAACTGGCGATGGCCAAGGCGGCCATCGCAGGCGTGTCGCTGTAGGATTCGCGATGCATATGCCGGAGAACGAAACCCTCCCGAGTACGATCGAAGCGATCAGGGCCTATAAGTCCATTCTTGCCGCGGTCATCGAACAACGCCCTTCGGGCACGCGGCAGCGGCTTGCCGATGCGCTGGGAAAGCATCGCAGTTTCATCACCCAGATAACCAGCCCTGCCTATCCGACGCCCATTCCGGCGAAGCATCTTCCGTCGATCTTTTCCGTCTGCCACCTGGGTCAGGCGGAGCGCGATGCATTTCTGGTGCCTTATCATGCGGCCCATCCCGGCAAAGCGGCGCTGGCCGCCGGGCTGCGCAAGACTCGGCATCTGTCGCTGACAGTTCCGGATTTCGGCGACGAGAAGCAGAACATCGCCTTCGACAGGGCGATCGCGGAGTTCATACACAGGATGGCCGGGATAGCGGCAAAGGGCGACTGAGCGCGCCGAGGGAGGACGGATGAAGAAATTCCTGAACGATGTCGACACGATCCTGACGGAGAGCCTGGACGGTTTTGTCGCGGCGCATTCCGACATCCTGGCGCTCGGCGAGGGTCATAAATTTGTACGACGGAAGCAATTGAAGAGAGGCAAGGTGGCTTTGATCTCCGGCGGCGGGTCGGGTCACGAACCGCTGCACGCCGGCTTTGTCGGACATGGAATGCTGGACGCAGCGTGCCCGGGCCAAGTCTTCACCTCGCCGACTCCCGACCAGATGGTCGAGGCTGCAGCGGCTGTCGATACGGGTGCGGGATGCCTCTTCATCGTCAAGAACTACGAAGGTGACGTCATGAATTTCGATATGGCGGCCGAGATGACAAGCAACGTCCTGCAGGTTCTCACCAATGACGACGTCGCCGTCGAGGATTCGCTGTATACGACGGGCAGGCGCGGCGTGGCCGGCACGCTTGTCGTCGAAAAGATTCTCGGCGCGGCGGCGGAAGCCGGGATGACGCTTGCACAGCTCAAGGCGCTCGGCGATCGGGTCAACGCGTCAACACGCTCCATGGGTGTGGCGCTGACATCCTGCACCGTTCCAGCGGCGGGCAGACCGACGTTTGAGATCGGACCCGATGAAATGGAATTCGGCGTCGGCATTCATGGCGAACCGGGCCGCCGCCGTGACAAAATCAAAAGCGCGGATGCGATCGCCAAAGAGATTTGCGCCGCTATAGCCGGAGACCTGGGAGCGGCTTCGCGCGGCCGGGCACTGCTTTTCGTCAACGGTTTCGGGGCAACGCCGTTGATGGAGCTCTACCTGATGTACAACAGCGCGCGGCGACTGTTCGAGGCGCAGGGCGTCACTGTCGCCCGGTCTCTGGTCGGCCCTTATGTCACGTCGCTCGATATGGCCGGCTGCTCCATCACACTCTCGATGCTCGATGATGAGATGATCAAGTTCTGGGATGATCCGGTGCACACAGCAGCGCTGCGTTGGGGGATGTAGCCTGCTCTCCAACTGTGTGTTGTTCACAATGTACGCGCAGTACCGCGCCGTAGGGACGGATATGGCGCCAGCGTGCTAGGCGAGTTCCGGCACTGTTTTAAAGTCAAGGATATGGGCTGGGCATCGAAGCGGATGTTGAGCGAACGCCAATCTGGTCGAACTCCGTCCAGACAGTTTGCTCAAACCAAAAATCGATTGCTATAGTGAGGCGGTGCTTGAAGGATTTATGCAGCCCGTTCGCAAGAATGCGCCGATTTCGGGGCGGACTCGCGCGGATGCCTTCATTGCCTCGGCTTCCGCCGTGTTGACCTTTCTTGCAGTCTTGCTAACCGCGCTTTGGGTTTGAGCGGGTCCCGGTTCCTCGAAGAGAATGCGGTGTTGCTGACAATTCGCCTCGCCCGGCCAACAGACGAAGACGCTATATGGTCAATTCTCGAACCCGTCTTGCGGGCTGGGGAGACGTACGCCTTGCCGCGCGATTGGGGTCAGGATGAAGCACTGGGCTACTGGTTTGCCGATGGTCACGAGGTCTTCGTAGCTGAAAACGGGGGCGAGGTCGTCGGGTGCTACTATCTCCAGCCGAACCAGCGAGGCGGTGGGGCCCACGTCGCCAATTGCGGATATGTAACTGCAACCGAATCGAGCGGGCGCGGCATCGCAACCGCGATGTGCGAGCATTCATTGCGGCACGCAGCCGAACGCGGCTTCCGTGCGATGCAGTTCAATTTTGTAGTGAGCACCAACGAACGAGCTGTCAGGCTCTGGAAGCGGCTCGGCTTCGATGTAGTCGGCAAGATTCCCGAAGCATTCAATCATCCTGCTCTAGGGCTTGTCGATGCCGTAGTGATGTATCGCCGACTAGGCGTCATGTCTCCAAGTGCCCGGTAGACTTCTTCGACAGTGTGGAAACAGGTCGTTACGATGGAGGGCCGGGGGTAACGAAGACATTGGGGACTAACCCCATGCAAAGCACCCATGCGGCCCCGCTGTCTGTAGCCACGAAATGCCCGCTGCCGGTGATATGCGCTGTGCCGCTTGCTGCCATGACAAGTCGCTTTCGCTGGCCAAGCTGGTGCCGCTATCGGGTGCGCAGATACGTTTGAGGCGATCTCCAGTACGCCTCCTCGCAACGCCGCGAACAGAACCATGGCCCCGCTGCTTCTGAACGTCGATAGGGGGCATATGGGGCGTGCATCTTGCACACTGGATCTATCCACGTCGGATCTGCGGAGGGTGCAAGCTCGACCTCCCATAGAGGCACGTGTTCGGCGACTGAGCGCAGCGGCATTTTTCCGAGATCGCGGACCGCAATGCCTTGGGCGGAGGCAGCCTCGGCGACGGGCTGGGTCGCAAGCAGTTGTCCGGGCGAGGCGAGTGCTGCAATTCGGGCTGCAATGTTGACTGTCGATCCAAACAGGTCGCCGGCGCGACGAATGACAGAACCGTGGTTCACTCCGGCTCTAGTGAGGGGCAGACGCGGTTCGTTACGACACGCCAGCAAGAGCTTTCCGAGCGCTTTAATGGCGGTGTCGGGTTCGTCAAAAGCAAGCATCGCCTCGTCACCAATCCATTTGATCGGCGGCCCATGGCCGGCAAGCGCTTCGCCCACCATGCTTTCAAAGGTCTCAAGGACGCTCATCGCGGCAACGTCTCCATATACATCTGCAATGGCGCTGAAGCCTGCCAAATCGATGAAGGCGATCGTGGAGAGTTCGCTGTTGAAGACTTGCATTCTTATTGCGGCTCTTTTTCAATGGAAATCGCCATGGGCGGCAGACGTAAGAAACCGACAAAACTCTCATAGCCTAATACTGCACGTTTTCTGAAGGCGGCCTGACCCGTGTGAGCATGACGAAAACCCTTAGTGAACCGTTTACCGGCCATTTCACCTTTCGGCTTACTATCAGCCAAGTAATCAGGCCAGATTACCGAGTTTGATTATCTTCGGCTCATAGCCCTTGGCGTGCTACAAAAAATTTAACGCGGGTGCTGGTGTGGCCCAGACTGCTCCTGCCCGGAGCAGTAGCCTCTTCGAAGGGAGCCGCCCGCTCCAATCCCCTCATAAGGGACTGCCACCCGGCCACCCCGGTGCAAGTAAGGGCTTGCCTCATGAATGGCGGAGCATCCTATTTATCTGCAACCAATCCTAGTTTGACCCATCTATCCCATCTGCTGAGGCCTCTATGCTGTTTACAAAACGGCTTTCCAGCGAAGAATTTTCAAATGTCGTCCACACGATGAAGTCAGTCCAGTTTCAGTTGCAACAAATCCTAAAAAATTAATCGGCGGGAAATCGTAATGAGCCTGAGGTTTTCGTTCACGCTTGTTTTGGCTGTTGCCACACGCTTGGGTGGTCAATCTAAAGAGCTGTGCATAGTGGTGATACGCAAGCTACGCAATGACGGCGTGAGCGGCGTTTTGCTTCGGTGTATCAAAAAACCGCGCGAGTGGTACGCAGCTCGTACAACCGACCCTTCGACGGGCGCGTTCGATCACGAGTTTGGCACAGATACTGGCGGCATCGTACCGCTTTGGAAGCTCTGCATCCAAAGTCAGCATCGCCGAGAAGGCGTTTGGTATGAAGCCTCGGACCCGGCTGTTGTTCGATCAGCAATAGCCAGCTTACCGATTGAGTACGAAGAATTTGCATTCGTCGACCTTGGTTCGGGCAAAGGGAGGACTTTGCTGATAGCGTCTGAGCATCCCTTCCGACGTGTAATTGGAGTCGAGTTCGCAAGTGAGTTGAACGCAGTCGCCACTGCCAACATTATGAAATATCAGAGCCCGAAACGCAAATGTGAAGCTGTGTCATCAATCTGCGCAGACGCGGCAACATTCGAACTTCCGGAAGAAAGCACGGTATTCTTTCTATTCAATCCGTTCGGGGAACAAGTTATTTCCAAATTTCTATTTAATCTAAAGACTTCCCTTGGGACAAACAAGAGGCAGATCTACATTTTCTACTATAACGCTGTCTTCGGTCGCTTGTTCGACGAGGCCGATTTTCTCCACTGTGTCGAAATTGCGATCCATTCATCAATGCCGCTAGGTGTATGGACATCAGACCCCGCCCTGGCGAGCCGTTGAGCGCGACGACAGGTCATCGAGGCCCTCGCCGGTGGAGCGGGTCACCGTGAACGAGCGCGGTCGGGCCCGAGCAGCGCGGCAAATGGCGGCGCTGTTTAGTTTTGCGGCCGTTTCTTCGGCGCAAAGGGAATGCTGGCGCTGGGCGGGTGGGAAACCATTCGGCCCACCCCCCCATCGCGGGCCGAAGCCTATGCCAACCCGAGATTGGCTGCATCGGCCGCGTTACCCTCACCGACACTCGT
>JBEVEP010000202.1:0-23451 GCA_040512755.1 Mesorhizobium sp.
TTCAGCCCGAACCGTGTCCTTCAGCCGCGAATCCAGTCCGGAAAACGGTTCGTCCATGAGCAGCACCGACGGCCGGGGAGCGAGCGCACGAGCCAGCGCCACGCGTTGCTGTTCGCCGCCGGAAAGGATGTGGGGATAAGAGCCGGCATAGTGCTCCAGGCCGACCCTGGAAAGCGCGATCATCGCCTCGCGTCTTGCTTCGTCTCGTGACAGGGCCGTCAGGCCGAAACGGACATTGTCGAGGAGGGTCAGATGGGGAAACAGCGCAAAATCCTGGAAAACGAGCCCGATGGAGCGCTTTTCCGGCGGCAGGAAAACCGATGGTCCGGCAATCTCCTCGTCATTCATCAAGACACGGCCGGTGGTCTGGCGTTCTATGCCTGCAGCGATCCTGAGAAGCGTCGTTTTGCCCGATCCGGAAGGTCCGAGCAGGCAGAGCACCTCCCCCGGCTCGGCCGACAGCGAGATGTCGCGCAAAGTCTGGTTACGGGGACCGAAGGCGTGATTGATCCTGTCAAACGACAAGCGCGCGGCGAATGTGACGCCCGCGGTCACGCGCGATGCCGGATACGCTTCCTGCGTTGCCACGCCCAAAAAACCTTCGGATTCCGGAATAGTTTTCCGTCCCCCGTCAATCATCCTGGACGCGCGGTGTCAACAGGCCGAGCTCTTCGAGGTCGATATCCGTCAGCGGATCCTCGTCCTCGGTCAGAGCTTCCGGGTCGGCCGGCGGCAGCGGCATCGAGAAATTGGAGGGCATGCGGACCGAAAGCAGCCCTGCCCCTTTCAGTTCGTCCATGCCTGGAAGATCGCGGATTTCCTCGAGCTGGAAGTGATCGAGAAATTTCTCCGTAGTCCCGTAGGTCACCGGGCGGCCTGGCGTGCGGCGGCGGCCACGCATCCGGACCCATTCTGTCTCCATAAGCGTATCCAGCGTACCCTTCGATGTCTCGACGCCGCGGATGTCCTCGATCTCCGCTCGCGTCACCGGCTGGTGATAGGCGATGATCGCCAGAACTTCGAGCGCTGCACGCGACAGCTTCTTCTGTTGCACCGAGTCACGGCTCATCAGGAAGCCAAGATCGGCAGCTGTCCGAAACGCCCAGCCTTCCCCTATGCGGATCAGATTGACGCCGCGCTTCTCATAGACCCGCTGCAATTCGGCCATCACGGCCGGCACGTCGATGCCCTCCGGCAGTCTTGCCGTTAGCTGCTTGTCCGCGACCGGTTCGGCGCTGGCAAAAACGATCGCCTCGGCCATGCGCACCGCCTCGCCGAGGAACAGGCGTTCCGCCGGGTTGTGTTCATGCATCTCTCCCTCCCCCTTCTCGAGCAAGAAAGGGATCACCGCAGCGTTTCGGCTTTCACTCATGGTTCACCTTGATCGCTTTCGGCGCCTGCCGCCTGTCGCGCATGTAGAGGGGGGCGAACGCCTCATGTTGGCGGATTTCGAGATGCCCTTCCCTCACCAGCTCGAGGGTCGCCGCGAATGAACTGGCAATCGCAGTGGAGCGCTCCTCGCCATTTGCCAAATATCGTATCAGAAAACTGTCGAGGTCCGTCCAATCACGAAATTCGCCGATCATCCGGATCAGAATTTCCCGCGCCTGCTTGAGCGACCACACGCTGCGCTTCGCGATACGGACATTGGTGATCGCCTGGCGTTGGCGCTGCGCGGCATAGGCGGTCAGGAGGTCGTAGAGCGTGGCGGAGTATTCGTTGCGCTTCTCGACGATCACGAGCTCCGGCATGCCGCGGGCAAACACATCGCGCCCCAGCCGGTTCCGGTTGACAAGGCGGGCGGCGGAATCTCGCATCGCCTCCAGCCGCTTCAGGCGGAACTGAAGCACAGCAGCCATTTCCTCGCCGCTTTCGTTTTCCTCGCCTGGCTGCTTGGGGATCAGGAGCTTCGATTTCAGGTAAGCGAGCCATGCCGCCATGACCAGGTAGTCAGCCGCGAGTTCAAGCCGCATTGCCCGGACACGTTCAACGAACTGCAGATATTGCTCGGCCAGCGCCAGGATCGAGATACGCGCCAGATCGACCTTCTGATGCCGCGCCAGATGAAGCAGAAGGTCAAGCGGACCTTCGAAGCCCGTGACGTCCACAACAAGCGAAGGTTCGCTCACGCCGCGCGAATCGTCGTTCTCCGCCCAGAAACGATCCATCGGCGCCGGCTTGCTGCCCTTGTTCTCGGTGTCCGTCACGTCCCTTTCCGTCCCCGAGCGGCGGCTACGCCACCGCCTCGAAATATCCGGCGAACTCCGCTCGAGTTTCAGCCTCATTGTTCAGGTCGCCGGCGCCGATTGCGGCCAACGCGCGCTCGGCGCGTTCCAGCGACTTGCCGGTCAGGATCGTTGTGCGCGACGCGATCCCCACCATCTCTTCCATAACCCCGTTGCAGTGAAGAACCAGATCACAGCCTGCCGCAAGGATTGACGCCGCTTTCGTCGGGAAATCCCCAGAAAGTGCCTTCATGGAGGTGTCGTCGCTCATCAGCAGTCCGTCAAAGCCGATCTCGCCGCGGATCACCTCCTCGATGACCTTACCCGATGTGGTCGCGGGGTTGTTCGGATCGATCGCACTGTAGACCACATGCGCCGTCATTGCAGCCGGCAGATCGCTCAGCGCCTTGAATGACGCGAAATCATGCCTGCGCAGTTCGTCGAGCGATGCATCGACCGTCGGCAATTCGAAATGCGTGTCGCAGAAGGCCCGGCCATGACCGGGAATATGCTTCATGACAGGCAGCATGCCGCCTGCGATCAAGCCTTCTGCGGCGGCCCGGCCAAGCGCGGCCACGCTGACAGGCTCGTTTCCATAGGCGCGTGAGCCGATCACGTCGCTTGCGCCTTCTACGGGAACGTCAAGCACCGGCAGGCAGTCGGCGGTGATGCCGAAGCGCGTAAGGTCGAAGGCGTGCAATCTGGCAAGCAGCCAAGCCGCGCGGAGCCCGGCCTCCTTATCCTGCCTATAGAGCCCCCCAAGCGCGGCCCCGGCGGGATAGTTCGGGGCCAGCGGAGGCCGCAGCCGCTGCACGCGGCCGCCTTCCTGATCGATAAATACGGGCGCGGACCGGCGTCCGACACTATCGCGCAGCGCCTCAACGAGATCCTTGATCTGTTGCGCTTCGCCAATATTGCGGGCGAAGAGGATAAAACCCCATGGTCGCTCGTCACGATAGAATCGGATTTCGTCGGCTGTCAGTGTTTTCCCGGAGCAACCCAGGATCATGGATTTTGATTCGGTCATGGCGTGGAGTCTAGAGCAAGTCGCCCGAAACCGGAATCGGGCGAGTTGCTCCAAGCCTTTGTTTTCCGCATCGGATTCATCCGCAAGCCGTTTCGCACTTTTCGGTCCGATGCTGTAGAGCGACATGGACCGAAGCTAAATCGCCCTGGGAGCGATTTTGCGCAAGGCAAGGGAGGATCGATCCTCCGGCGTGCCTCACTGAATGACGAAGGGGCGCAGCCATTGGCTACGCCCCTTGATCAATTTCGGGCTGCGGCTTACTTCGACACGAAGCAGTTGCCGCCAGCCGCCTTGTAGCTCTCGCAAAGGGATACTGCTTCGCTGCGTGTACCTGCCGGCACGCGAACGCGCCAGAATGTGCCCTTGCCGGCAATTTCGGCCTTCACGATGTTGACGCCGCGATCGCCAATCACGCTTGCGTAGCGGCGCGCGAGATCCTCGTAGCTCGACTTCGCCGCTGCTTCGCTTGGCTGCGAAGCGATCTGCACGGACCAGGCGCCGGCCGGGGTCGCCGCCGTGGTAGCGGCTGCGACCTGCTGCGGCTTCACCTCGCCGACCACTTCCAGCGGCTGGTCTGCTGGGCGCGACGGAGCAACCGGCCCGGAAGCCGGCATCATCGACTGCTCTGCCTCTGCCTGAGGCTTGGGCGCAGTGGCTTCCGCCTTCGATGTGGCAGCGACTGCGGCTTTAGGCGTTTGCGAGGAGGCTGTCGCTTCGACCGAAGCGGTCGGAGCAGCGTTGTCCGGCTTCAGTGAAGCAGTGGCTTCGCTCGTGACAGCCGGATCGGCGAGATCCTTGGACGGATCGGCAGGCTCAAGCGCGGCGGCGTCAGCGCCAGCCGGCACCTGCTCAGCGGAGGCCGTCTGTGCTCCCGACAGAACCGGTTCCTCGCTCGGCACCAGCGTGCCGTCGGGACGTACGACCATGGTGCGCACGCGGCGAGGCGTAACCGCAACAACCGCATCGTTCGCGCTGAGCTCGTCCGCGCCGTTCGCGGCCACACGATCCTCTCCCTTCGGAGCGGATTCGATTTCGGCCGCAATCGGATCGTCCGTTGCCGCGTCTTCATCGCCAGCCATCAGCATGGCGTCTTCTACGGTTTCCGGATCGGAGGCGTTTGCCGGCGGATTGGCGCGCGCCGCGACGTCGACGGGCTCCTCATTGCCGGAAATCAGCTTTTCCTGTTTCGGCGCTGTATCCGTGTCGGTCCCGTTCATGGTCTGGAAGACCTTGTTGTCCTGGTTCGGCACGACGGTGCCACCCGGATTTTCCGGCCGCACCTTGACCGGATCGGTGTCGGCGCGAACCAGTGCTGGCGCATCGGAATCGCCACCGCCAGACGACGACCAGGCGAGCGCGCCGATCCCGCCAATGACCGCAAGACCGCTCGCCACCGCCGCGACGAAAAGGCCCCGCCGCTTCGACGGCTGGCGCTCTGCGTCCCGATAGGACGGGATCGCCATTTCCTCATTCAGCTCAGGATCGAATTCGAGATCGTCATCGTCCAGACCCTGATAGGCATCCGTTGCCTGGCCCGTACCGGCGCCGGCAAGGCCGTCGAAATCGTGGTCCCGGTCTCTTGCGCGGCTGTCGGTTGCGGCTGCATGCGTCGCCAGGACGGCCGCCGCGGCCATCGCCGCATTCCCTGCATGGCTTGCCGACGCGACCGGATGGGCCGGCTGGGCGAACTCGTGGTGATAGGCCTCGCGGGAGTAATCACTGGGGGCCGCCCGACTGGGCTCAGGAGCAGCCGGCGCTGCCGCACTGCTCGCCTGCTGACCAAACGCGCTCGCCAGCTCGGCTTCAAAATCGTCGAAGTCCGCCGCAAGCGGCAGATCATCCTCGAAGGCGACGTCCGGAATATCCAGATCGTCCGCCAGCGCTACGGCAGTCTCCGGCACATCCACCGTTTCGATGTCCGGCACATCCACAGGCGCACGGTTTGTGTAGGAATGGTTCTGATACTGATACTGGGTCGGCACTGCTGGGGTCTCGCTCGCATCGGGACCAATGGTCTGGGATACGTCCGGTTCGGCCAAGCTGGCGGATACTGAGCTTGCCGCGGGCGGGCTGATCGGTTCGGGGCTGCTCATCATCGCGGCAAGCATGGCGAACGGATCTTCCTGCTCCTTGGGAGGCGTCTGCGATGCATCGTCAACCGGGCCGCCGGCAGCTACCGGCAGCTCGTCCGCTCGCGCGGCCATGACTTGGCTTGTTTCATGAACCGCTTCCGCACTCGGCACAGCCTCAAAGGGGTTTGACTGGCGGTATGCCCGCATACCTTGCTGGGCGAGGCCGCCGTAGGTGTTCACCGATCCCGGTACCTCGACCGGGTCGACTGCATGATCGGATTCGGCATAGCCCGCGTCGTGGCCATCCTCGGCAAAGGTTGCCGGTTCCTCGTCGTATGCGTGACCGTGGATCTGCGGCGCAACATCTGAGAACGCAGACTCGTCGCTGTCGTAGGCCGTATCGATGGCGGCCGCGAGTTCATCGGCGAGCCTATCGGAAACCTGCTCCGAATCTTCCAAAGTCAGGTCCGCAGCTGGCGCAGCATCGTTCGCCGTCGCTTCAACCGCGACAGCCGCGCCTTTACCGATCAGTGCGCTCAGTTCCGCCTCGAGATCGTCGTCATCGGAACCGGATATCGTTGCTGCGGCCTGATCGAGCTCAGCGGCGAATTCCGCCTCGAAGTCCATGTCGACAGCCGCTTCTGAGCCCTGGACATGCCCAAAGTCGCGCGTGGCGCCCAGCGGAATGAGTGGCAGATCGTCAGCGGCGTCGTAATCGTCGGCGGCGGCATCGTCGTCCACACCCCGATCCTGGGCGGCCTCGTCATACGAACCTTGAGGCTGCGCCTCGGGCTCGAACGCCTCCTGGCGAGCCATAAAGTGCTTCTCGAGTTCATGGACGAGTGGATTCGAGAATTCAGGCGCCGCAGCTTCCACATCGATCGTGGACAATTCCTCTGATGCGGCAAAGGCGGGTTCCTCGGCCAAGGCGGTGTGGAATTCCTCCAGCAGCGCCTGCTCATCATCAGGCTCCGAAGGCGTGACTTGCTGACTTGTGCTTTCAGCGAAGCCCTCTTCGACTGCTTCGTCATTGCGCGACGCGTAACCGGTTACTGTCGCATCGTCTGACGTTACGTCACCAGCAATCGCGGCTGATATTTCCAGATCTGGCTCGGCGGCAAATGCCGCATCGAGTTCATCGGCGAGTTCTCCCTCCGCTGCGACCGAAGCAACGGGATCATGCGGAGGCTCGGCCAGATCGGCGTCGAAAACGACGTCAAGAGCCTGGGCCTGAGCGTCGATCTCTTCCGATACCGGATCAGCCTGTGCGAGCGACGCCGGCGAGGACGCGACTTCCGGCACCGTTTGCGCTTGCGCGTCGGTTCCCAAGTCCTCAAACTCGCTCATCAATTCCTTTTCGAGATCCATCGAGAGGTCATCCTCGTCATTGGACGCGGATTTCCTTCCCTCGACGCTGCCCGGCCCACCGCGCGTCACGGGCACCCTGGGATCGAACCCCATGATGCGCGTCAATTCCGCGAACGGATCGTCGCTGTGGATGTCAGATTGGTCGGCTTTCTTAAGCTGCTTTCTGTCTGCCATGGTCTTTTCCGCACTCGCACTCAGCCGGACGCCGGCGACGTCACTTGGGGTTGGCCCTACCAGCGCAATGTGGGCAAAAGGTGACAGGAAAACCCGCTTTTCCTAGCGCATTTCGGTCGGCGCCTCCGCCCCGATCAACGCAAGTCCCGACGTCAAAACGTCGGATACGGCCTGCACCAGCCCGAGTCTGGCATGAGTCAATTGTCGGTCGTTAACCTTAACAAAACGTAAGTCGATATTGTCGGTGCCGCGGTTCCAGTGTGCGTGGAACGTACTGGCCAGATCATAGAGGTAGAAAGCGAGCCTGTGAGGCTCGTGTACAAGCGCCGCGCTCTCGACCAAACGTGGGTATTCCGCCAGCTTCTTGATGAGCGAAATCTCCCCCTCGTCCACCAGATCGCCCGTTGCCGCCTTGAGTGACGCGCGATCGAACGCTTCGCCCGGAAACTGCTCCCGCGCCTGCCTGAACACGGAGTGGGTCCGGGCGGATGCGTATTGTACGTAGAAGACCGGATTGTCCTTCGATTGCTCAGTCACCTTCGCGAAGTCGAAATCCAGCGGCGCATCGTTCTTCCGGTAGAGCATCATGAAGCGGATCGGGTCGCGTCCGACTTCTTCCACCACATCGCGCAGGGTGACGAACTCCCCGGCCCGCTTGGACATTCTTACCGGTTCGCCATGGCGGTAGAGCTTCACCAATTGGCAAAGCAGGATCGTCAGCTTCGCCGTACCGCCCGAGACTGCCCTTGCCAGAGCCTCCATGCGCTTGACGTAGCCGCCATGATCGGCGCCGAGCACGAAGATCAGATCGTTGAAGCCCCGATCGAGCTTGTCCTTGAGATAGGCGACGTCAGCGGCGAAATAGGTGTAGCTGCCGTCCGACTTCACCAAGGGCCGGTCGATGTCGTCCCCGACATCTGTCGAACGGAACAGCGTCTGCTCCCTGTCTTCCCAATCCTCCGGCTTCTGGCCCTTCGGCGGCGGCAGCTTGCCCTTGTAGACGTGGCCCTTCAGCGTCAGGTCGGTGATGGCGGAGCGGATCGCCTTGGCATTGTCCGCATGAAGCTTCCGCTCCGAGAAGAAGACTTCATGATGCACATTAAGCAGCGCCAGGTCTTCACGGATCATCGCCATCATGGCGTCGATCGTGCGGTCGGAGATGATGGCCAGGGCCTCGCTCTCCGGCATTTCCAGCAGGCTGCGACCGAATTCCTTCGCAAGGGACTCGCCCACCGGCACCAGATAGTCGCCGGGGTAGAGGCCCGCCGGTATCTCACTGATCGCTTCGCCGAGAGCCTGCCGGTAGCGCAGCATGACCGACCGCGCCAGAACGTCGATCTGAACGCCCGCGTCGTTGATGTAGTATTCCTTGGTGACGTCGTGACCGGTAAAAGCGAGCATGTTGGCCAGCGCGTCTCCGACCACCGCGCCCCGGCAATGCCCGACATGCATCGGCCCGGTGGGGTTTGCCGACACAAATTCGACATTGACCTTGCTGCCTGCTCCGATTGTCGAACGGCCGTAGTCGAGCCCGGAATCCAGCATGCCTGCGAGGCGTGCTTGCCAAAAGCGCCCATCCAGCTTCAGATTCACAAAGCCCGGACCTGCAACTTCGGCGGCCGCCACGTCAGGGTCGCGCTTCAGTTCGGCGGCGATCTTCTCGGCCAGCGCGCGTGGATTTTCGCCCACCGGCTTGGCCAGAACCATCGCCGCATTGGTCGCCAGATCGCCATGCGAAGGATCGCGCGGCGGTTCGACCGTGATACGCGACAGATCAATTTCTCCGCCATCTTTATTTTTAATTTCAAGCGTTTCGACGATCTTTTTGATCCGCTCGTTGAATTCGGCGAAGATGTTCATCGGTCTTATCCAGGGATTTTCGGAGTAAATCCGGCTTGCAACCGCCGGAAAACAAGCCCGGCCTATCCCAAATCCGGCGTATGGTCAAACAAGCGCCTGTGTTCCTTGAGGGCGTAGGTGTCCGTCATGCCAGCAAGAAAATCGCAGACGTGACGGGCCTTGATGCGTTCTTCGGCACTGGCGAGCACTTCCCGCCAGCCTTCGGGCATGATCGCCGGATCCGCGAAATAGGCATCGAAGAGATCCCGGACAATCTGCTCGGCTCCGGCCCGGACGCGCATGACATCGTTGTGCCGGTAAAGGTTCTTGTAGAGGAATGACTTTAGGGTTTTCTCGGCAGCCGACATGTCCGCCGAGAACGTCACGATGGTTCGGCCGGCCCGATGCACGTCATCAGTGTTCAGAGGCTTCAGCGCGCCGAGGTTCGCGGTCGCTCTCGCGATCACATCCTCGACCATGGCCGTGATCTGCCGGCGCATCAATTCGTGTCCGGTGCGCACGGCGTCGAGTGCAGGGTATCGATCGCGCACGTCTTGCAGGATTTCGTGCGTCAGCGGAACGTCTTCCAACATTTCGAGGGTAAGTAGCCCTGCCCTCAATCCGTCGTCGATATCATGTGTGTCATACGCTATATCGTCCGCAATCGCCGCGCACTGAGCTTCCACGCTAGCGAAACGATCGAGTTCAAGGTCATGCAAGGTCGAATAATCGAGGATCGCTTGCGGCACCGGGCCCTTCAATCCCGCGCCTTTTGCGTCGATCAGCGGACCATTGTGCTTGACTAGCCCCTCCAACGTCTCCCAGGTCAGATTGAGCCCGTCAAATTCCGCATAGCGCCGCTCAAGTTTGGTGACTACGCGCAGCGACTGGGCGTTGTGGTCAAAGCCGCCCCAGCCGGCCATCTTCTCGTTGAGCGCGTCCTCGCCCGTGTGGCCGAAGGGGGTGTGACCGAAATCATGAACCAACGCGACTGCTTCGGCCAAGTCCTCGTCGCAGCGTAGGGCCCGCGCCAACGCCCGCGCGATCTGCGCCACCTCGATCGTATGCGTCAGCCGCGTGCGGTAGTGGTCGCCTTCATGCGCCACGAACACCTGGGTCTTGTGCTTGAGCCGCCTGAAAGCGGTGGAATGGATGATACGGTCGCGATCACGCTGAAAGGGCGTACGCGTCGGGCTTTCGACCTCATCGCAGAAACGGCCGCGAGACTGCGCGGGATCGCACGCATAGGGAGCGCGCGGCCGATAGCCGAATCCGATCTCCCCAAGTTCGACAGATTTCATCCGTCTGTGCCGCCGGTTGACTTGCTTATCGGCGCTTCATACCTATTGGAGGAATATAAAAGCAAGTTGACGGCGGGCCAGGGTCAAGCAAATGGGCACTGATGCAAAGACTGCCATGAAAGTCGAAGTGACGGACTCCGCCGCGAAGCGGATTGCAGCGATCATCGCGAGCGAGCCCGGCAAGACGGCGTTGCGCGTTTCGGTGGAAGGCGGCGGCTGCTCCGGCTTCTCCTACAAGTTCGACCTTGTCGAGGGCCGCAACGATGACGATGTCGCTATCGAAAAGAACGGCGCCACCGTAGTTATCGATGACCTGTCGCTCGTGTATATGGGCGGCTCCGTGATCGACTTCGTCGACGACCTCATGGGCCAGTCGTTTCAGATCAAGAATCCGAACGCGGTTGCGTCCTGCGGCTGCGGAACGAGCTTTTCTGTCTGACTTGTCAACCGAGCGCGAAACGCCCGGCCTTGGCGTCGGTCCCGTTTGATTTGCGCCACCGAAAAATCGATTCCGATTTGCGAGGCGATGCGCTAGCAACATGAGCGGCCTAGTTACGCGAAGGCCCTGAAGACAATCCTGTCGGAGCTTCCATGAAAATCGTCACCTGGAACATCAACGGCGTGAGAGCGCGGCTCGGCAACCTGTTGCATTGGCTTGGCGAGAGCGCGCCGGACATTGTCTGCCTGCAGGAGATCAAGACTGTCGACGACCAGTTTCCACGCGCCGAGGTTGAGTCGCTCGGGTACCACGTGGAGACGCACGGACAAAAAGGCTTCAATGGCGTAGCCATCCTTTCAAAGCTCCGCTTCGACGAGGTCACTCGCGGGCTCCCGGGAGACGATGGCGATGAACAGGCAAGGTTCATCGAAGGCGTCGTCTCGACCGCGAATGGCGCGCTTCGCGTGGTTTCGCTCTATCTGCCCAATGGCAATCCGATTGGGACCGAGAAATTTTCTTACAAACTGTCCTGGATGGAGCGTCTGGAGAGATGGGCAGCCGAGCGCCTGGCTCTTGAAGAGCCGCTGGTGCTCGGGGGCGACTACAATGTCATCCCTGAACCGATCGACGCAAAAAATCCGCAGGCGTGGGTCAACGACGCACTGTTCCAGCCGGAAAGCCGGCAAGCTTTCCGCCGGCTCACTCATCTCGGCTTCACCGAGGCCATTCGCTCAGTCAGCGACGCAGGCGACATATACACGTTCTGGGACTACCAGGCGGGAGCGTGGCAAAAGAACAATGGCATTCGCATCGATCACCTGATGCTTTCGCCCGAAGCGGCAAACCGGCTTTCTTCCGCCTCGATTGAAAAGCACGTCCGGGCCTGGGAAAAGCCATCAGACCATGTGCCGACCGCGATCGAGCTTGCGCTTCAGGCCGCCTGAGGCCCTCTCAGATATCGGAACTCTGCCTGCGTGCAACGTGCCCGAAGGCATGGTATTTTCGTGTTATGCGGACGGTTGTTGCTGCATCCTGTCTCATCGCGGCTTTGGCGTGTTGGCCATCGCCGGCCATGGCCGATTGCCAATGCCGGGCGAATGGCCGGTCGTTCGAGCAAGGACAAGTCGCCTGCCTCAAGCTGCCAAATGGAGTGCAGCTTGCCCGCTGCGGGAAAGAACTCAACAATTCCTCATGGAAGAAGCTGCAGGATGGCTGTCCCAGCGCGGCGGCACTCACGCCCCAACAGCCGCAAAGGGTGCAGTCGATAGCCGTGACCCTTGGCATCCATTCTCACGAGCCGGAAAATCCGCCTACGGCTAGTCCCGGCACAAAATCAGGCAGCTAGCGGTTGGCGTTGGAGGCGGTCGGAGCCGCATTCGCAGCGCCACCCTGCCCTTCGGCAAGAATGTCCTCAGCCAGCGCGATTGCGGTCCGCCGATCGGATTCGGGGGCCAATGAGAAGGCCTCCTCCTGCATCGTGCTTATCCAGGTGCGGTCATTGGGGTTGGCGCGTTCGAGCGCCGCCGTCATCATTGCCAGGCCACGCACGATCTTGCCGCGCTGGAAGAGCAGATTGCCAAGTGTCGCCTGTGCGCCGGCATGCCCCTTCTCCGCAGCAAGCTGGAACCAGCGGCCAGCCTGGCGGATACTCGCCTTCACGCCCTCGCCTGCGAGGAACATCTTGCCCATTTCAAACTGGGCCTCCGGGTTACGGTAGGTGGCGGCCGCGCGCATATAGAATTCCTGCGCGGCTTCCGGATTCGCGCGCACCGGACTGCCGGGAATGCCTGCCTTCATGTAAGCGCCTAAAGCCACAAGGGCGTCGGACACGTAGCTTTCTTCAGGGCTGCCCGGCTCGACATCCTGTTGGGCAATCTCGTTGAAGAACTTGAATGCCTCGTAGTCGTTGCGCGCCACGCCATCACCCTCCGCATACATGCGGGCGAGTTTCCACGTCGCGCCGATCTGGCCGTTCTCGGCAGCGTAACGATAGGCTTCCACAGCCTGATCCTTGTGGCCGTTCTTGTATGCGGAGAAGCCGAACTTGAACACGGCCCACGGGCTGGACCTGGTCTTCGCAGCCTTGTCGTCCAAAGCCTGCGCCCCTCCGGCAGAACCGAGGGTCATGGCGGCGACTAAGGCCGAAAGGACCGCTTTCTTCATGGCTTCAGATATCGGCATAGCAATGCGTTTCTTTCGCTCCGCCAGGATGGGTCACCGCACCATCCCTGGCCGGACCGACTGTCTGCGCGTATTTCCAGAGCGCGCCCGACTGGTAGTCGGTCGTGCGCGGCTTCCAATCCTTTGCCCGTGCCTCCAGTTCCTTGTCCGACAGCTTCACATGCAGGATGCCCTTGGTGGCATCGATGGTGATGATGTCGCCGTCTCTCAACAATCCGATCGGGCCGCCGACGGCCGCCTCCGGCCCAACATGGCCGATGCAGAAGCCGCGCGTGGCGCCTGAGAAGCGCCCGTCGGTAATCAATGCTACCTTGCCGCCCATTCCCTGGCCGTAAAGGGCGGCCGTCGTCGACAGCATTTCACGCATACCGGGGCCGCCTTTCGGCCCCTCATAGCGGATGACGAGGACCTCGCCTTCCTTGTAATTGCGGGAGGCCACCGCTTCGAAGCATTCCTCTTCGCTGTCGAAGCAACGCGCCGGGCCGGAAAATCTCAACTCGGCCATACCCGCAACCTTCACGATCGCACCTTCAGGGGCAAGATTGCCCTTGAGACCTACAACACCGCCGGAAATCGTGATCGGCTTGTTGGCCGGATGGACGACATCCTGCTGATCGTTCCAGGGAACGTGCTCCATGTTTTCGGCCAAAGTACGGCCAGTCACGGTAAGGCAATCGCCGTGCAAATAGCCGTGTTCCAACATGGTTTTCATGAGCAGCGGAATTCCGCCGGCCTCAAACATGTCCTTCGCCACATATTTGCCACCGGGCTTCAGATTGGCAATGTAGGGCGTCTTCTCAAAAATCGCAGCGACATCGAACAGGTTGAACTCGATGCCCGCCTCATGCGCGATCGCAGGCAGGTGAAGCGCAGCGTTGGTTGAGCCGCCGGTAGCGGAAACCACGGCGGCGGCGTTCTCGAGCGACTTGAGGGTGACGATGTCGCGCGGCCGGATGTTCCGGGCGATCAGTTCCACAACCTTCTCGCCGGACGCGAAGTTGAAGCGATCGCGCATTTCATAGGGTGCCGGCGCGCCGCAGGAGTAAGGCAGCGCCAAGCCGATCGCCTCGGCGACGGTCGCCATAGTGTTTGCGGTGAATTGAGCCCCGCAGGAGCCCGCCGAAGGACATGCTGCCTGTTCGATCTCGAGAAGCTCGGCATCGTCGATCGAACCGACCGAATGCTGTCCGACCGCCTCGAACACATCCTGGACGGTAATCTGCCGGCCGCGATAGTTGCCGGGGAGGATCGAGCCGCCATAGATGAACACGGACGGCACATTGAGGCGCACCATTGCCATCATCATGCCAGGCAGCGACTTGTCGCAGCCGGCAAGACCGACCAGCGCGTCGTAACAATGGCCACGCATCGTCAGTTCGATCGAATCCGCGATCACATCCCGGGAAACCAGAGACGACTTCATGCCCTGATGGCCCATGGCGATGCCGTCGGTGACCGTGATCGTGCAAAACTCGCGCGGCGTTCCGTTGGCAGCCGCGACGCCTTTCTTGACCACCTGGGCCTGCCGCATCAGCGAGATGTTGCAGGGGGCTGCCTCGTTCCAGCAACTGGCGACGCCAACCAAGGGCTGCGCGATTTCTCCGGCCGATAATCCCATTGCGTAGAGGTAGGATCTGTGCGGCGCACGGGCCGGGCCCACGGTCACATGCCTGCTCGGAAGCTTGGCCTTGCTGATCGCCTTGGCGTCCATCGTCATCCCTGCCGCGTGCGGCGGCATCCTCCAGTGCCCGCGCATTCCCGAGAACGCGCCGGAGGCCTTTCGGGTGCGCTCGGTTTATGGCGGGAAGTGGGCAAATCGGTCGCACCCCTACGCAGCGCATTTCATATTGGGCGACTGTTGCTGATTCGTCACAAAGGGCCCTGTCGGGCGTGATGTGCCTGTCGCTCGTGCAAAACAGGTGCGGAAGGCAAGAAACCCGGCTCGAAGCCGGGTTTCTCAAAAGCTCAAAAGAACAGCCCCTTGCCGATGTTAGAACTTCACTTTGACCGAAGCTGACAAGGCGGTCACGATGTCGTCGCCGAATGTGTAGGCTACCCGGTTGCCCAGGTCGCCACCGCCGAATGTGGATGTGCCACCTTGCCAGAAGCCTACCGATCCGCCCAGGCGTAGCTCAATGTGCTCCGTCGGCTTGTAAGAGCCGCCAGCAGCGAAGTTCCACAGATCGGTCTGGTAGCCCGAAACGGTCGACGTACCTCTATCCCACGAAATGGAGAAAGCGCCGGAAAGCTGTTCGTTGAAAGCGTGCCCGACACCTGCAGTCACTGTCCAGCCATCCCGATAAAGGGGGTCGAAGCTTGTCGCCGACGTTGTGCCATCCACAGGACTTTTCACGCCGTTGATCGGGATGATCTGGAGCTGGCTCCAATCCTGCCACTTAACACCGCCGAAGGCCAGCCAGCCCGGAGCAATGCCGCTTTGCACCTTGAACTCGAGCGCCTGTGGAATTTCGGTGGCGGCGCTTACAGGGAAAACGCCAAGGAAGCGCCCCATCGAACGCCCAGTCGAGCCAGCCGCAAATCCCGTCGTGTCGACCGTGCCCGTCAGATCATCGTAATCGTACTTCGAACTGTAGACTAGGCTGGCGCGGAGCGCGATTTCAGGGATTTCGTAGGAAGCGCCGACACGCCATGCGACTGCCTCGTCCGAGAGGCTGAACTTGCCAATGCCGGGATTGCGTAAAGGAGTGGCAAGCAGCGATTGCCGCGACTGGAATGCGTCAACTTCCTGATAGGAAATGCCGCCAATGATGCGGGCGAAACCCTTGCCGGCCTGGATCTTGTAGGAGCAGGTAAGGCCGTAGTCGTTGGTGTCGACCTTGAACCGCACCGCCGTCGGCGAATAGGCGTTGTTTATGCCGTAGTCCGCATCGGCGCCATAAGGCTGCGTGAACGTCGCCAGACAGTCGACTGGCTCGAACACGTTCGCTTTAAACCCAAGGCGCGGAACGGCGTAGTTGTCGTCGACATCGACACGTGACGACGTTGCGCCCGATCCGTCCATGCGGCGCACATTCTCCAGCTTTCTCTGTGGTGCAACGTAGGTGACCCCAGCTTCCGCCGCGTAAGGTTTATCATCGAAAAGCAGATCGATGTTTACCCCACCACGGTCAAACCCACCAGCATTCGCCTCGCCCGCCATAGCCACAAACGCGCAGCCCACCCCAAGGAGCGTCTTGAAATGCCGTATTGTCATGAAAATTCTCTCCCAAACTCCCCAAATAAACCCGCGGGAAGCTAGAGCGAATTCGCGCGACGACTGCAACTGTGTCCTGATCGGGCATTGTTCCCCCGACGATGGGACACACCGCGGCGCTACACGACCGGGCAGCGCCTCACACTTCAAAATTGGATTTTTTTGACGTTAACTGCTCGAAAATTTTCAAAGTAACGCTACTAACGCCCCTAAAATGGGCATTTTTCCCGGTCCGAGCGACGAATGTTACATTATGGCAACAATGCGACCGAAAATTGCATTTTCCACAGAACTAACGTAGGGGAATGCGGTGCCGGCGCATTGGATTAGGGTCGTTTCCCCTTCGCTGACGAGCAAGCGACTCAGTACCTCGCCGGACCGTCAATCGGCAGCGCGAACTCTCGAAAGCGCAGCTTGTAATTTCTCCTGCGCTTCCTGAAATTCGGAAAGCTTCTGCCGTTCCGATTCCACGACATCTTCCCTGGCATTGGCCACGAATTTCTCGTTTGAGAGCTTCTTCAAGATACGGCCGATCTCCTCGGTGATCTTGCCGACCTCTTTCTGTAGCCGGGCAGCTTCAGCCTTGAGATCGATCAGCTCGCCAAGCGGCAGGCAGACTGTCGCCTCGTTGATCACGATTTGCGCTGAACCTTTGGGAGCAACAGCCGCATGGGTGATGTCGCCAATCCTCGCCAGCCGTTTGATCGCGGACTCGTGGCGCGTCAACCGCTGGCGTGTGGCTGCATTGGCGCCAACCAGAACAAGCGGAGCAACAGCGGCGGCCGGGACATTCATCTCCGAACGAACGGAGCGGATGCCCGACACCAGGTCGACCAGCCAATTGATCTCCGCCGCGGCCTCCACGTCCTGGAAGCTCGGTTCCGGCCATGCGGCGTGGCAAAGGAGGCTCTGGCGTTCCTTTCCGCCGGGAGCCGTATGTGCCCACAGTTCCTCTGTCATGAACGGCATGAAGGGATGCAGCAGCTTGTAGATCTCGTCGAGCACGAATGCCGCGACCGCCTGGCTTTCGGCCTTCGCATCGGCGTCACTGCCCATGAAAACCGGCTTCAGCAGTTCCAGGTACCAATCGCAAAAGAGATTCCAGACAAAGCGGTAGGCCGCGCCCGCTGCGTCGTTGAAACGGAATGAGGTGATGCCCTCGGTGATCTCGCGCGTCGCACGGGTCAGTTCGGTGAGTATCCAACGATTGATCGTCAGCTTGGCGTCGTGAAGCCAGAAGTCGTCGTTGCGCTCGACGCCGTTCATTTCCGCAAACCGCGTCGCGTTCCACAGCTTGGTACCGAAGTTGCGGTAGCCGGCAATGCGCGCCGGGTCGAGCTTCACGTCCCTGCCCTGTGCGGCCATGATGGCAAGCGTGAAGCGCAGCGCGTCCGCACCATACTCATCGATCAGCTCGAGCGGATCGATGACGTTGCCTTTCGACTTCGACATCTTGGCGCCGTTCTTGTCGCGCACCAGCGCATGCACATAGACGGTGTGGAACGGCTCCTCGTCCATGAAATGGAGCCCCATCATCATCATCCGCGCGACCCAGAAGAAAATGATATCGAAGCCGGTGACCAGAACGTCGGTCTGGTAGTAGGTCTTGAGTTCCGGCGTCTCATCCGGCCAGCCGAGCGTCGAAAACGGCCAAAGCGCCGATGAGAACCAAGTGTCGAGCACGTCCTCGTCGCGCGTCAGAATCTCGCCGGGCTTGTAGTTTTCGAGAAGGTCCTCGACCACGCCCTTCATCGGCCCTTCATGGGAAATGTAGTGCTGGATCGCCGTGTGTAGCGCCTCCTCCTCGGTGCGTTCAACGAAGACATGTCCGTCCGGTCCATACCATGCAGGGATCTGATGGCCCCACCAGAGCTGGCGCGAGATGCACCAGGGCTGGATATTCTCCATCCATTCGAAATAGGTCTTTTCCCAATTCTTCGGCACAAAGTTCGTGCGCCCCTCGCGCACGCTCGCAACTGCAGGCTTGGCGAGTTCCGCAGCATTCACGTACCACTGGTCAGTGAGGAAGGGCTCGATCGGGACGCCACCGCGATCTCCATGCGGAACAACGTGCTTGTGCGGCTCGACTTTTTCCAGGAAGCCGCCTGACTCCATCATCTCGACCACCCGCTTGCGCGCGGCAAAACGGTCCTGTCCATGCAGGGCTTCGAGCGTGAGCTCCAGCTCCGACGTGGATGGAAGGCCCTCAAGGAACTCCTCGTTATCCTTGAGGTTCATCGTTGCATCCATCGACATGATATTGACGGCGCGCAACTTGTGACGCTTGCCCACTTCAAAGTCATTGAAGTCGTGGGCGGGCGTGATCTTGACCGCCCCTGTTCCCTTCTCCGGATCGGAATATTCGTCAGCAACGACCGGTATCTTCCGCCCGACGAGCGGCAGTATCAGCTTTTTTCGAACCAGATGCCGGTAACGCTCGTCGTCGGGATGCACGGCAACGCCCGTATCGCCGAGCATGGTTTCTGGACGGGTCGTCGCGACCGTGATGAAGGTTTTCGGGTTGTCGGGGTCAAATTGCTGGCCCTCGATCGGGTAGCGGAAGTGCCAGAGATTGCCGTTGACCTCGACCTGCTCCACTTCCAGGTCGGAGATTGCCGTGAGCAGCTTGGGGTCCCAGTTCACAAGGCGCTTGTCCTTGTAGATAAGCCCTTCGTGATAAAGCGTCACGAACACCTCGATCACGGCGCGCGACAGCCCCTCGTCCATCGTGAATCGCTCGCGCGACCAATCACAGGAAGCACCCAGGCGCTTCAGCTGGTTGAAGATCATGCCGCCGGATTCGGCCTTCCACTGCCACACCTTGTCGATGAACTCGTCGCGGCCGAGATCGCGGCGGTGGATCTGGCGCTCCATCAACTGCCGTTCGACAACCATCTGCGTGGCGATGCCGGCATGGTCCATGCCAGGCTGCCAGAGGACATCCTTGCCACGCATACGTTCGAAGCGGACCATGATGTCCTGCAGCGTGTTGTTCAGTGCGTGGCCCATATGCAGAGAGCCGGTGACATTGGGCGGCGGAATCACGATGGCAAACGGATCGGCGCCGGGAGCAGCCCCGGCCCCGGCACGGAATGCGTCTGCCTCCTCCCAAAGTCTCGCAATCCTGGGCTCGACGGTCTTTGCGTCGTAAGTCTTTTCAAGCATGAGAAAACGGTCCGCACTGTCCGGAATGTCTGCGGTCCGGTGTAAATCGGAAGCAAGGGGTCAAGTCAACCATGCGGCCCACCGGTCTCCGCCGGCGACGGGAACTGCAGCGCCCGATAGGTTCGGGGCTAAATAAGCGAGCTAACGCCCGAATATGCGATCACACAGCGCATGAACAATACGGCAGTCCGAGTCGACGGCATTCAGCCGTCGCGTTCGCCCTGTCCCTCCTCGAGCGCCGAGACGGTCTCAACAGCCATGGCGCGTGTTATGCGCGACTTCTGCTCCAGAGCCACCCTGTCGAGCCTTTCGACAACATGGATTGCCGTCGACAGCGATCGCTCAATACGCCGGACGACGTATTGCACCACATGCGGCTCCACCTCGACCTGCCGGTCGGCGAAAAGCTTCGTGATGACGCCCGCCAGAAGCTGATCGTCGGGCTCGCCGATCTCGACCGTCGCCGCTGCCTTGAGACGGGATGCGAGGTCCGGGAGTTTGACGCCCCAAGCTGCAGGAAAACGCCGGGACGCCAGCAGAAGGTGGGTTCCGGAGCTGCGCACGGCGTTGATCAGGTGGAACAGGCCGTTCTCGTCCAGACCCGGGGCGTCGGCATCGTCGATGCAGACCGGCCCATGATCGGCAGCATCCAACGCCGCCTCTCCGATCGCCGCGGCATCACATTCGACCGCCCCCGACACCTCGCACCAGATCGCGCCAAGATGCGATTTTCCCGAACCTGCAGGACCGGCCAGCACGACCACCGGCGCGGGCCAGTCCGGCCAGCGATCGATCAAAGCGACGGCGCTGGCATTGGCGGCGGAGACGACAAGATCGTCCCGCGAGAAGCCCGGAGTGTGCCGCAGGTCGAGCGGCAGTTGGCGCGGCTTTTCCATCTCAGGTATGCGGATCAGGCGTCCGCACCGCGGCACGTCCAGCCTTGGCCTGCGGCTCTGCTGGATGGCCTATGTAGAGCGGCGATTCCAGATAGCGCGAAACCGCGAAGCGAACGAGAACGCCCACCGCGGCGGCCGCTGGGACCGCGACGAGGAGACCCACGAACCCGAACAGCGCGCCGAAAGCAAAAAGCGCGAACATCAACCAAACCGGATGCAGACCGACGCTTTTCCCGACAAGCCGGGGTTGCAGGATATTGCCCTCGATGAACTGCCCGGTGAAGAAAACACCGGCGACGGCGGCGACCCAGAGCCAGTCCGGCCAGAACTGGACGAAGGCGACGCCCACGGAAAGCACGAGCCCGACCATTGAGCCTACATATGGGATGAAACTGATCAAACCGGCGAAAATGCCGATCAATATTCCGAAGTTCAGCCCGACCAACGTCAACCCGGTCCCATACATGATGCCGAGGATGATACAGAGCGTGCCCTGCCCCCGCACGAAGCCCGCCGTCGACGCATTGATCTCGGCCGCGAGCCTTCGGACTGTATGGACATAGTCACGCGGAACCCAACTGTCGACGGCGGCCACCATGCGATCCCAGTCCAGAAGCATGTAGAACGCGACCACCGGCGTAACAACGAAGAGGCCGGCGATGTTGAAGAGCGCCAAGCCGGAGTTCCATATGGATTCCACGATTGTCGTGAGAAATCCGACGCTCGACGAAAGCAAGGAATTCAACCCTTCGCGCAGGCTTTCCGGATCAACGCCGAAGCGTTCCTTCAGCCACTCAGGATTGTAATTGGTGACGAGGCCCTGCAACCGGCTCAGATACTCGGGCATGTGACTGACGAAGTCGGCCATCTGTTGTGCGAGGATCGGGATCAGAATGACAAGGCCGAGCGCCAGGATGATCACGAAGGCGACGAGGATCAGGACCGTCGCCATGACGCGAGAAAGCCCCGTCCGCTCCAGCCGGTCGGCAACCGGATCAAGGAAGTAAGCGAGCACCATGCCTGCCACGAAGGGCAGCAAAATGTTGCGGAATACATAAAGGAACAGAATGAAGAGCGCAGCTGCTATCAGCCAAAAGCGTATCTGCCGGCGAAAGGCCGCCGCCGCGACCATCTCGGCCAAGTCGTCATCCGTTGTTTGGGCTTTTGCTTTCGCCATAACCGCTCATGTGCCTCAGCCAGCCTACGAGATAGGCCGCGGCGGAAGTGACGGTCAAGAGCCCGGACACCGCGATGAGAACGGGGCGCACCAGGCCGAATTCCATCGTGAATGCCAGCTCCGCAAGCACGGTCGCTGCCAGGACGATTTGAACCGCCGTATTCGCTTTGGAAACGTAGAGCGGCTTCATCTCGACCGGATTGCGCATGATGGTCGAAAGCAGCACGGCCCCGACGATAAGCGCGTCGCGTGAGACGGCAGCAATCACCAGCCACAGCGGTAGTTCATCCATATAGCCAAGCACGACGAATACGGACACGAGGAGGAGCTTGTCAGCCATCGGGTCCATATAGGCACCAAGCTCGCTGCGCTGATTGTAATGGCGCGCTATGAAGCCATCGATACCGTCGGAAACGCCGGCGATGACGAAACCGGCAAGCGCCCAGCCCATTTTGTCCGTCATCAAGGCAAACACCACGGCTGGAACCAGCAGGAACCTGACAATGGTGATCATGTTGGCAGTGGTCACGCGCCGAATCCTCCAGTCTGCGCTAATGAACGTTACATGGTCGAAACCCCGCCGGGCTGCAAGTGCAGCACGTGTCGAGCCGGTATCCAACGTTTTTGCCTTCAGCATGGAAGCGAAACGCGGCATTCTGTTGCGGTGCCGAGCGCTTCATGCGATGAGCCGTTTGAACGTTCGGGCAGGCAGAGGAGCGATATGAGCGAGCGGAAAAACGGCCTCACCTATGCGGATGCCGGCGTGGATATCGACGCCGGCAACGCGATGGTGGAGAAGATAAAACCGCTGGTCCGCTCCACGCGCCGTCCGGGCGCAGATGGGGAAATCGGAGGCTTCGGCGGGCTGTTCGACCTCAAGGCAGCCGGATTCAATGATCCGGTTCTCGTCGCAGCTAATGACGGCGTCGGCACCAAGCTCAAGGTCGCCATTGAAGCCGGCATCCACGACACTGTCGGCATCGATCTTGTCGCGATGTGCGTCAACGATCTGGTCGTACAGGGTGCGGAGCCACTGTTTTTCCTCGACTACTTCGCGACAGGAAAACTCGATCCGGACCAAGGCGCGGCAATCGTTGGCGGAATTGCCGAGGGCTGCCGCCAGGCCGGCTGCGCTCTGATCGGCGGTGAAACTGCGGAAATGCCGGGGATGTATCAGGACGGCGACTATGACCTTGCGGGTTTCGCAGTCGGCGCTGCCGAGCGCGGCCAATTGCTGCCTACGGACGATATCGTAGAAGGCGACGTGCTGCTTGGGCTTGCGTCATCCGGCGTCCATTCCAACGGATTCTCGCTGGTCCGGCGCATCGTCGCCCAGTCCGGCCTTCGCTGGTCCGATCCGGCACCGTTCGCGGCGGACAGGACGCTTGGCGCAGCGCTGCTGGAGCCAACGCGCATCTACGTCCGGTCTGTCCTGCAGGCGATTCGCGGCACACACGGCATCAAGGCGCTGGCCCATATCACCGGCGGCGGTTTTCCCGAAAATATCCCCCGCGTCCTACCGAAGGACTTCGCTGCTGAACTGGACCTCGAGGCGATCGTCGCGCCGCCCGTCTTCTCCTGGCTCGCGCGGACGGGCGGAGTGCATCCGGCGGAAATGATGCGCACCTTCAATTGCGGCATCGGTATGATCTTGATCGTCGCGTCCGGTCAGGCCGCCCAGGTCGCCGCCGTCCTGCAGGAGGCTGGCGAACACGTCTCACCTGTCGGGCGCATCGTCCCCCGCCGCGACGCCGGCGTCATTTATCGCGGGTCCATCGAGCTATGACCACACGACGCAAACGTACCGTTGTATTGATCTCCGGTCGGGGCTCCAACATGGCGGCGCTGATCCAGGCGGCCAAGGAGACAGGCTATCCGGCCGAGATTGTCGGCGTTATCTCGGATCAGGCCGATGCGGCGGGACTCAAGGCAGCACAAGCATTGGGGCTGCCGACACAAACCGTCCTCAAGGGCGACCACGGCAGCCGCGAGACTCACGACGCGGCAATCGACGCCGCACTGGCGACGTTCGATGCTGAGATCGTTTGCCTTGCCGGCTACATGCGTCTTCTGACCGCTGGCTTCGTCCGGAAATGGCAAGGCCAGATGATCAACATCCATCCATCCCTGCTGCCGTCGTTTAGAGGTCTCCACACGCATCGCCGCGCACTCGAAGGAGGACTGAGGGTTCATGGCTGCACCGTCCACTTCGTCACGGAAGAAACCGATGCCGGACCAATCATTGCGCAAGCGGCTGTGCCCGTGCTCGCCAATGACACAGAAGAATCGCTTTCCACGCGCGTGCTGAAGGCGGAGCACCAGCTCTATCCGCTGTCGCTGGCGCTCGTCGCAAGCGGCAAGGCACGAATGGAA
>JBEVEP010000255.1:0-5364 GCA_040512755.1 Mesorhizobium sp.
GTCGGGTACGACGATCGCTGCCTGCGCTATTTCCGGACGAACGTAAGATAGGCCGGCTGCCGCAGTTCCCGCTGCGCCTTCGCTTCATACCGGGTCCCGGGCCAATCGGGATAGGGTTGACGCCAGTCGTCAGCCGACCTGGCCTGCCAGTCAAACGCCGGATGCGCCCCACAGTGCAGGAGCGTCCAATTCACGTAAGTATCGATGTCGGAGGCGAAGCGGAAAGTTCCCCCCGATTTCAGCACGCGTGCGAAGCGATCCAGATTGGCCCGGTTCACGAAGCGCCGCTTCCAGTGCTTCTTCTTCGGCCACGGATCGGGATAAAGAAGCGCCAAGCCGTCGAGGGACGCCTCGGGTAGCCAGTCCAGAAGCTGCGTCGCGTCGTTGTCGAACACCCTCACATTCGCGAGCGGCTCTTTCGCCAGCGCCATCATCATCTTGGCCATGCCGTTGACGAAGGGCTCCACGCCGATGAGGCCGGTCGTAGGATGAGTGGCAGCGTCGTTGAACAGGTGCTCTCCGCCGCCAAAACCGATTTCCAAACGGATTCCGTCCACACCCACCGCGAAGAGTTTTCGCAGATCCGGCGGTGACGGAACGGATAGATCAATCAGGTAGCGGGAAAGCCCCTTCTCCAGCGCCTCGGCCTGAAGTGGCCTGAGCGTTTTGCCACGGCGGCGGCCGTAAAACGCCTCCGTGGCCCGGCTGCGCCGCTCGGCAGTCATCGGCATGGCTGAACGATCAGGCCGCTTCGGCTTGCCCGACAGATACGGCCTCTTTCAAGGCCTTCACCAGATCGGTCTTTTCCCAGACGAACGAGCCGTCGCGTCCAGGCTTGCGTCCGAAATGGCCATAGGCCGACGTCTTCGCGTAGATCGGCTTGTTGAGGTCGAGGTGCCGGCGGATGCCGGACGGCGAAAGATCCATCACCTCGCGCAGCGCCTGCTCGAGCACGGCTTCCTCGATCTTGCCGGTACCATGAAGATCGACGTAGACCGACAATGGCTGCGCAACGCCGATGGCATAGGACAGCTGGATCGTGCAGCGATCCGCCAGCCTGGCTGCGACGACGTTCTTGGCGAGATACCGCGCGGCATATGCTGCAGAACGGTCGACCTTGGTCGTGTCCTTGCCCGAGAACGCGCCACCGCCATGCGGGGCCGCGCCACCGTAAGTGTCGACGATGATCTTGCGGCCGGTCAGGCCGGCGTCTCCGTCGGGACCACCGATGACGAACTTGCCTGTCGGATTGACGAACCAGTTGCAGGTCGGGGAAATCTGGAGATCGCCGAGAGCCTCCCGGATATAAGGCTCGACAACTTTCCGGACCTTTGCGGAATCCCAAGCGGGATCGAGATGCTGCGTGGAAAGGACGATCTGCGTCACTTCGGAGGGCTTGCCACCGACATAGCGCACCGTAATCTGGCTCTTGGCGTCGGGACCCAGCTTCGCGACATCGCCTTTGCCGGCTTTGCGCGCCTCCGAAAGAACTTCCAGCACCTTGTGGCTGTAGTAGATGGGCGCAGGCATAAGGTCCGGCGTCTCTCGGCAGGCATAGCCGAACATGATGCCCTGGTCGCCGGCGCCCTCGGCATTGGCGTCGGCCGCCTTGTCAACACCTTGCGCGATATCGGCTGACTGGGCGTGAAGCAGGACGTCTATCTTCACCGTTTTCCAGTGGAAGCCGTCCTGTTCGTAGCCGATAGCGCGAATGGCGCGCCGCGCGACGGAACGGAACTTGGCAGGATTGATGACAGCATGGCCCCTTCCGTCATGGATCAGTGCGCCATCCTTGCCCTTCTTCAGCAGCGTTTCCGGCACACGCACCTCGCCGGCGATGATGACGCGGTTGGTGGTGGCCAGCGTCTCACAGGCGACGCGCACATCCCAGGGGTTCATCCCGGTTTTCTTTGCCTCACGATAGACCAGATCCACGATCTCATCGGAGATACGGTCACAGACCTTGTCCGGGTGACCTTCAGAAACGGATTCGCTGGTGAAAAGGTAGTTCTGCCGCGCCACGGGTGTCCCCTCTTGAAAATCGGCCAATGCGCCTGTTCAGGCGCAAATCCTGTAGCGAACACGGCGCGAACACGTCAAGTCCGGAAGTTCCAGGTTTCGGCAACGCCTGCCTCGCCGCTGGAACGAGCCCTCGGAACAGGCAGTCACAATCGAACGCTTAGCTTGCGCCGGGAGCGCTGTTATTCTTCGCCCTCGGCAGCAAGAGCCTTCACGAGATCGACAACCTTGCGCCGCACCTTGGCGTCATTGATCCTGACGAAGGCGCGATTCAATTGTAGACCCTCGGAACTGTTGAGGAAATCAACGACATAGGAGGTCGAATTGTCCTCCGCCATGCCCCCGAAGCCACCGTTTTCCTTACCCGGCGCATCTTCAAAGAAAAAGGCTACCGGCACACCCAGGATAGAGGAGATGGCCTGCAACCGGCTGGCTCCAACCCGGTTCGTACCCTTCTCGTATTTTTGTATCTGCTGGAATGTTATGCCGAGATTCTCGCCAAGTTTTTCCTGACTCATCCCCAACATATTGCGGCGAAGCCGTATCCGGCTACCTACATGAATGTCGATCGGGTTTGGTTTTTTCTTGTTTTCCAACATCTCGTTCCTCGCCGCTTCCCGGCTTTTTCTGCGCCGTTCCCCCTTTCCTCCGATAGAGTACTCCAAGGTCCCTCATAAATGGATACCAAATCGGAAGATCAGAAACCGGTACAATATGAAATTCTAATATACCTTCTGTCAATTCGGTCGCTGATACCGCTTTATACGCATTCCACAGGCAAATGCAGCCAGAGCGAGCAAAATGAACAGGCCAGCAAGCCGCTGGAGGCCCAAATTTGGCCCAACGCGTTCTGAAAACTTCACCGTTGCATCCAGAACTCCGGCGCTATTGACCGCCAATGCATCGATAATCCGCCCGCGCGAATCGACAAGCCCCGAAACGCCTGTATTTGCAGCGCGTACAAGCGGTCTGCCGGTTTCAACTGTGCGAAGCTGGGCCTGACGGAAATGCTGGTAAGGCCCCGGCGTATCGCCAAACCAGGCGTCGTTGGTGACGTTGACGATGAGGTCCGCCGAAGCGATGTCGGATGCCACCAGCCCAGGGAAAATTACCTCGTAGCAGATGAAGGGCATGCCCCCGACGCCGCCCGGAAGCGCGACGGTATGACGCTGGCTTCCGGCAGAAAAGCTCATCGGAAATGGGACAATCTTCTCGATGCCGACGCTCGCAAGCATGTCCTGAAACGGCAAATATTCTCCGAACGGGACCAGATGCACCTTGTCGACGGCATCGAAGATTTCGCCACGGCCGTTGATCGCGACGACGGAATTATAGTACCGCGCGTCACCCTCCGCCGAAGTGCCTTCCGAGCGCACAGCGCCGGCCAGCAGGACCTGGTCATCGTCGAGCAGTTCGCCGATTGCGACCAAAGCATCCGGGCGTTCGGTAAAGAGGAACGGCACAGACGTTTCCGGCCAAAGAATCAATTGCGGTTTCTTGCCGTCCGCACTCGGCTGAGCTGAGAGATCCAGCATGGTCCGAAAGATGCGGTCGCGCACGCTGCCTTCCCACTTTTCATCCTGCGCGATGGAGGGCTGGACGACCCGGACCGTCAGCGAGCGCTGGGAAGGCTTGTCTTCCCCGGCCAGGCGCCAGTAGCCGAAGGCGGCATGGGCGACGATGAGCGATGCTGCGATGGCCATTCCCGTGCGGAGATGCCTGCCGGAAGCGACCAGCGCGGGCATGGCAAACACAAACACGGCAAGCGCGTTCATTCCGACGACACCGACGATCGAAACGGATTGCATCAGCAAGGGGATCGGCATCGCGCCATAGCCAACCGGATTCCAGGGGAATCCTGTCAGAAACACCGAGCGGAGCCATTCGGCGCAACCAAACCCGAACGCCAGCGCAGCGATCCGGCCGATGCCTGGGCTCCAGAGCAGCCGCGCCAAGGTGGTCGCCAAACCGAAATAGACCGCAAGAAAGGCCGGGAGCGCCAGGATGGCGAGCGGGAGCGCCCAGGCAAAGCTCTCCGCCTCCACCAGAAGCGCGCCGCCCACCCACCAGAGGCCAGCGACGAAATACCCGAACCCGAACCACCAGCCGACCGCGAATGCCGGAACGATCCGCTTCGCCAAGGGGACCGGGGCTCCTACGATGGCGCCATCAAGCAGCCACACCAGAACCGGGAAAGAGACGAAGCAAACGGCGAAGAAGTCGAACGGAGCCTGGGCAAGAACGGCTAGGGCGCCGGCCAGGAACGCTGCCAGCGCCCGGCGCCAGCCCCACAGCAATATCACCCTGCCCGCAACACGGTCCATGCCCATGACCCGAGAATCACCCTCGGCAAGATGTATCAGGATGGGCTCCGCGCTCCAATCACATGATTGCGCAGTAGCGCGCAGCGCGTCCGTTTGGACGCGCAAAGGACACTCTCAATCTTGAATCTCGCATCGCGCTTTCCGGAAATCGGTCCCAATTTCGGGCCGGTGCGTTAGTCCTGCTGCTCCCGGACGCGGCGTCGGCGTTCGCCTTTCGCATCGTGAACGATACGCACCCGCTTGACCCTGCGCGGATCGGCGTCGAGCACATGGAATTCGAAGCCCGGAATGGCCTGGACAACTTCGCCCCGAGCCGGAACGCGGCCAAGGGAATTGAAAATCATGCCGCCGATCGTATCGACATACTCGCCATGTTCGCCCGGCTTGAACTCCTCGCCGATCTTGGCCGCGACATCGTCGATCTCCGCCTTGGCATCGACAATGAACACGCCTTCCCCGGTTTGGGTGATCAGCGGCTCATCGTCGTCATGCTCGTCCTCGATATCGCCGACCACCATTTCGACGATGTCTTCCAGAGAAACCAGCCCGTCTGTGCCGCCATACTCGTCGATGACCAGCGCCATTTGCGTGCGCGCCGCCTGCATTCGCGCCATGAGGTCGGACGCAAGCATCGAAGGCGGCACGAAGAGGACGCTGCGGATCAGATTGAGCTCGCCGATCGATTTGCCGAGATCCACATTGGCGAGATCGAGCACCGGCGGGCGCGCTGCAGCCGCTTTGGATGCGCGCCCCTTTTTCACGCGTGCAAGGCGCGTGATGTGGCCCATCACGTCGCGAATGTGGATCATTCCGCGCGGATCGTCGAGCGTTTCTGCATAGACGGGCATGCGCGAGTGGCCCGATTGCTCGAAGACACTTATGAGATCGCCGAGCGTGATCGAAATTTCGACCGCCTCGACATCGGCGCGCGGCACCATGACGTCCTCGACCCGGACTTCGCGGAACCGCAGGATGTTGTTGAGCATGGAACGCTCGGCCGGCGAGAAGGCGGCCTCGTCGG
>JBEVEP010000300.1:0-12944 GCA_040512755.1 Mesorhizobium sp.
GGTGATTGATGGCCGCCGCTAAGAAAGAAGTTCGCCCCGCGAGCAGGGGGCGCTCGCGTCTGCCCGCATTTGTGAAGAATCTTCGAGGCGTCAGAAACTGGAAGGAAGTGAGCGCCTGGCTCGAATGGCGCGGTATCGAAGACATCGAATGCATTACACCGGACCAGGCCGGTGTCGCGCGCGGCAAAATGATGCCTTCAAAGAAATTCACCTCAAACACATCTCTTGCGCTGCCGTCTGCCCCCTTCATGATGACGATCTCGGGCGACTACCCGGAAGATGGCAATGGTTTCGCTTATCCGGAAGACGACGGCGATCTCAAACTGCTGCCGGACCTCTCGACGCTGTGCGTCGTGCCTTGGGAAGAGGATCCAACGGCGCAGGTCATCTGCGATCTCGTCCATCAGGACGGTCGCAGTGTCGAATTCACGCCGCGCAATGTGCTGAAGCGCGTGGTCGCGGCATACCACAAGCGCGGCCTGAAACCGGTCGTCGCTCCCGAGATCGAATTCTATCTCGTGCGCAAGAATCCCGACCCCGACTACCCGCTGGTGCCGCCCGTTGGGCGCTCGGGCCGGCCAATCGGCGGCGGCGCCGGCTATTCGATCGCCGGCGTGAACGAGTTCGACGAGTTGATCGACGACATCTATCATTTTTCCGAGAGCCAGGGCCTCGAGATCGACACGCTGATCCATGAGGAGGGCGCAGGCCAGCTCGAAATCAACCTGCGGCACGGTGACCCGATAGAGCTTGCCGACCAGGTGTTCCTTTTCAAGCGCACGATTCGCGAAGCGGCGCTCAAACACGAGACCTATGCGACCTTCATGGCCAAGCCGATTCAAGGCCAACCCGGCTCGGCTATGCACATCCACCAGTCGGTCATCGACAAAAAGACCGGCCGCAACGTATTTACCGCTGAGGATGGCAGCGAGACCGACGCCTTCTTCCACTTCATCGGCGGCATGCAGAAGCATGTGCCGAATGCACTGGTGATGTTTGCCCCCTATGTGAATTCCTATCGCCGGCTGACACAGGCCGCGTCCGCGCCGGTGAACACGAAATGGGGGTACGACAATCGCACAACCGCCTTCCGCGTTCCGCGCTCCGATCCGATCGCGCGGCGTGTGGAAAACCGCATCCCCTCTTCCGACGCCAATCCATATCTGGCGCTCGCTGCTTCTCTCGCCTGCGGCCTGGCTGGAATGATCCACGGCATCAAGCCAGACGCGCCGGTCGGCACAACGGTCAACGAGGACGAAATCGACCTGCCGCGCGGCCTCTTGGAGGCCGTCGATTTGTTCGAGACCGATGAAGTGCTGCGGGAACTGCTCGGCGTCTCCTTCGCCTCCACCTATGCCGCGATCAAGAGGGCGGAGTTCGAGACCTTCATGGAGGTCATCAGCCCCTGGGAACGCGAATACCTGCTGCTGAATGTGTGAATGGTGAATGGTGAATGGTGAATGGTTGCAAATAAAGACAGTCCCTGGCTGACAAACGAAATACTACCATCTGCGCCTTTATGCTTTGCTCCAGCCGGCATACGAGGCGCGGGATCGGCCATTCACCATTGACCATTCACCGTTGACCGTCATGCCCTACCAATCCCCCATTTCCCCCGGCTTCTCCTGGTACGAGGCGACCGTCGGAGAGAGGCCGGAATATCCGAGTCTTGAGGAGGACACCGCAGCCGACGTCGTCGTGATCGGCGGCGGGTTCACTGGCCTTTCCGCAGCAGCGCATCTGGCGAAAGCCGGCGTCAACGTCGTGCTGATCGAAGCTCACCGTTTCGGCGACGGCGCATCCGGCCGCAATGGCGGTCAGCTTGGCACCGGCCAACGAGCCTGGGCTGAGGAACTGGAAGCAGAATTGGGATTCACGCGTGCCAAGGCGCTCTTCGATATCGCTGAAGAGGCCAAGCATCATCTTCTGGACTTCAGCGCCGCAAACGGCATCGAGATCGACTACATGCCCGGGCAGATGTCGGTCGCGCACAAGAAGCGCTATCTGAGCGACTATCAGGCGCATGCCGAAATCATGGCCACGCGCTTCGACTATCCCCACGTGACCTTCATGGACGCTGCCGAGACTGCCGAGCGGCTCGGCTCCAGCCACTATTTCGGAGGCACGCGGGACACAGGGACCGGTCACATCCACCCGCTGAAGCTGGTCATCGGCACGGCGCGCGTTGCGGCAGCCGCAGGGGCGCGCCTTTTCGAACGGACGAAGTCGACCGGCATCGCGTCATCAGGCGGCAAGGTGCGCGTCACCACCCCAGGGGGAACGATCACCGCCGACAAATGCCTCATCGCCGTCAACGCCTATGGCGGCACCCTCGAACCGATCAGCGCCGCGCACGTCATGCCGATCGGCTCCTTTATCGGTGCAACCGTGCCGCTTGGTCCGGAGAGCCCCGTCCTGCCGGGAGGAGAATCAGTCGACGATTCCCGCTTCGTCGTGCGCTATTTCCGGAAGTCGAAGGACGGAAGGCTGCTCTTCGGAGGTCGCGAAATCTATACTGTCGATGATCCGAAGGACATCAGCGTCCACATCCGGCGCCAGATCACTGACCTCTATCCTGCCCTGAAGGACGTCGAAATCACCCATGCCTGGGGCGGCTTCGTCGGCATCACCATGCCGCGCAAGCCTTTCGTGCGCGAAGTGATGCCGAATGTGATCTCGGCCGGGGGCTACTCCGGCCACGGCGTCATGCTGTCGAATTTCGTCGGAAAGCTCTATGCCGAGACAGTCGCAGGCAATCGCGACCGGCTGAAACTTTTCGAGGATCTCAAGATCCCGCCCTTCCCCGGCGGCCGGCGCTTCCGCGCGCCGCTCCTCTTCCTAGCGCTCAACTGGTTCGCGCTGCGCGACCGGATCTGACCGGCCGGTCGGCGCAGACCTAACCTTCTGATCCTTCGCGCGTTATCCCTGCGCTCTCTTGGGCCAGCCCACCCTCAAACACACCGTCCGCCGTCTACCTCCAGCGCGACGCCGGTGATGAATTCGGCCTCATCGGACACGAGCCAGAGGGCGGCGTTTGCAATGTCCAAGGGCGTCGATAGACGTCCGAGCGGGATAGACGCGCGGAACTGGGCGCGCTTTTCGGGAGTGTCCTCACCCATGAACTGGGCGAGCATTCCGGTTTCGCCCGCGACCGGGCAAAGGCAGTTGACCCGGATCTTCTTCGGCGCGAGTTCGACCGCCATCGATTTGGTCGCCGTGATCGCCCAGCCCTTCGACGCATTGTACCAGGTGAGGCCCGGCCGCGGGCGAAGCCCGGCGGTCGAAGCCGTCGTGAGAATAACGCCGCCGCCCTGCTTTTCCATGATCGGCACGACCGCAATTGCGGCATGATAGATCGCCTTCATATTGACGGCCGTGATCAGGTCGAACGTCGTCTCGTCAACGTCCAGCATGTCGCCGTTGCGATGCGTGTAGCCCGCATTGTTGACCATGATGTCGATGCGGCCGAAGGCGCCGAGCGTCGCGCGCACCATCTCCTCGAATTCGGATTTCTGCGAGACGTCTGTCTGAACCCAGATCGCGGCTTCGCCGATCTCCCCGGCCACACGCTCGGCCCCTTTGACGTTCAGATCGGCTACAACGATGCGCGCGCCTTCCTCGGCGAACCGTTTCGCCATGCCTTCGCCAAATCCCGAAGCCGCGCCCGTAACGACCGCGACCTTGTCTTTCAGACGCCCCATTCCTCTTTCCTATCCGTGATTGAAAACAATCGTCTTTGTGGCCGACATGTCATAGAGGGCTTCGAAACCCTTCTCCCGGCCGTGGCCCGACTTCTTGAAGCCGCCGAACGGAAGCTCGACGCCGCCACCGGCTCCGTAACCATTAACGAAAACCTGGCCGGCGCGGACGCGTTTTGCCACGCGGTGCTGGCGTGCTCCATCCCTCGTCCAGATGCCGGCGACGAGGCCGAAATCAGTCACGTTGGCAAGGCGGATCGCTTCTTCCTCGCCTTCGAAGGGAAACAGCGCGAGAACAGGCCCGAAAACCTCTTCCTGGGCAATAGCAGCTTTCGGATCGACCGGTCCGAACAGAACCGGAGCGTGGTAATAGCCGCCCGCCGGAGCACCATGACGGATGGTTCCCTTTGCCAGGATGGGGATGCCAGCCTCCTCGGCCGCAGAGATCATGCCGGCCACGCGCTCCTTCTGCCTCGGATTGATCAGCGCGCCGAGGTCGAGATCGGCATCGTGCGGTCCGGCCACGAGCTTGGAAAAACGGCTGGCCAGGTCCTTGGCGACGCGCTCATAGATCGAACGCTCGATCAGGACGCGGCTGCCGGCTGAGCAGGTCTGGCCGCCATTTTGTATGACGGCATTGACCAGCACCGGGAGCGCAGCCTCAATATCGGCATCCGCAAAGACGATCTGCGGCGACTTGCCCCCCAGTTCCATGGTGACGCCACGATTATTGATCGCAGCCGCCTGCTGGATGGCGGTGCCGGTCGGCGGCGAGCCCGTAAAAGTCACGTAGTCGACGAGCGGATGTGCCGACAGCGCTGCGCCTGCCTCGCGGCCATAGCCAGTGACAACATTGAACACGCCCTTCGGAATTCCGGCCTCCAGCGCCAGTTCGGCCATCCGGATTGCCGTGAGCGACGCATCCTCGGCCGGTTTCACCACCAGCGTATTTCCCATGGCCAGTGCTGCGCCGGCGACGCGCGACAGGATCTGAAGCGGATAATTCCAGGGAATGATGGCCGCCACGACGCCGTGCGGTTCGCGGAGGGTGAGCGCGGTATATCCTTCGAGAAATGGGATCGTATCTCCATGGATTTTGTCACCCGCCCCGCCGTAGAACTCGAAATAGCGCATCGTTGCGGCGACATCGGCCTTGCCCTGCCGAACCGGCTTGCCGGTATCGCGCGATTCCAGTGCGGCAAGTTCCGCACCGTTCGCCTCGACGAGAAGGAAAAGCCGCGTCAGGCAACGTCCTCGCTCGACTGCCGGCATCCTGACCCACGATCCTTCATCGAAGGCTCGCCGGGCCGCCCTGACAGCGCGATCGACATCCTCCTCGCCGGAAGCGGGTATCGATGCAAATACCTTGCCATCGGAAGGAGACGCCACATCGATCCGAAGCCCGGACATGGAATCGACAGGCTTGCCATCGATGAGCTGCATGAACGCCAGACCCTCGGCGACCGTACGCGAAAGATGCGTTCCCATAGCGTTTGTCTCCTTGGTGTCAGGCGGCATCGGTCATATGCTTGTATGCACGAAAGGCACTCGACAAACGCGCCGTTCACGCCAGGTGTCAAGGCTCCACCGTTGACGCAAGGGCTGTGACACCTTGGCACTGGAAATTTTAAATCGATTAGATTATAGGCCAACCCACGAAAATTATGCTTGAGACGACACGATGACCAGTCAGATCATTCCCGTCGAACCCTTCGACTTCGTCATTTTCGGCGGTACGGGCGATCTTGCCGAACGCAAGCTCTTGCCCGCACTGTACCATCGCCAGCAGGCGGGTCAGTTTTCGGAGCCCACCCGCATCATCGGCGCATCGCGTTCGAGCATGAGCGACGACGAATACCGCACTTTCGCGCGAACGGCGATTCGGGAGCATGTGAAGCCTGAGGAAGTTGATCAGGCAGATGTCGACAGATTCGTCGCGCGGTTAAGCTATATCGCGCTCGATGCGAAAACCGGGGACGGATTCGAAGCGCTGAAATCCTCGATCGGCGAAAGCATGTGCATCCGCGCATTCTACCTGGCCGTCGCGCCCGCCCTGTTTGGCGACATTTCCGCCAATCTGCAAAAGCACGGGCTGGTCAATGATCTGGCTCGTATCGTGGTGGAAAAGCCGATCGGCCGCGACCACGCGTCGGCTCGCGCGCTCAACGACCAGATCGGCAACGTGTTCAACGAACACCAGATTTTCAGGATCGACCACTATCTCGGCAAGGAAACCGTGCAGAACCTCATGGCACTGCGCTTCGCCAATGGGCTGTATGAACCCCTCTGGAATTCCGCCCATGTCGACCACGTGCAGATCACAGTCGCCGAAACAGTCGGGCTGGAAGGCCGGGCCGGCTACTACGACAAAGCCGGCGCGCTGCGCGACATGGTGCAGAACCACATGCTTCAGCTTCTTTGCCTCGTCGCGATGGAAGCGCCCTCTTCGATGAATGCCGACGCCGTGCGCGACGAGAAACTGAAGGTGCTGCGCTCACTGAAGCGAATCAATGGCGCTGAAGCGCCCAAAATCACTGTACGCGGCCAGTATCGCGCGGGCGCCGCAGCCAGCGGCCCGGTGAAGGGCTATCTGGAAGAACTGGAGAACGGGCAGAGCAACACCGAAACCTTCGTCGCCGTGAAGGCGGAGATCGCCAACTGGCGCTGGGCGGGCGTGCCGTTTTATCTGCGGACGGGCAAGCGTCTTGCCTCTCGTGTCTCCGAGATCGTCATCGAGTTCAAGCCGATCCCGCACAATATTTTTGGCGAAGGCGCGGGCAATATCATCGCCAACCAGCTCGTCATCCGGCTGCAGCCCGACGAAGGCGTAAAACAGTGGATCATGATCAAGGATCCGGGGCCGGGCGGCATGCGCCTCAAGCATGTCCCGCTCGACATGAGCTTCGCGCAGTCCTTCAACGTGCGTAACCCGGACGCCTATGAACGGCTTATCATGGACGTCGTGCGTGGGAACCAGACACTGTTCATGCGCCGTGACGAGGTGGAAGCAGCCTGGAAATGGATCGACCCGATCCAGGCGTCATGGGCAGACAACGGCCAGGAGGCGCAAGGTTATACGGCCGGCACCTGGGGTCCGTCAGCCTCCATAGCGCTGATCGAACGCGACGGCCGCACATGGCACGAGAGCATCTGATGCCGGCTGCCGCGCCGCAGATCGCATGGAATACGTTTGCCTCGTCCGCCGATCTGGCGGTGGCGCTGTCAGGCATGGTCGCAGAGAGGCTTCGCAGCGCGATCGATCGGCGCGGCAAGGCACTGATTGCCGTTTCGGGCGGAACGACGCCCGCGCTCTTTTTCCGGACACTGGCGAATGAGGACCTGGACTGGAGCAAGGTTACCGTCACGCTGGTCGATGAGCGCTTCGTGTCAATGTCGTCGCCGCGCTCCAATGCCGCTCTCGTAGCGGAAAATCTCCTGCAGAACCGGGCAGCAGCAGCGCGTTTTGCAGGACTTTACCGGGCTGCCGGTGCCGTTGAGGAAGCCGCCCGGCAAGCTGACGAGGAACTCCGGACCCTGCATTGGCCGCTGGATGTGGCCGTGCTCGGTATGGGGCTCGACGGCCACACAGCTTCGTTCTTTCCGGATGCTGTGGAATTGCCGGCCCTGCTCGATCCGGTAACCTCAAAAACCGTCATGGCCGTGAACGCGCCGAGCGCAGGCGAACCGAGGCTGACGCTTCCGCTCGCCACATTGGTGAACGCAGGCGCCATCGCCCTACATATCGAAGGAAGCGCCAAGCGCGGTGCTCTGGAGGCCGCACTTCAGCCCGGCAACAGAATGCCCGTGCGAAGCGTTCTCGATAATGCCCGGACGCCCGTTCAGGTCTTCTGGGCTCCCTGATCACGAGTGCCGCAGGTCCCGCGCAAAGCCGGCTCTGGTGGTTCCGGGACATGCTCTGAAAGGAAATGCGCCAATGACCGCCCGCAAAGACATCGAAGCCGTTACAAGCCGCATTCGAGAGCGTTCGAAGCCGCGCCGCGAAACCTATCTCGGCCGGATTGATGATGCCGCGAGCCAGACCGCGAACCGCGCAGTCCTGTCCTGCGGCAACCTGGCCCACGGTTTTGCCGCCTGCGCCCCGTCGGAAAAAGCAATCCTCGCTGGGGATCGCATTCCGAACCTCGGCATCATTACGTCGTACAACGACATGCTGTCGGCGCATCAGCCCTATGAAACATTTCCCCAATTGATCAAGACCGCAGCGCGCGATGCAGGCGGCGTGGCGCAGGTCGCGGGCGGCGTGCCGGCCATGTGCGACGGCGTCACCCAGGGTCAGCCAGGGATGGAGCTGTCGCTTTTCTCGCGCGACGTGATCGCGATGGCCACGGCGATCGGCCTTTCGCATAACATGTTCGACGCAGCGGTCTATCTCGGCATCTGCGACAAGATCGTGCCGGGATTGGTGATCGGCGCGCTGACATTCGGCCACCTGCCGGCAGTCTTCATTCCCGGCGGGCCGATGACCTCCGGTCTGCCCAACGACGAAAAGGCCAAGACCCGCCAGCTCTATGCGGAGGGCAAGGTTGGGCGGGCAGAACTTCTGGAGGCGGAGTCGAAGTCCTATCACGGGCCCGGCACCTGCACTTTCTACGGCACGGCGAATTCGAACCAGATGCTGATGGAGATCATGGGCCTGCACACGCCCGGAGCATCATTCGTCAATCCGGGGACACCGCTGCGGGATGCACTGACCAAGGAAGCGGCCAAACGCGCTCTTGCGATTACCGCGCTCGGCAATGAATACACGCCTGTCGGCCGCATGATCGACGAGCGCTCGGTCGTGAACGCAGTAGTCGGCCTCCATGCCACGGGCGGTTCGACCAACCACACGATCCATCTCATCGCCATGGCTGCTGCCGCCGGCATCACGCTCACCTGGCAGGACATTTCCGACCTGTCGGAAGCGGTGCCGCTGTTGGCGCGTGTTTATCCGAACGGCCTGGCCGATGTGAACCACTTCCACGCCGCCGGCGGCATGGGCTTTCTCATCCGCGAGCTGCTCGATGCCGGCCTGCTGCATGAGGATGTCCGTACCGTATGGGGCGCCGGGCTTCGGCCCTACACGATCGAGGCGAAACTTGCGGCGGATGGAACGGTCGCCCGCGAGCCGGCGCCGAAAAAAAGCGGCGACGAGAAGGTCCTGGCGACATCGGCCAACCCCTTCCAGTCCACAGGCGGCCTCAAGGTGCTCACCGGCAATCTCGGACATGCCATCATCAAGACGTCGGCTGTGAAACCCGAGCGCCGCATCATCGAAGCGCCTGCCCTGATATTCGACAGCCAGCAGACGCTGAACGACGCCTTCAAGGCCGGTGAACTCGACCGCGACTTCGTCGCCATCGTGCGCTTCCAGGGCCCGAAGGCCAATGGCATGCCGGAACTGCACAAGCTGACGACGGTTCTTGGCGTCCTGCAGGATCGCGGCCACAAGGTGGCGCTCGTTACCGACGGCCGGATGTCCGGCGCCAGCGGGAAAGTTCCGGCCGCGATCCACGTCACACCCGAGGCATTGGAGGGCGGCGCGATTGGCAAGGTGCGTGATGGCGACGTGATGCGCCTAGACGCCGACGCGGGAACGCTGGAAGTGCTGGTAGAATCGTCGGAGCTCAAGCTGCGTATCGTGCCGCGTATCGACCTTTCAGCCAACACCTTCGGCTTCGGCCGCGAACTCTTCGCCGGATTCCGGGAGCTGGCGGCGCGTGCCGATCATGGGGCAAGTGCGTTTGGGACGGTGTAAGCTCTGACGGGCTTAACGTTCAATACGTCGTGCGGCGCTCCTCACTCGGTGGACGCCCAAATTGCAGCCGATAGCTCTGGGCGAAATAGGAATGCGACGTGAAGCCGGTCGCAATCGCCACGTCAAGGATCGGCATGTTCGTCTGCCGCAGCAATTCGCGGGCGCGTTCCAGGCGCAGACGCATGTAATAGCGGCCCGGCGTCAAGTTCAGGTGGCGAAGGAATAGCCGCTCCACTTGCCGCACGGACAGACCTGCGGACTTCGCCAATTGCACCGCCGAGAGTGGTTCGTCGAGATTGTCCGCCATGAGTTCGACGATCTTGCGCAGCTTGTCCGACTTGCCCGTGAGGTCGCGCTCCGGTCCGACCCTCTGACGGTCGCCGGCCGAGCGGATGCGCTCATGCTGGAACTGGTTGGCGACACCATTGGCGAGGTTGGGACCGAAGTCGCCCCGCACAATCTCCAGCATCAGGTCGATCGACGTTGTGCCCCCCGCGCATGTATAGCGGCGTCGGTCGATCTCGAAGACACTGCCCGTGCATTCGATATCAGGGAATTTTTCCTTGAAGCCCGCTCGGTTTTCCCAGTGGATCGTGCAGCGGTGCCCCTCGAGTTGGCCCGCCTCGGCAAGCAGATAGGCGCCAACGGAAAGAGCGCCGAGCGCGCCGCCTCTGCGTCCCCAACTGCGCAGAGCGCCGAGCACCTTGCTCTTGCCGGGGAATTCGGTTGTGAGCCCAACGCAGACGAACAGGATGTCGACCGGCGGAATATCGCCGACGGCGTAGTCGACCTTCAGCGGCAGGCCGTTGGACGCAATGACTGCCTCGCCATCCGCCGAAACCGTGGTCCAACCGTAAAAGTCGCGACCGATCAGCCGGTTCGCCAATCGAAACGTGTCGATGGCGGCGGCGAGCGAAAACATTGAGAATTTATCGACCAACAGAAAAGCGAACTGCCGGTTGCCTTCAAGGGGATCGGACATCAGCGGTTCTTCTACAGGAAGGACATGTCACCGGAAAGCATGCCGCCTGCCTCCCGCCAGCCAATTTGTTTGTCAGAATTCCGGACGCCGGCAACCGGCGGCCAGATAGGCCGAGCCCACGGTGTTGGCCATCAGCATCGCGATTGTCATCGGCCCGACACCGCCTGGAACCGGCGTGATCGCGCCGGCCGACTTTTCGGCGCCCGCAAAATCGACGTCACCGACCAGCTTAAACTTCCCCTCGCCTTTCTCCGGCGCCGGTATGCGATTGATGCCGACATCGATCACGGTCGCGCCCGGCTTCACCCAATCACTCTTGACCATTTCCGGCCGTCCGACGGCCGCGACGAGGATATCGGCCGTCCGTGCAAGCGCTGGAAGGTCACGTGTGCGGCTGTGGGCGATGGTGACGGTGCAGTTGGCCGCAAGCAGAAGATTGGCCATCGGCTTGCCGACGATGTTGGAGCGGCCAACCACGACGGCATTCAGGCCGGAGAGGTCCTTGCCTCGCACGCGCTCGATCAGCAGCATCGAGCCCGCCGGCGTGCAAGGCACGAAAGCGGTATCGACCTCGCCGGTCCCCAGCTTGCCAACATTGATGAAGTGGAAGCCGTCAACGTCCTTTTCAGGCGCGATGGTCTGGATGATCCGGCCGGAATCAATGTGAGCCGGCAACGGCAGCTGGACGAGGATGCCGTGGACCTTCGGATCGGCGTTCAGGGCCTCAACCAGTTCGACTAGTTCCACCTCGCTGGTCTCGGCCGGCAAGGTGTGCTGTACTGAATGGAAGCCGCATTCCTTCGCCTTCCGGCTCTTGGAGGCGACATAGACCTGGCTCGCCGGATCTTCGCCGACAATCACGACCGCGAGGCCGGGCTGAATGCCGTTCGCCGCAACCAGTTCGGCCGTCAGGTGCTTGACCTTGGCGACGACCTCTTCCGCGACTTCTTTTCCGTCGATGATTTCAGCCATGAACCCCTTCCATGCGACTGCCATGTTCAGCGCGCGCATTTGTCACGAAAAATGCGCCACGTAATCCCGTCAAAACGCCGTCCGGTGCCGTAAACTCGAAACCGTGACTTATTTGCGTCGGTGCGGCTTTGGCAATGCTTGTCATACCGAGGGCCTGTTCTGCCCCTCACCTGCCTGCCGGCATCCTCTCCCCGCAAGCGGGGAGAGGAGCGCTGACATTGCAGCGTTGGCGATTGGCGAAATCCGCAATGGAGGCCCTCTTCTCCCCGTTTTACGGGGAGAAGGTCCCGGCAGGGGGATGAGGGGCGGTACAATTGTTCAAACATTCGTTCTTTCTCCCGACTGCGGGACAGGGTATGTCCAGCCCAAGGAGACATCGCCGATGACATCGACAGTGGTTCTGGTTGGCTGCGGCAATATGGGTTACGCCATGCTTGGCGGCTGGCTGAAATCCGGACGCCTCTCCCCTGAAAATGTCTGGGTCGTTGAACCAAGCCCGACGCTCAGAGAACGTGCTGCCGCGCTCGACGCCCATGCGGTGCAGGACAGCGACACACTCCCTCCTGATCTTCGGCCCGATTTGGTCGTCTTCGCCGTGAAGCCGCAAGTCATGCGCGACGTGGTGCGCGGCTACAGGCGCTTCGCAGACGGGCAGACGACCTTCCTGAGCATTGCCGCTGGAACATCCATTGCCACGTTCGAGGACATTCTCGGCGCGGTTCCGATTGTGCGCTGCATGCCCAATACGCCGGTTGCAATTGGCAAGGGTATGATGGTGACGGTGGCAAACCGGCTGGTGACGGACAGCGCGCTCGCAACCATCGATGGTCTGCTGGCCGCCAGCGGCAAAGTCGCGAAGATTGATGACGAGGCTCAGATGGACGCTGTGACGGCGGTATCCGGATCCGGTCCCGCCTATGTCTTCCACTTCATCGAGGCGCTGACTGTCGCAGCGCAGAACGCCGGCCTGCCGGCGGATACTGCGAAATTGCTCGCCATGCAGACCGTTTACGGCGCTGCAAGCCTTGCCGCCGAAAGCAACGATGACCCCGGCACACTTCGCCAGCAGGTCACCAGCCCCAACGGCACTACTGCCGCGGCCCTCGCCGTCCTCATGGGCGATAACCGCCTGACGCAACTGGTGACCGAGGCTGTCGAGGCAGCGAGGCTGAGGTCGATTGAGTTGGGCAAATAGCCGTTCGCTTTGACGTTGACCGTTTGGAAGACGCGACTTCACATATCTGCTCGTTACGACACAACGAACTCCGCCTCCTGAACAGGATGGATGACCGATCTCGGTGAGGGGAGTATTGAGCACATGTTTCTCCGTTGCCACGCCCCGTTTCCGGTCTGGCTGTTGAGGCAGTCGGGAAGCGGGGCGCTGGGTCGGGCACCTCGTAAAGTAATAAGGTGGCGCCTTCCCAGCGCCCCGCCGGTGGTCTTGCCCGATCGTCGGGGCCCCCGCGGTGGCCTCTGCCGGTGCGGGGGAGCCGCGCAACGGGCCCGGGCCGCGGATGAACATTTCCAGCCGCGT
>JBEVEP010000301.1:0-9034 GCA_040512755.1 Mesorhizobium sp.
GCGGGCTGGCGCTTTGGCGACGATCAGACGATTGTGGTCTGGACGTCGATAGTGCCGTGCGTCAACTTGGAATACGGGCAGATGCCGTGGGCCGCATCAGCCAGCTCGCGTGCGAGCTCACGGTCCACGCCCGGCAGGCTGACATTGAGGCGCGCCCGCAGAAAGTAGGAGCCGTTGTCGACGTTCAGATCGATTTCGGCATCGACCTCAGCTTCGGCCGGAAGCTTGATCTGTCTTTGGGCGGCGGCGACCTGGACTGCACCGATGTAGCAAGCCGACCATGCGGCGCCGAAGAGCTGCTCCGCGGCCGGATGCGGCTGCGGCAGCTTCAGGTCCAGCGCGCCATCGCTGCTGCGCGTGCCGCCGTTGCGGCCGCCGGTGTTGTGAGTCTTGCCAGTGAAGAGAACCTTCTCAGTCATGTCCTAATTCCTTCCTGCTCGAGTTAGATCGTGTCCGCTTAAATCGGATGCGAGATATCTAATCTACATAAATTCGCTTGTCAAGCCCTTCCGATTTAATCGGATGCGATTTATATGAAGGCCAACAACTGAAACTCCGGATAGGACAGACCCATGCCTACTGCCCAAACAGAGAACAGCCCGGACAAGACCATGCCGGCTTCATTCCATTCCAACGGCGACGACCGGAAGCTCTCGAACTTCCTGTGCTTTGCGATCTATTCGGCGAACCTGGCGTTTGGCCGCGCCTACAAGCCGATCCTTGACCAGCTTGGCCTGACCTACACCCAATACATCGCAATGGTGGCGCTCTCTGAGCAGAACGACCAAACTGTCGGGGCGCTTGGCGAAAAACTCTTCCTGGAATCCAACACCCTGACGCCCATCCTCAAGAAGCTCGAGTCAACCGGCAACATTGTACGTCGGCGCGATCCCGCCGATGAACGGCAGGTGCGCGTGAGCCTGACGCCCGCCGGGCGCAGCCTCCTCGGAAGGATTTCCACTGCGCCGCTGCTAGAAGCGATTGGTCTCGGGGAGGATTTTCCCGTGGTGCAGAAGACCGTCTCCAGATTGCGCGACAACCTTTTGCGCGCCACGCAGGGCGAGCCGAGGTAACCATGCGCGGCGGACTGCCGGCCAGCGCCGCCCAGAAAAATGCTGTAGCGGTGCTTGAGCAAAGGTGCGATTCTACGGTCGCACCCTTGCTGCACTCTGACAGCCCACAGCCTGGCCCTGGCGTTCACGAAATTTTGATGGGTCTCGACTAGGTTGGAGCGCGCGGCGGGCGCCTAGGCGGATGGCAGATGAAAGTCGACCTCATTTGGCGGTCGAAAGACTTGGCCGATCTGAAAGAAAACTGGGACGCTCTCTACGAAAGAGATCCGGAAGCGCATTACTTCCTGTCCTGGCCGTTCCTCTCGTCATTTCTGCGCAGGTTTGACGGATCGTGGTTCGTGCTGGCGGCGCGCCAGGATCCGGAGGCCTCTGCCTATGCGGCTCTGCTGCCCCTGAGGTTCAAGGCCAAAATGAACCTGAAGACCGGCCAGCTCTCCAACGAGATTCATATGGGCGGGAGTTATGCATCCGACTATACGGGCTTCCTCGCTGCCCCTGAATTTGCGGATCGCGCTTCTGTTGCCTTTGCAAGGCACCTGAAGACGATGCATTGGGCCAAGCTCCATCTCGAAAATCTTCGGATGTCAGAGGAGAGGCGGGGGTCTTTCCTTGCAGAACTTCAGGACGAGAAACTGAACCTCCGGAAACTGAGGCGCGTCAACGCCGCCGACAAAGTCGACAACTGCGTTTGCCTTTCCGCCGAGCTTGCCGAGTCCTGGGAGCTCTTTCTCGAGCGGAATCTCAGTTCCAACACGCGTCAAAAGATGCGGAGGTTCCTGCGAAAGGTGGAGACTTCCGACGATTTCCGCATTACCCATGCCGACGCATCCACAATCGAGCGCGATGTGGAAACCCTGCTACGCTTCTGGAGCGTCAAATGGAGTGCCCGGAAGGAGAACCCAACTGCCATATTGAAGAGTTCGAGGGCGTTCTTCAAGGAAACCTGGAATGGCGGCTCTCTGTTCTTGCCAGTCCTTTGGCACCTGGACAAGCCGATCTGCGCACTGGCGTTGCTCGCCGATCCGGTCAAGAAGACGATGCTCTTCTATATGGCGGGACGTGACGAAACGGATAGCGCCGTTCCTTCGGGCCTGGTTCTCCACGGTTACTGTATTCGCCGCGCGATCGAACAGGGTTACCGGACCTACGATTTCTTGCGCGGCAACGAACCCTACAAATATTCCTTCGGCACCAGGGAAAGCGCCATCCATTGCTTCCTGATGCAAACGAAGTCGGGCCGGAATCTCGGTGATCGGCTGGAAAAGGGATCGCTTGCCGGCGCATGTCAGCAAGCGCAGAAACTTCATAAGGATCGAAAGCTGGCGCAGGCCGAATATGCTTACCGTCAGGTCCTGGAAACAGATCCGCACTATCCAGACGCCCTCTACGGACTGGGCCAGCTCCTGACTCTGAAGGGCGATCATCACGAAGCGGCGGAACGATTCCAGACACTGTCCACTATTGCACCGGAAACAGCCAAGGTCTGGCATCGCTTGGGCGCTGCCCTGCAGGCTCTCGAGGACCACGCCGGCGCGGTCGAAGCGCTGCGCAAGGCGACCGAACTGAAGCCTGAATTTGCCGCCGCCCAATACTGTCTCGGTGTGTCACTGCTCAAGCTGGGACAGCGCACGGAAGCTGCAGACATTTTGGCGGCTACTATAGGGCAACCGGTTCAAAGCCAGTCCGACAACGTCTGGCGCACCAAGGCGCAGGCCCTGCTTGATCACGTGAAGCGCGATGAGGAGCAGCAGTCCGGTAGAGGTGTCCCTGCCGGTTAGGCGCCCACGATGGCTGGCTGACTCCAGCGCGCTGCGATCAGCCGGTAGGGAATCAGCGCGAAGACAGCAATCGCGAGTTTCACCGTCAAATCGCCGATCGCCCAGGAAATCCAACGCGGGGCGTTTTGGCCGAGAGCGCCCATCAAGGGTGCTGCTTCCAGCGCGAAAGCATCTTCCGGTCCCACGAAGGCGAAGCCGGCGGAAAAGGCGATCGTGAAGAAGATCGCGGTATCGAAGACCGAACCCGCCAAAGATCCGAAGACCGGCGCGCGCCACCATGACTGCCGGCGCAGCCAATTGAAGACAGTCACGTCAAGCAACTGGGCAACGAGAAAGGCGCTTCCCGAAGCAATAGCGATCCGCACAAGCCTGCCGGCGGCGGTCTCGTAAGGAATGTAGCCATATTTGAACAGCAGCGGCGGGATAACGATCGAGCAGATGACGGCGATCATGAAACCGACGAACACGATCCGGCGCGCCACGAACGGGCCATAGCGCCGATTGGCGAGATCGGTGACGAGGAAGGAGAACGGATAGGTGAATGCGCCCCAGGTGAGGATGTCGGCGAGCGCGAGCTGGCCGACCTGTCCCTGCAGGGGAAACTGCACGAGGATGTTCGACGCGACCACGACAAGCGCCATGGCGACGACAAACGGAATATAGGCGGAGGAGCGTATCATTTTTTTATCCTGGGTAATGGAACCAGCGGGCGAGCGGTCTGGATTGGACCAGCCCGAAAAAAGGCGGGCAGGGCGCCCGCCGGATATTGGGAGATCAGGCCGCCGGCTGTTCGGCAAGCTTCTTGGCGATCTGCTTCTTCAGCAGGCGCGCGCGCTGCGAAAGCTCAGCCTCGTCGGCCTTGACGAGAAAAGCATCGAGGCCGCCGCGATGCTCGACCGAGCGGAGCGCGTTTGCCGAAATGCGCAGGCGAACGTTCTGGCCGAGCGCCTCCGAGATCAGCGTCACATTGACGAGGTTCGGCAGGAAGCGGCGCTTCGTCTTGTTGTTGGCGTGGCTCACATTGTTGCCGGTCAACACAGCCTTGCCGGTCAGTTCACAAGCACGGGACATCTTAGTTACCTTCAGTTCTGTACCGGGCCAAAAGACAATGTCGCACCAGAATAGGTCGGCGCGCGGTTCAGGTCAGGCGGCCACAAGGGAAAAGTTGGCGTTCCCATAGTGGCATTTGGTGCACGCGTCAAGCCAGACCCTGCCATTCGCCTGCGCTGCTCGTGCAAGAACGCTTCGGCGCGCTTTGCGACGCCTGCTCGATCGCTCGATCATGCCCGATCCACATATTTGCCGGATTCCGCCGGTTGAAAAAAGAGAGGCCGAGCATTCCGTTCGCGTTCGATAGTGGAAGTCCGTCATGCCGCGTATCGCATCTGTACTGCTTGCAACGCTGGTCGCGGCTTCCCCCGCCGCGGCCGCACAATCCTTCACCGGCGAATATGCGGTCTCTTTCCTTGGCTTTACAGTGGCGCGGTCGACCTTCGACAGCACATTCGGGAACGATACGTTCTCCGTCAAAGGGCGCGTCGCCAGCGCCGGCCTCGCCGAGCTTTTCGACAGCACGCGCGGCACCATCTCCTCGACCGGACGCTTCGACGGCAAGACGACGCAACCGTCGGCCTTCCGCGTCGACTACACCGAGGGTGCGAAATCGCAGACCACGGCAATCCGCTTCAGGGGCGGCGCTGTCACCAAGACGGTGAACGTCCCTCCGCTCAAGAAGCGCGGCAACGACTGGGTTCCCCTTCAGCAATCGCATTTACGGTCCGTGACAGACCCGATTTCTGCCACGCTGGTGCGCGCCGATAGCCTTGGCGAAGTCTGTGGCCGCACGATCAGGGTCTATGATGGCGAAATGCGCGCGGACCTCAGGCTCGAACCTGAGTCGGAGAACGCGCTGGCCGTTCCGGGCTTCGAAGGAAAGACCGTCACCTGCCGTGTCCGTTTCGTGCCCGTGGCTGGATACCGGCAGGGCCGCCGGGCGCTGGAATTCCTGAAAAACAGAAGCCAGATCCGGATCGCATTTGCCCAATTGGGGACAACCGGGGTATACGCGCCCGTCCACGCGAAGGTCGGCACGCAAATCGGTACGCTCACCGTCAGCGCGCGGCGGTTCGAAACGGGCAAGTGAAACTTTAATCTCTCGCATGATGTCTTCCGGAAACCGCTGAGGAGTTTCCCGTCATGCGCCAGGGCGCGCGGCGCCGGTGGGAACTGGAATGGGTCGCGCGACACTGATTGGATTTTCCGCCGTTGCGATGTGGTCGTTGCTGGCGCTTCTGACCGACGCTTCAGGCGACGTTCCGCCGTTCCTGCTGTCGGCGATCTGCTTTGCGATCGGCACGGGCGTCGGGCTCGCCGCCCGGCTCCTGTCTCCACCGCCCCCGACCGCGAAGATCCCGGCCCAGATCTGGCTGATCGGCATCGTTGGGCTGTTCGGCTATCATTTCTTCTACTTCACCGCTCTGCGCAATGCGCCGGCGGTTGAAGCCAGCCTGATCGCCTATCTCTGGCCGCTCCTCATCGTATTTGGATCGGCCCTGATGCCGGGAGCGCGGCTGCGCTGGTTCCATGTGGCCGGTGCTTTGTTCGGGTTGGCCGGCACGGTCCTGATCATCACCAATGGCGGCCGTCTCACCTTCGAGAGCCGCTATGCGTTCGGCTATGCCATGGCGGCGGTCTGCGCGTTCCTGTGGTCTGGTTATTCGCTGCTGTCGCGCCGGTTTCCCGCGGTGCCGACAAGCGTTGTCACTTGGTTCTGCGCGGCCACCGCCGCGCTTTCCCTTCTGTGCCACCTGGCGCTTGAAGAGACGGTCTTGCCGTCGACACAAGGCCAATGGCTTGCGGTCGCTGGTCTTGGCCTGATGCCGGTTGGCGCCGCCTTCTACGCCTGGGATCATGGCGTGAAGCGCGGCAATATCCAGGTGCTGGGGGCGGCGAGCTATGCCGCTCCGCTGCTTTCCACGCTGATCCTCATCGCAACCGGAGCCACGGAGCCGTCGCCGCATATCCTGCTCGCCTGTCTGCTCATCACGGCAGGAGCGGTGTTGGCGGCGAAGTCGCTGCTGTTCGGAGATAGAACCGCAGGGCGACGCGAGGTCAGAGCGTGATGCCGTTTCCGGGCGCCGTCACCGACACGGCGAATGCGACGCTGCTCCTGTCGATTGCCGCGGCCCTGCTCTACGCATTTGCGCTGGAGACGCCGCCGAGCCCTCGCCGCACGGCGATAAAGACGCTCGCGGTTGCGCTTCTGGCGGTCCTTGTCTTTATCCGCAGTGGCCCGCCACTCCTCATCGCCGCCTTGGGACTGAGTGCCGCCGGAGATGCGTTCCTGTCACGCGATGGGGATGAGAGGGCCTTCCTTGCCGGTCTCGCCAGTTTCCTTGCCGCGCATCTTGCTTATGTGGCGCTGTTCTTCCTCACTGGCGGTTCGTTCGGCCTGATGATAGCCGAACCCTGGCGAGCCGTCGTGGCGCTAGCGGTGGCGCTCTTCGTTGTCCTCATGCTGGCCAGGCTCTGGCGCGCCGTGACACCGGACCTGCGCGTCCCGATCGCGATCTATATCGTGGCGATCCTCGCCATGGCGGTCACGGCGCTGACAGTCGAGAGTCCGGCGGTGATCATCGGCGCTCTGCTGTTCATGGCGTCCGACGCTATCCTCGCCGCGGAGAAATTTCTGATGGCGTCCTCGTCGCCGCTCCGCCGCCCGGCTCGATTTGCCGTCTGGGCGCTCTACTACGCAGCGCAGCTTTCTATCACCGCTGGCTTTCTGCTGACGTAGGCTCCCAGCCAGGCTCCGCCAGTTCGAACGACTTGAAATCGAAGCCGGGCGCGACCGTGCAGCCGACGAGAGTCCAGTCGCCCAGGCTTTGCGCGGTCTGCCACCAATTGGCGGGCACGACGCCCTGCGGCCGCTCGCCCGCCGCGAGATCCGAGCCGAGCCGCATGGTGGAGACCGGCCCGGCTTCCTTGTGGATCGTCAGCGCCAGTGGCGCGCCGGCATGAAAGTGCCAGACCTCCGATGCATCCCGGAGCCGATGCCATGCCGAGATTTCGCCTGCCTTCAGCAGGAAATAGATCGCGGTGGAATAGCCGCGTCCGCCTTCCGGATTGTCGCGGAAGGTCTCGACATACCAGCCGCCTTCCGGGTGCTGCTTCATGCCGAGTGCTGCGATGATCTCGTCAGCGGTCATCAAAAGGCGTCCTTGCGCTTGCGGACTTCGGCAAAGACGGCTTCGTCGGCTTCGTTTTCCATGCCGAGCGTCCTGCGGATTGCCGGGTCATGCGCACGCAGGAACGGGTTTGTTGCGAGCTCCAGGCCTATTGTCGTCGGCAGCGTCGGTTTCCCGTCTGCGCGCAGCCTGTCAACCTCCGCCGCGCGCTCCTTCAGGGCCGAATTGGTCGGATCGACGCTGAGCGCAAAGCGCGCGTTTGACTGGGTATATTCATGGCCGCAATAGACTCTCGTCTGCGGCGGAAGGGCAGCGAGCTTCTGCAGCGAGCGGTGCATGACCTCCGCCTTGCATTCGAAGAGCCGGCCGCAGCCCAGCGCGAACAACGTATCGCCGGTGAAAGCGACATCGCTGTCTTCGAAGTGGTACGAGACGTGGCCCGCCGTATGCCCCGGCGTCTCGATCACTGCGATCCTGTCGCGGCCGAGCGTCAGGCTCTGGCCTTCCTCGACCCGCTCGTCGATGCCTGGGATCCTGGCGGCTTCCGCCTTCGGTCCGACGATCCTCAGGCCGAAGCGCTGCTTCAGCGCCAGGTTCCCTTCAACATGGTCACCATGATGATGGGTGACCAGAAGCACGGTGGGACGCCAGCCAGTACGCTCGATAGCGGCGAGGATCGCTCGTTCCTCGGGAGCATCGATGACGGCCGTCTCACCGCTTTCCGTCTCGTGGACCAGAACGCCGAAATTGTCGCTCCGGCAGATGAACTGTTCGATTTCCAACGCCATGACCGGTCTCCTTTCCCCGGAAAATAGGTCCCTGCCAAGGCTGTGTCATCCGCTCCGAGGCTGTTTCTTGAAAGCTTGAAGCGGGGCCGTTACGGTCCGGCCATGAATTCGGATATTGTCGATCTGCGCTCCTTCTACGCCACGACGCTGGGGCGGCTTGCGGAGCGTTCGATCGCGATGGCGCTCTCCGCTGTGTGGGCAAACCTTCCCAACGAGCGGCTGGTCGGCCTTGGCTATGCGCTGCCCTGGCTCGACCGGTTCGGCGCCGACGCGGAGCGCGTCTTTGCCTTCATGCCTGCGACGCAGGGCGCGGTGAACTGGCCGCTGCAGGGACCTTCGGCGACCGTGCTGGTTTTCGATGAGGAACTGCCCCTGGTCGATTCGTCGATCGATCGCATGCTTCTCGTTCATTCACTGGAACACGCAGAAAATCCGCGCGAGACATTGAAGGAGATCTGGCGCGTGCTTGCACCCGGCGGCAGGCTGGTGATCGTGGTGCCCAACCGGCGCGGCGTCTGGGCGCGGTTCGAGCATACGCCGTTCGGCACAGGCCGGCCCTTCTCGCGCGGTCAGCTCACTGCGCTGCTGCGCGAAGCCAACTTCACACCGGGACCCTGGGCGGATGCGCTTTTCTTCCCGCCGTCACGACGGCGCTGGGTGCTCCGGTTCCATCAGCTCATGGAAAATACCGGGCGCCGGTTCTGGCCGATGTTTTCCGGCGTCATTGTCGTCGAAGCCCAGAAGCGCCTCTATCAGGGCGTCCCGGTGACGCAGCGCGCCTCACGGCGCGTCTTTGTTCCCGTCCTTTCTCCCCAGGGCGCGACCGGCGCGGCGCGCCAAACCTTGCCATGACCCGCATATCGGCTGTTGTCGCAAGCGGGTTGCTGGCTCTGGCGCCCGCGCAGACGCAGGCCACGCCGGTCGACGTCGAACTTGTCCTTGCCGTCGACGTCTCCGAATCCATGGACGGCCAAGAGTTTGCGATCCAGCGCGCGGGGTATGTCGAGGCGCTCCGCGATCCGGCTTTCGTCAGGGCTGCGCGGTCGGGACCGAACGGGCGTGTGGCAGTGACCTAGTTCGAATGGGCAGGCACCGTGCGCACCGCGTCGTCGGTACCCTGGCAAGTGATCGACAGCGCCGAAAGCGCATACGCATTCGCAGCAAGGCTAGAAAGCCGGCCGTTCAGCGCCTTCCGCGGCACTTCGATTTCC
>JBEVEP010000348.1:0-3845 GCA_040512755.1 Mesorhizobium sp.
GCATTCGTTGAGTTCTTTCGCAGCCAGATCCAGTGAATGGTTTGCAGGGATGACGGCCGGTTGCGAACGGCTCGTGCATCCGTCGGTCGTCGACGGGTCCGAGCGCGCGCGTCACCGCCGGTTGCTTGGTGCGCTTCTTGCCACGCCGTTTTTCGCCGCCTTCGCGGTGAGCCAGGCATACTTCGCCGCCACGAGTCCGGCGTTAACGTTGGCGGCGATTTTCACGGGCTTCGCGATGTTCTGGTCGGCCGCACTGGTAACTGCATCCACCGGCAGGGATAGACTGGCGGGGATCGCGGTGCTGTCTGGCTCAATCCTGCCTGCCGGCGCACTGTTCGCCGGCGCGGGAGGTGCGGCCTCGCCATTTGCGATGATGCTTACGGCCTTCGCCTTCGAGGCCGGCTGGATCTGGCGCACACGCCGTGCAATCGCGTCCGGAGTGGTGGCCGCTGGTGCGGCGCTGCTGGCGGGGAGCCTGCTTCCCGGTGTCGAGTCGGAGGCAGTTTCGGGATGGCACTGGCTGGTCCCGATCGCTTATGCGGCAACGGTGGGGGTGCGAATCGCGGCCCTGTTCGGCGAGCGGGCCAATCGATCCGACGCGGATTCCGTAACGCTGGAAGACATCATGGATGCAGTCGTCTTCCGGATCACGGGAGGAGGCGAGGTGCTCGACGCTTCGGCCAAGGCGCGCGATATGCTGCGGCTGGCGCCCGAACTGCTGCTCGGCAACGGACTGTTCGAACGCGTCCATGTGGCCGATCGCGTTGCCTATCTTTGCGCGGTGTCGGACATGCGTGGGAGCGCTGCCAATCGGCACGTGGAAGTGCGGCTTCGCCTGCCCGGCGAGACGGAGTTCGCGGCAACCGACAACTATCGCACCTTTACCATTGAACTGGCCAATCCCTGTGATGGAACCGGTGAAATTATCGCCATCGCGCGGGTGAGCGCGGCTGCAGGATTGCGCGAGGCGCTGGCGTCCGCGTCCGAGATGGCGAGCAGTGTTGAGATCGCCAAGGGGCGGTTTCTGGCCACTGTCAGCCACGAGCTTCGCACGCCCTTGAATGCCATCATCGGGTTTGCGGACATGCTCGGGCACGAAATATGCGGGCCCCTGCCAGATCCGCGGCAGAAGGAATATGTCGGCCTCATCAAGGAGTCCGGCCACCACCTGCTGGCGGTCGTCAACTCCATACTGGACATATCCAAGATGGAGTCCGGCGCCTATGCAATCCGGCCCGAGCCGTTCCGGTTCAGGGAGCCGGTCGCGATGTGCCATTCGATGTTGGCGTTCCAGGCTGGAGCGAAGGCGATCCACTTCAAGACGGATATCAGCCACAATGTCGGTGAGATCAAAGGCGACAGGCTGGCCGTCCAGCAAATGCTGATCAATCTCGTCTCCAATGCCATCAAGTTCACACCTGCTGGCGGCGAAGTAACCATCGGAGCAAAGCGCTTCGGCTCCCGCCTGCATTTCTGGGTAAGCGATAACGGCATCGGCATCGACGCAGACGACCTTGCCCGGCTGGGCGAACCGTTTGTGCAGGTCCAGAACGACTACACGCGGCAGTACGAGGGGACCGGCCTTGGCCTCTCGCTGGTAAAGGGACTGGTCGCGCTGCATGACGGGACCATGACGGTCGAAAGCGCGCCGAACGAAGGCACGACAGTCACGATCAGCCTGCCGGTTGCCGGACCTGCGCTGAAGGACGCCGGACAGCAACGTGACGACATTTCAGACGACAAGTCCGGCAGCAACGAGGGCACCGATGGCTCGCTCCGCAAGACGGCGTAAGAAGCCGGACCACCTGGCCTTTCTGCGCGAGGGCGCAGTGTCGATGGGCGCCGTGATCTCGCGCAACCCCGTGCTCGTGGGCGGCTCGACCGCCTTTCTGGTCGCGCTCTCGTTCGTGTCGGCCAACGCATTGTGGTACCAGCCGCATTTCCATTCCGGCGCATTCTTCCAGACACGCGATATGGAGGATATCTACGTCGCGCCCGACTTGCCTGGCACGACCGACGATCCGACCGAAACTACCATCCGGATCCAGAGGGAGCCTGCACATATTCCCCAGCCGAAACCGGATCCGGTCATCGAACAGGTCCAGGGGATCCTGCGTGACCTCAACTTCTATGACGGCACGGTGGATGGGATCGCCGGGCCGAACACCCGCAGCGCAATCGCCAATTATCGCAAGAAGGTCGGGCTGCCGGCTTCCGACAGGATCGACGAGGAATTGCTGACACAGCTTGGCGCGGCGCCAACGACAGCGGCGATCAGGCCGACGCCGTCCCCACGGGAGACCAGCGCGGCGACAGCCCAAGCGGATCAACCGGACGCGCTCGTCACAAAAATTCAGGCCGGGCTCAAGGCATTCGGCAATGACGACATCAAGGTGGATGGCGTCATCGGCGCGCGGACCAGAAGCGCTATCCGCGAATTCCAGTCGCTGTTCGGACTGCCCGTGACCGGGGAGCCCGATGCGACGCTTTACGCGAAAATGCGTGAGATCGGTCTCACGAACTAAGCCGGCCATCGGGTCAAGTTATTTGGGCTGGCGCGAACAATGAAGTGCTACAACATGCTTGCATGTCTAATTATCTGTACCGATCGTGAGTTATGCTCTGGGAGCGCCATTCGCTAGTAACCCGTCTTCCAAATATACTTCGAAGTAATCGTTGTAAGACCTTGCGGCGTACTCTTCTTGAGCCGGGAGTAAATTACGGGCAAGTGGAATGGATGCCGAGGGATTGTGAACTATCACCATTGGACGCGCCTGACCGAGCAACATCATCTCATCAACATCGACCGCCCAGATTGCGCTGATTGGCGAAAAACCAGGATCGAGAAAAGTATCGGTGGGCACATCGGCACCCTTTGGCTTGCGAATGAACGACCGATGCTGGTGGCCAGAACTCAGTTTCTTCAGCGTTGTGGCATCGATACTCACTTGAAGGGGGCCGATAGCCAAGGTCGCTTCAACCGCAAACGGAAACTGACTGATGCCGACCAATTCTGATGCACCACCAAAGCCGCGCAGCAAACGACCATTGACAGCGATTACATACGCGTCCTGCTCTCTAACAACGCCTTTATCCAGATAGCCAGGCACATAATCCCCGGTTTTTGGGTCCGTACGACCAAGCAGTTTATCGGCCTTTTCTTTGATTGCCGATGTCCAGCGCAACAGCAATTCCTCGTGAGGAAGGCTCACGAGATTGCCACTAACATGGTTGACCCAAATAGGCGGCAGGCCTGCCGGCTCTGGTGCCGTCACTTCGACCCAAATTCGTTGACCGTCATGCTCGACTAGAAAATCTGGGCTGTTCTGTGCGTGAGTAGGCCGAAGTCCTACTTTGGCAAGTTGATCCGCTAGGAGCACTTCCGAGAACGTCTGCCAGAAACGAAAATGGTTCTGGCCACACAAGCGCTGTTCCGCGTCTGAGTCTAACAAGCCTGAATCGATGTGATATCGACAAACGCGGACCACGTGGTTACGAATGCGCTCGCCAGCTTCGCTATGATACGGAAATCGCTGAGCTATGGCTTGTTCAAGGGTCAATGTGTGCGGCATTGCTGAGCACCACACTACTATTGTGGGAACCGGCTTCCAACCCTATTGCTGCCACGACTCAAGCGACCGAACTGTTCCGGTTCAGTCCGAATTTTGGGACCTTTGGGCTAACGCATGGCGGAACGCTGATGGAATCGTATATGCGCGTCACTAGCGAACTATGGGTATCGGCTCTGACCCGCCGCGTTTTCTCAGGTGGCGGGTTCGCGGCGATCCTGAAACGCGGCGCCGCCGAAGCCGGCGCGGTTTTCATCCTGTCGCGAAACCGCCTCG
>JBEVEP010000387.1:0-9894 GCA_040512755.1 Mesorhizobium sp.
TCATTCCCGACCTCGTGAGCGAGCGGAGTGAAGCGGAGAGTGTCGGGAATCCATGCCTCGACTGTCAACCAAACCACAACGGAACAAATATTGGCAAACGAGCATCACATCAGATGCCAGGTAATGTCATGCCAATTGGGGTTGCGTTCCTCGATCATCTTTATTTTCCATTGCCGAGGCCATTTCTTGATTTTTTTCTCGCGCGCGATTGCGTCGGTGATTAAGTCGAATTCGTCGAACCAGACCAGCCGCATCACGCCATAGCGTGCAGCGAATTTCGAGCCCGTGCCGGTTCTATGTTGTAGAAGCCGGCCCGCCAGATCCGAAGTCACACCCACATAGAGCGTACCGTTCTTCTGCGATGCCAGAATATAGACGAATCCCCGCCGACGCATGATCCGGCTATTACCTACCCGAGGGCTAAAGTCGCGACCACGATCAGTCCTTCGATCGGTTCACCGCGATCCATGCGAATGTTAGCCACGTCGATCGATGCGAGCGCGAGGCCTGACCCAGCCAGCATGCGGCGCAGATATGTCTCCGAATGAGCATAGCGGCGTGAGGGCCGCAGCACGAAATCCTCGGGGCCGGTGTGATGCTCCACGGAAAATGCGAACAGGCCGCCGGGCCGAAGGGATGAAGCCGCCTTGGCGACGACGCCGGCCAGTTCTCCGAGATACATGAAGACGTCGGCGGCGGTAACCAGGTCTGCACCGCCAGCTTCGAGTTCGACCGTTTGCAGGTCCGCCTTGGCCAGCCTGTCGTAGACGGCTCTGGCTTGCGCCTTCCGCAGCATCGCAGCGGAAATGTCATAGCCTTCGAGCGAGGATACGAGCGGGCGCAGCCTTTCGCCCATGAGCCCGGTGCCGCAGCCAAGATCGACCGCGTGCGCAAAACGATCGCGGTGGCGGCGGATCGCGTGATCCAGCAACTCCGGCACGCGGTAGTCGAGCTTGTCGACAAGAGACGTGTCGAACGTGCCGGCATAGTGGTCAAAGAGCGCCTCGACGAAGAGGCTGGGAGGCGCTGAAGAAGCCGGTCCGGCGCCGATGAGTTCCAGCTTCAGCGCAGCGCCCGCCCGGTCTGCCGGGTCGAGCTTCAGCGCCATGCGCCAGGCTTCGGCCGCAGCACCATTCGCACCGGCCGCCTCCTGCATCTCGCCAAGGCGGAACCAGCCCATCGCCCAGCCCGGCGCCAGTTCCAGTGCGGCAAGCATGAGTTCGGCAGCGGCGGCATGATCTCCGGAAGCAAAGAGCATTTCCGCATAGTCGGCGCGGCGGTCGGCGAGAAGGTCGCCGGAGGCAAGGTCGAGTGGGTTCAAGGTCTGTCCTGCGTCAAGGTGATCCCTGCCGCTATATCGCGGAGTCAGGAGAGCAGTTCAACCGTCTTCCCCGCGCGGAACAAATGCCTATGTTGGGGCTATGCGCGCCCGCGACCTTCTGCATCCCCGGCCCGAAGGGCTCTACTGCCCCGTGGGCGGCTTCTTCATCGATCCGATCCGGCCCGTCGAAAAGGCGCTCATCACGCACGGTCATTCGGACCATGCCCGCTCCGGCCACCGGCACGTCCTGGCAACCCGGCAGACCCTCGACATCATGGGAATCCGCTACGGCGACAGTTTCGCCAGCTCCACGCAGGCGGCGGGATATAGCGAGGCGTTCGACCTCGGCGGCGTCAAGGTGACGTTCCACCCGGCTGGCCATGTGCTGGGATCGGCGCAGATTTGTGTCGAACACAACGGAACCCGGATCGTGGCCTCGGGCGACTACAAGCGTCAGCCCGATCCGACATGCGCGCCGTTCGAGCCGATCCAATGCGATGTCTTCATCACCGAAGCCACCTTCGGTCTGCCGGTTTTCCGCCATCCGCCCGACCACGAGGAGATGGCGCGGCTGTTGAAATCGGTGGCTCAGTTTCCCGAACGGTCGCATCTCATCGGCGCCTATGCGCTTGGCAAGGCGCAGCGCGTCATCCGTCTCCTGCGCGACCATGGCTATCAGGATACGATCTATATCCACGGAGCCTTGGCGCGACTGAGCGAATATTACGACAGCCAGGGCGTTAGCCTCGGCGCCCTCGAGCCGGCCACAGTCGAAGATGTTGGCAAGAACACGTTCGCGGGAGCCATCGTTGTCGGTCCACCGTCAGCCTTCGTCGACCGGTGGGCGCGACGGTTTCCCGATCCGGTGGCCTGCTTCGCATCCGGCTGGATGCGCATAAGACAGCGCGCAAAGCAGCGGGGTGTCGAACTGCCGTTGATTATCTCTGACCACTCCGATTGGGACGAATTGACTCAGACGATCGTCGATACCGGCGCAAGCGAGGTTTGGGTGACGCATGGCCGGGAGGAAGCTCTGGTGCGCTGGTGCGAGATCAACGGCATATTGGCGCGTCCGTTGCATCTGGTCGGTTACGAAGACGAAGGCGATTGACGCATGATCTACTTTTCACCCCGTATGACATGAACCGTTTCGCCGAACTGCTTGACCGTTTGGTGCTAACCCCGTCGCGAAACGGCAAGCTGACACTTTTGACCGACTATTTCCGCACCGTGCCCGATCCGGATCGCGGCCTGGCGCTCGCCGCCATCACCGGAGACCTGGCAATCGCCGCTGTGAAACCCGCAATGCTCCGGGCGCTGGTCGCCGAGCGCATGGACCCGATTCTGTTTGGCTATTCCTACGACTATGTCGGTGACCTGGCCGAAACGGTTTCGCTGGTCTGGCCCGAGCTTGAATCCAACGATGCCATCAATCGTAAGTTATCACTTACTGATGTCGTACAGCAACTCCAGTCGGCAAGCCGCTCGGACGGGCCGATGGTTCTGGCGCGGCTGCTGGACAATGCCGGGATCCCGGCGCGTTTCGCCATCATCAAGCTGGTCACCGGCGGATTGCGGATTGGTGTTTCAGCGCGGTTGGCCAAGCAGGCGGTTGCCGATCTCGGCAAGGTCGACGTGGCAGAGATCGAAGAGCTATGGCATGGCATGGCTCCCCCTTATCTCGCGCTTTTTGCCTGGCTCGAAGGCCGGGGACCGAAACCGGAACAATCGGCGAAGGCGCTTTTCCGTCCCGTCATGCTCTCCCATCCTGTCGAGGACAGCGACTTGGAAAAGCTCGACCCGGCCGACTATGTCGCCGAATGGAAATGGGACGGTATCCGTGTCCAGGCGGTCTCGCTGGGCGGTACCCGCCGGCTCTATTCGCGCACCGGCGATGATGTTTCGGGAGCGTTTCCCGATCTGGTCGACGCCATGGATTTCGACGCCGCGCTGGATGGGGAATTGCTGGTTGGCACGCCTCCAGATTGGACCGGGACATTTTCCGACCTTCAGCAACGTCTGAACCGCAAGACCGTCTCGGCCAAGATTCGCGAGCGCTATCCTGCGTTCGTCCGCTGCTACGACATCCTTCAGGCAGGTGCGGAGGACCTTCGCCAGCTTGCCTTCCTGGAACGGCGGCAGCGCCTTGAAGATTTTGTCGGCCTGCTCGATCCGTCACGCTTCGATCTGTCGCCAACCATTTTCTTCCGAAGCTGGGAGGAGTTGCAGGCGATGCGTAGCGAGCCGCCGCACCCGATCATCGAAGGCGTGATGATCAAGCATCGCCAGTCCGCCTACGTGGCCGGTAGACCGAAAGGGCCGTGGTTCAAGTGGAAACGCGATCCCTACACGGTCGATGCTGTCCTCATGTATGCCCAGCGCGGTCATGGAAAGCGTTCCAGCTTCTATTCGGATTATACGTTCGGCGTGTGGTCAGGGCCGCCCGGCGAGAGCGAGCTGGTGCCGGTCGGCAAAGCCTATTTTGGTTTCACCGACGAAGAGCTCCGGCAGATCGACAAATATGTGCGCGACAATACGGTAGAGCGTTTCGGCCCCGTTCGCTCCGTCCGCGCGGACAGAGATCACGGGCTGGTGCTCGAAATTGCCTTCGAAGGGCTCAACCGCTCGCAGCGCCACAAATCCGGCGTTGCGATGCGGTTTCCTCGGATTTCGCGATTGCGCTGGGATAAGCCTGTCTACGAGGCCGACCGGCTGGAAACCTTGACGGCAATGCTGGATAACTGAGCCTTGCTTGGGCGGGCCTTCGAAAACGGCTGCCAAGCTGGACTCGGAAACTTCGCCGTTCCACTACCGTTCTGTCCGGCAAGGACAGCGCCCCAGCGCGTCAGTCCCTTACCTATTCAACGACCGATACCCGTATCTCGTGGATATCGACGGCCTTGCCCTGGTTGCTGATGTCGGAGCTGATCGCAATGGTGCCGCCTGCGCCGGGAGACGCATTCGGCAGTTCCACCTCGAACAGAAACTCGCCGAGCTCGCGGCCAACCGCATAGCGCTTGCGTCCGCAATCGCCGAGTTCCCCGAAATTGCAGCTTACCGAAATTTGCGTCTCGCTGCCCTCTTCCGCGCTGGCGACGATGTCGAAGATCGCATGTTTTCCGGCAATCTGCTCCAGCACTCCTTGTTCGACATCGAACAGCACCGCCGATCCGGACGTGCCTGACCTTATGCGCAGAACGGGGCCGTCGTCACTTTCGGCGACCTGCGCGCTCGCATCGGTCGGCGCGCTCACCTGAGTGACATCGGCAGGTGTGAATACCGATATCCAGTTCTTCAAGGCGTCGGTTTCGCCCGGCTTCTTCGGCGCGAGGATCGGCTCTTCGTCCTCGGGTATGAAGTCTTCGCTCTCGAAAGTTCTGGGCGGATTGGGAACGGTCGTATCGCGTTCCGCAGCCGTTTTCAGAAGCCCTGTTTGAGCCGCCCACCAAAGACCGATTGCTCCGGCGGTGAAAAGCGTCACCGCAAAAAACATCGCCGCAAAGGGCCGGCGTCGTTCGCGGATCACCGCCGCATCCGGGTCGACGACGACCTCAGCCGGGTCGCTGCCCGCAGAGGCTTGCCGAGCGTCGGCAGGCCGGTCGACCGCCACGAAATCCGGTGACGGCGCTGCTCCAGCTTCCTGGGCCTCGATGGCCGGTTCAGGCGCCGCCGGGCGGACATCGAAAGATGGTTCGCTACGCAACGCCGGATCAGAAGGAATAGCCGCACGGACCGGCGCCTGGGCGCCATTGTTGTCCAAAACGATCTCCGGCGCAGCCGATGGAGTTTCGACGTTTGGAGCGTCGGGCTCGACGTCCATGGTCACGTGTTCGACCGCAGGCGCGACCGGCTCAACCGATGGCGCTGTAGGTTCAACAGATAGCGCTCTAGGTTCGATGATCGGCGCGGCCGGCTCCTCATCAGCTGGAGGCGGTGCGGCTGGCGCGGCAGGTGCTACAGCTTGTACTGCCAGAGCTGCTTCCGGCTCGATGGCCGGCGCAGCTGGCTCCGCAGGTATCGCCTGCGCGGCAGCCTCTGGTTCGACAGCCGGCGCAGCGGGTTCGGCCTCCGCGTCAGCCACTGGCATCGGCGTCTGAGCCGGGCTCGCCACACCGGCGAGGAAGCCCGCCTCAATTTCGGTGATCTTGGCCTGAAGGGCCTTTCGCCGCTTGATCGCGACCTCGACGGTGACATTCGGGTTCTGCTGGAGCGCACGGTCCAGCGCGGCAAACGCCGAGCGATAGACCTTCTCGCGAAACCCCTTATCCTCGGCGTTTCCCTTTTCGAACGCGCTTCTGATCGCCTTTTCGATTACGTCCAAACGGTTATCCCCGCGGCTCGCAACACTGAAATTACTGATGGTTAGCCGTAGCAGCGCCATCAATCAACGGGCGAGCTGCATTCAATCGCAGTTTCGGCCGCTGCCGGAACGCTTTGGCGACGAAAGAAACCCCGCAGCCTGTGCCAATCGGCCTTTGCCACCGGCAATGTATCTGGTAGAGCGAGTTACGTTTACGAAAACGTAAAACAGCAAGGACCACGACCGATGGCGCTGCCTGATATCTTGAAGAAAAGCCTGCGCCTGCCAGTCGTCGCGTCACCGCTGTTCATCATCTCGCATCCGCCGCTGGTGCTTGCCCAATGCAAGGCGGGCGTTGTCGGCGCCTTCCCCGCCCTCAACGCGCGGCCGGAGGAGCAGCTTGACGAGTGGCTGGCCGAGATAACCGAGGCGTTGGCCAGCCACGACGCGCGCAATCCGGATCGGCCCGCCGCGCCCTTCGCCGTCAACCAGATCGTTCACAAATCAAACGGACGGCTGGAACACGACCTGGGGCTCTGTGTGAAATACAAGGCGCCGATCGTGATCTCGTCCCTCGGAGCAGTCGAGGAAGTCAATCAGGCAGTCCATTCCTATGGCGGAATTGTCCTGCATGACATTATCCATGACAGGCATGCCCGCAAAGCGATCGAAAAGGGCGCCGACGGCCTTATCGCCGTGGCCGCAGGTGCTGGCGGCCACGCCGGAACGCTTTCGCCTTTCGCGTTGATCCAGGAAATCCGGCAATGGTTTGATGGTCCGCTACTTCTGTCCGGCGCGATCGCCAATGGCGGGGCGATCCTGGCAGCTCAGGCGATGGGCGCCGATATGGCCTATATCGGCTCGCCCTTCATCGCCACCACAGAGGCCCGCGCCAGCGACGACTACAAAGAGATGATCATCGACTCGAAGGCTGCCGACATCGTTTATTCGAACCTCTTCACCGGCGTGCATGGGAACTACCTAAAAGGGTCTGTCAGGAACGCAGGCATGGATCCGGACAACCTGCCCCTCTCCGACCCGTCGACGATGAACTTCGGCGGCGACAAGAGCAAAGCCTGGAAGCATATATGGGGCTGCGGTCAGGGCGTAGGCGCGGTGGATGAAATCGTGCCTACGGCGATGCTCGTCGAGCGTCTCGCCAAGGAGTATGCCGCCGCGAGGCAGAAGCTTGCGGCGTAGGGCTGCGGCGTGGTCCGGAGCCCGATAGGCGTCGGGCGTACCGAAAGATGCGTTCCGGATCGGGCTCAAGCTTGTTCACGCCAACTGCCGATCGTGACAGGCCTGCCCAGTGATCCGCTTTCGAATGCGGCATCGATCAGCCGCTGGATCTCGGCTGCCCGCCGGAATGACGGCTCGCCATTCACGCCCGAAACCAGGGAGTCCACGAACCGCCGGGCAATCCGCTTCACCGGCGGTGGCACGATTTCTTTCCATACGTTCTGGTCAACGTCACTGCCAAGACAGACCGAAAGCTTCGAATGACGCCCGTCCGCTTCCACTTTCAGCGCGCCTTTTGTACCTGAGAGCGTCAACCGCAAATCGTTGGCGTGGCCGGTCGCGTAGCGTGTCGCCGTCACTGTCGCCAGCGCTCCCGATTCCAGCCGCCCGGTGATGACAACACTGTCGTTGGCGTCGAGCAGATAATCTCCAATCCTGCCGCCTTCGGCCTTCGAGAAGGTCGCGAGATCGGCATAGAGGCTCGCCATCGTCTCCCCTGCGCAGTAGGTGGCGAAATCGAGGATGTGCACTCCGACATCCCCAAGGACGCCTGTCGAACCATGCGCACGGGAGAGACGCCAGAGCCACTTCTCGTCTGTCCGCCAGTCGCCCCAGTATTTCCCGACAAGCCAGCTTTGCAGGTATTCCGCGCTGAGATGGCGAAGCTCGCCCAGTTCGCCAGCGGCCACCAGCCGATGCGCCTCATGCAGCGCCGGGGAATTGCGGTAGGTGAAGTTGACCATATTGACGACGGCTGCGCCTTCGGCCGCCTCGACCATACTCAGCGCATCGGGGAAGCTCGGCGCAAGGGGCTTTTCGCAAAGGATGTGCTTTCCCGCTTCTATAAGCGCCAGCGTTGTCGGCATATGCACGGCATCGGGTGTCGCATTGATCGCGGCATCGAACGCACCCCATGCAATCGCCTCCTCAAGGCTTTCGAAGGCGCGTTCAATGCCATGCTTTTCGGCGAAGGCCGAGGCTCGCCCGGGCACAGGATCGGCACAGGCGACGAACCGGCATTCCGGGACCTCCGCAAACTCCTCGACATGATGACCGGCGATATTGCCGGTTCCAAGCAGCAGCAGGCGGTGCGTCATCTGAACCCTTCCTCGCCGGGCGCGTGGAGCTTCGGCCCCTTCTCGACCAGCGGCTCCGGAGAGTCCGTGACCGGCACGTTCGGCGCCTTGCCGATTTCGCTCCAGGCTGCCGCCGGATTGTAGGCCCATTCGACGGCGTTCCGCAGTACCTGCTGCACGTCCGGGTGATGATAGATCGGGTAGGTCTCGTGTCCCGGCCCGAAGTAGAAGATGCGGCCAGCCCCGCGCTGGTATGTCAGGCCTGAACGGAATACTTCGCCGCCCTCCAGCCAGGAAATGAAAACCGTTTCCATGGGCTCCGGCACGGTGAACGGCTCGCCATACATCTCCGTGTTGGGAAGCTCGATCCGCTCGCCTAGGCCTTTGGCGATCGGATGGTTGCGGTTGATCACCCACATGCGCTCGCGTTCGCCCGCCTCGCGCCATTTGAGCGAGCAGGGCGTTCCCATGAGCCGCTTGAAAATCTTCGAGAAATGGCCGGAGTGAAGCACGATCAAGCCCATGCCCTCCCACACCCGCTGCTGGACGCGGTCGACGACGGCATCCGCCACTTTGCCGTGTGCCGCATGACCCCACCAGACGAGCACATCCGTCTCGGCCAAACGCCGCGCCGTCAGGCCGTGCTCCTCCTCCTGCAACGTAGCGGTCGTCGCGCTAATCGCCTTGGTTTCATTGAGCGCCGCAGCGATCGTTGCATGCATGCCATGCGGATAGATGCCGCGAACGACGGCGTTCTCCTGTTCATGGACATTCTCGCCCCAGACGACCGTTCGTATCGGCATTTTTCGTCTCCCAAAGCGCTTTGGAGTTCCCGCAAAATTAGCGGCTCGCCGCTGCATTGTGAACCCTGCCGATGATCCGGCCAGTCAAAGTTCGATCCAGTCCGCCGCGTGCGGGTAGTATTGCACTACATCCGGTCAATTGGAAAAGTGCGGCTTGAAATTCGAACGCAATGCCGTTATCAGGCGCTCATCCAGCCGGTCGCTCACGCGACGCGGAATGCCGCTTTAGCTCAGTTGGTAGAGCACATCATTCGTAATTGGCAGGTCCGCCAGAGAATGAAGTGCAAAACCAGTGAGTTAAGATTGGTGAGTAAAATCTAGTAGGGCCATAGTAGTGTGGTCCTGTTTTGGTAGGCCGCTTTAGCTCAGTTGGTAGAGCACATCATTCGTAATGATGGGGTCAGGTGTTCGAGTCACCTAAGCGGCACCACTTCCCAAGCTAAGCACGATAATCTTGTCTGACGCCTAGTCGGCACTTTGGATTGTCCGGACCTCTTTGATTAAGCGTCTGAACTCGCCGTCGTCGCTAGCACCTTTCCAAAAATTGACAAAGCGACAGACGATTTGAAGATTGCCCGGTTCATAGTGTCCGGTGCTGTCTATGCGGTCGAGAGAACAGAAAAACTGCTTGTCTCCCCCGCGTTCGTCATAGTCCAGTCGTAGGTCCGTAAGGGCGCACCGATGCTCTTGGCGCTCCACGAGATCGAGTATATGTCGCTCAAGACTGGCTTGGTCGTTGAACAAGAATCTTTTGTCCTTGAGGGTCCTAACGACCTCTTGACCGTTAGCTGTTTTCACAGTCTTAAGCACGGTAAGCGCCATTCGTTCGGACGCTTCCCGGTAGGCAGCAATTCTCTTTTCGTCATAGCTGGTGACGGGATTATGCTGCGCTTTGGCGTTGTCGTTTTTGCGTCGCCATAAAGGTCTTGAGTGCCATTCGGACAGGTCGGCTCCGTCAATAAGCGCCGTGGCATACTCCGCGTAGTCTTCGCTCAGCTCCTGCAGGGTTGCTTCCGTCGACAGGAAATCTTTCGCTTTAGGATGGAGCGAGCGCCAGAAAAGTTCCTGGCCGGTACGGCTTCGGTCAGACCAGTCAGCGCAAGGCTTATGGCAAACGATGACGTCGCGTTTAAATCCGACAGGCTCCGTCTTCCG
>JBEVEP010000393.1:0-3793 GCA_040512755.1 Mesorhizobium sp.
TTTAAAATTAATTTTCCTTTTTTTTTATTTGTGTGTTTGTTGTGTTATTTTTATTCTATTCGTCGTTTTTTGTTCTTTATTGTTTGTTTGTATATTAAAAAAAACACCCCCCCACTAGCGTGAAGTGACGCCATGGACGGAGAGGTTTTCGGCAGGACGGAAGAAGGCGAAGCAGTTCAGCGGTTCTCTATCGAGGGCGGCGGACTGAGCGCGAACATCATGACCTGGGGCGCCACGCTCCAGAATCTGGAGTTTGAGGGCCACGGCGCACCGCTCGTTCTCGGCTACGAGCGGTTCGACGATTATCCGGCCTTTTCGCCCTATCTTGGCGCCACGGCGGGACGTTACGCCAACAGGATCCGGGATGGCAGGTTTACGCTTGCCGGCAAACGCTATCAGGCCGACAGGAACTTTCTCGGCAAGCACATACTTCACGGTGGCGCGAAAGGCTTCGGCAAGCGTGTCTGGGACGTGGCCCTGCATGGGCGGGACTATGTCACGCTGTCCCTCCATTCCGCCGACGGCGACATGGGTTTCCCCGGCGCGATCGACGTCACCTGCACCTACCGCCTGAAGATCCCGGCAACCCTCTCGGTCGAGTTCACCGCTACAACGGATGAGCCCACGCTGTGCAATCTGGCCCACCATTCATACTTCAACCTCGACGACGGCGGCAGCGGCGACATCCTCGATCATCGCCTTATGCTCAACGCCGCCGCCTACCTTCCTGTCGACGATGAAAAGATCCCGACCGGCGTCGTGATGCCGGTCGACGGCACGCCCTTTGATTTCCGCAGGGCGCGAGAAATCCGCATGGAAGTGGAAGGCGAGCAGGTTCCATACGACCACAATTTCTGCCTGACGGCTGCGCGCGGGCCGCTTCATCAGGCGGCCTGGCTGCAGGGCGCCGGGTCGGGGATGGAGATGGAGGTCTGGACGACAGAACCCGGCGTTCAGTTCTACGCGGGACACATGGTAGCTCGCGACGCTACAGGCCACGGTGGCCGTCGCTACAAGCCCTATGCTGGCCTTTGCCTCGAGCCGCAGATATGGCCGGATTCGCCAAACCGGTCCTATTTCCCTCAGGCGGTCCTGTGGCCCGGCGAGCTCTATCGGCAGACGACGGAATACCGCTTCAGGCTCCCCTGACGAACTTCCGAAAGCGGTTTGTTTTTGTAGGCGTCCGAAGCCTGTCAGAACCGCCGCCTTGGACGTTCCGAGATGTTTGCAGGTCAGCGGTCGAATGCCGCCCGCAACAGCTCGAACGGAGCCAGGGCGCCGCGCACCTGAACAACCGCGCCGGCGACCCGATGCGCGCGTTTCGTCGCTTCGGTAGGCGCAATCCCCAGCAGCCGCGCTGCCAGATACGCGCCGTTGAAGGAGTCGCCGGCGCCGGTCGTGTCGAGTGGGGTATCCACCTGCGTCGCTGGTACCGTCTGGTTCTTCTGATAGTGCGAAATCAGCGCCGGCTGGTCGCCGTTCTTGACGATGATTTCGGCGACGCCTGCGCGCTCCAGTCGGGTCGCCGTCGCTTCTGGTGAGGCGTCGCCATAGAGTTCCTGTTCGTCGGGGAAAGTCGGCAAGGCGATATCGGTGACCGCCAATGCCGACGCAATCGCGCTGCGGGCTGCTTCCGCACTGGGCCACAGGCGCGGACGATAGTTCGGATCAAAAGCGATGTGGCAACCCTTCGCCCGCTCCGTCGAGAGCGCCTTCAACAGGGCTTGGCGGGCGTCTGTGGTCAGGATTGCGAGAGTAATTCCGGAAAAGTAGATAAGAGACCTGTTTTCAAGGCTCTTTGCCAGTTTGGCAGGATCGTTGGCCAGCTGGCGCGCTGCCGCATCGTTGCGCCAATAGGTGAAGGAACGCTCGGCCCCCTTGAGGGTGATTGCGTAAAGCCCAGGATGCGCACCGGAGATGATCGGGCTGTTGGCGATGCCGATTCCATGTTCACGGAAGAACGCGGTCTGTCCCTCCGAAAAGGGGTCGTCGCCGAATGCCGATATGTAGTCGACATGATGTCCGGCGGAGAGGGCGCGAAGCGTCCAAAGCGTGTTGAATGTATCGCCGGCATAGCCCATGTGCCATGTATTGCCGCCCTGGCCGGAGAGCTCCAGCATGCATTCGCCGATCGCCGCGATGCCCTGCGCCATTGAAACGCTCCTTTTTCGTCAAAACAATCTTTTATACTGCATGGCTGAGCGCTCATAGCAGTGCTGTTACATTTGTTGAAGTGCCCGGCGATGAAGGAAGCCCCGGCGAGCTTTCCGCGACTGGAAGTCTTGCAAACGGCTCGAGGGACATCACCGCGTGTGACGGACCAGCAGTCGTCCAGAGGCAGGATTCCGTATGAAATTCATCAGAATACACTGGGTCGTTCTCGCCATGGCCGGCGCCGTCCTCGTGGCGGTGGCTCTCCTTGTGAGTAACCTGATACCGTCGCATGAACCGGACCTGGCGCGGTCCAAGCCAAGTGAGTCGAAGACTTATGTGGTGGCAGTCGCGCCGGAGATCGAGCCTCTGCACCGAGGCGAAATACATTCATGGCTGCTGACGTTAACGACTCCGGACGGCGTTCCGGTCGAGCGCGCGGCGATCGCCGTGGACGGTGGAATGCCGGAACATGGGCACGGGCTTCCGACCAGCCCGCGCATGACCGAATATCTCGGCTCCGGCCGCTACAGGATCGAAGGCGTCAAGTTCAACATGCAAGGCTGGTGGGAATTGAGGTTTGCGATCTCGGCTGCGCCGGGCGACGACCGGGCTGTTTTCAATGTCGTTCTGTAACGAACAGGCCCGCAGGCGCATACGCGCTGGAGTAGTCGGCGCTCTGGCGTCCGGCGTCCTTATGGTCGCCGGCTGTGAGCCTGTGGCGTTCAGTCAGGACGAAAAGGAGGTCATAGCCTCGCTGGCGCTCACCGCCTTACCTCCGCTGCCCGATGACCCCACCAACAAGGTCGCAAACGATCCGGCGGCATCGGCCTTCGGAGCCACGCTCTTCTTTGACAAGCGCCTCAGCCGCGACGGCACGATCTCCTGTTCGAGTTGCCACCTGATCGATCGTCAGTTCCAGGACGACCTGCCACGTGCGGAGGGCGCCGGCGTCACCAACCGGCGCACCATGCCGCTTGCCGGAACGGCCTGGAATACATGGTTCTTCTGGGATGGCCGCCGGGACAGTCTCTGGTCTCAGGCGCTCACCCCAATGGAGAACGAGGCAGAGCAGGCAGGCAACCGCGCGGCCTATGCGCATTTCATCGATCGCAGCTTCCATGAGCGGTATGAGCGGATATTCGGACCGTTGCCGGACCTTCATGGGGTTCCCGAAAATGCCGGGCCGTTCGGCAACGCCGCCGAGAAGGCAGCCTGGAACGCGATGACGGACCAGCAGCGTGACGCCGTGGACAAGGTCTTCGCCAATATCGGAAAAGCGATCGAAGCTTTCGAACGATCCATCGTGCATGAGGAAACGCGCTTTGACCGCTTCGCTGCTGCACTGGCTGCCGGTAAGCCGCCCGCGGGGGACGCGGCGTTCTCCGGGGAGGAGATGCTTGGGCTCAAGCTCTTCATCGGCAAGGCCAATTGCGTCGACTGCCACAATGGCGCGCGCCTCACCGACACTCATGTCCACAACACCGGCGTGCCGGCAGTCCAAGGATTGCCGGAGGACCTGGGACGCGAGACCGGTGTCAAGGAAGTCTCGGCCGACCCCTTCAACTGTCTCGGGAAATTCAGCGACAGCGGGCCTGGCGCCTGCGACGAACTTCGCTTTATGGTGACGGCCGGTGAGGCG
>JBEVEP010000054.1:0-15896 GCA_040512755.1 Mesorhizobium sp.
ATACCGTAGCGACCCCCATGCCCGACGAATTGCGGAGCCGGGAAGGTACCGTCTCCAAGATTGGCTTCGGTGATCGGGCAGAGGCCGGCGACAGCGCCGCTGGCAGCGAGCCGGCTTGTCTCCTCGTCAGTCATGTGGGTGGCGTGGATCAGGCACCAGCGCCTGTCGACATCGGCATTGGACAGCAGCCACTCCACGGGGCGTGCGCCTGACCAGCGGATGCAATCCTCGACCTCCTTTACTTGCTCGGCGACATGGATGTGGATCGGCGCGTCACCCGCCATGGCAGCGATTGCGGTAAGCTCTTCGGGCGTGACGGCCCTCAAACTATGTGGCGCGACGCCGACGACCGAACCCTCAACCTTGCCTGCCGCCGCACGACAACCGTCGAGCAGCCGCCCAAAACTGTCGGGATCGTTGATGAAGCGGCGCTGGCCATCGCTGGGCGCGGCCCCGCCAAACGTGGAATGAGCATAAAAGACCGGTAGCAGCGTCAACCCGATGCCGGTGCATGAAGCTGCTGCTGCGATGCGTTCGCCCATCTCAGCGATGTTGGCATAGCGACGGCCATCGCGGTCGTGATGCAGATAGTGAAACTCGCCGACGCGGGAGAAGCCCGCTTCAAGCATCTCGACATAAAGCTGGGCGGCGACGGCTTCGACCTGTTCCGGGGTCATCGTCAGGGCAAAGCGGTACATCACTTCGCGCCAGCTCCAAAAACTGTCGGCCGACTCTCCGCGTATTTCCGCAAGCCCCGCCATGCCGCGCTGGAAAGCATGGCTATGAAGGTTCGGCATGGCCGGCAGGAGGATGGCGCAGCGCTCGTCGCCCTCCTGTGCTGTGACGTCCGGCTCAATGGCGATGACGGCGCCACCGCCGCAAGAAATCCTGACGTTTCGGGCCCAGCCTGAGGTGAGAAGGGCGGTTTCGGCGAATATCCGGGTCATGGGCAACGCTCGCGATGTGAGTTGGCGTATCTGCCGCTCCGGATGCCATTTTCCCGCCGGCTACGGCGTGGGAGTGATATCATCCCGAACTGCTCAATTCATATCCGACGTTGCATGCCGATAATTCCGCTTGCAACATCTCCGAATATGTATATACATAACGACGAGAGAACGGAAGCGAAAAAAGCACAATGGCTGCTCAGCAAATCTCCACGAACGGAAAGCTCCGCGTCTGGCGCGATGCCAGGCTGGCCACGCTTGCCGCCGATTTGCCGGGCCTGGGCGTCATCGATAAAGGCGCGGTGGTCGCCGAAGGCGGGAGGATCGTCTTTGCAGGCGCGGAGGCTGACCTGCCGGCGGCGCTGGCTTCCGCCGCAGAGACGGTCGATTGCCAGGGCCGCTGGATCACGCCGGGCCTGATCGACTGCCATACCCATCTGGTGCATGCGGGCACACGCGCCAATGAGTTCGAAATGCGGCTGGCAGGCGCGACCTATGAAGAGGTCGCGAAGGCCGGCGGCGGCATCGTGTCATCGGTGAAGGCGCTCCGGGCGGCGAGTGAAGACCAGTTGCTGGCGGAGACATTGCCGCGCCTCGACGCCCTGATGGCCGAAGGCGTCACCACTGTCGAAGTCAAATCGGGCTATGGGCTGGACCTTGACAACGAAGCCAAATCGCTGCGCGCCGCGCGGAGGCTGGCCGAAGAGCGGCGCGTGACGGTTCGCACAAGCTTTCTCGGTGCGCATGCATTGCCGCCGGAAGCCAATGGAGACAAGGCCGCTTATATCGCGAAAGTCGCCGATGAGATGTTGCCGGCTATCGCGGCACTTGGACTGGCCGACGCAGTGGATGGTTTCTGCGAAGGCATCGCTTTCTCCCCGGATCAGATCGCGCGGGTATTCAGCGTCGCGAAAGCGCTAGGCCTGCCCGTGAAACTTCACGCCGATCAGCTCTCCAATCTGCGCGGAGCAGAATTGGCCGCGAGCTTCGGTGCATTGTCGGCCGATCACCTTGAATATACGGACGAGAACGGTGCCGCCGCGATGGCGAAGGCAGGAGCCGTCGCTGTGATCCTGCCGGGCGCGTACTATTTCATTCGCGAAACGAAAAAGCCGCCCGTTGGGCTGTTTCGACGAAACGGCGTGAAGATGGCAGTGGCGACAGACTGCAATCCCGGTACGTCGCCGCTCACCTCGCTGCTTCTCACAATGAACATGGCCGCGACGCTGTTCGGCATGACTGTCGAGGAGTGCATTGCCGGCACCACACGAGAGGCTGCCCACGCGCTTGGGCTGCTGTCGGACACGGGCACGCTGGAGCCCGGCAAATGGGCCGATCTGGCAATCTGGAACATCGGCCAGCCAGCCGAACTTGTTTATCGCATGGGGTTCAACCCGCTGCACGCCCGTATCTGGAGGGGAGAATGACGGAACTTGTCCTGAAGCCTGGAAACGTCACGCTCGCCGAGTGGCGGGCAGTGTATCACGGAGCGGTGCCCAGGCTCGATCCGGCATGCAAGCCTCGTGTGAAGGAGAGTGCCGAGGCAGTCGCCCGGATCGTTGCCAAGGGTGAGCCGGTCTACGGCATCAATACAGGCTTCGGAAAACTCGCCAGCGTGCGCATAGAGGAAGCCGACCTCGCCACCCTGCAGAGAAACATCGTTCTGTCGCATGCCGCCGGAGTGGGCGAGCCGATGCCCGAAACCGTGGCGCGGCTGATGATGGCGCTGAAACTCGCAAGTCTGGCGCAGGGCGCGTCCGGCATTCAGCCGAAGACGCTGGAACTGCTGGAGGCGATGATCGCCGCGCATGTCATTCCTGTGGTGCCGGCACAGGGCTCGGTCGGTGCGTCAGGCGACCTTGCCCCGCTTTCACATCTGGCAGCAGCCATGATTGGCGTGGGCGAGTGCTTCACGCCTCACGGTGTTTTCCCCGCGCAGGTCGCTTTCGTTTCGCACGGCTTGGAGCCGGTGGCGCTCGGGCCGAAGGAGGGGCTGGCGCTGCTCAACGGCACGCAATTCTCGACGGCCTATGCTCTTGCTGGTTTGTTCGAAGCGGAGACGCTTTTCCAGTCGGCGCTTGTCACCGGGGCGCTGTCGACAGACGCCGCGCGCGGCTCGGACGCGCCATTTGACCCGCGCATTCACGCGCTCAGGAAACACCGCGGCCAGATCGAAACTGCAGATGCGCTGCGTTCGCTCATGGTGGGTAGCGCGATCCGGGAATCGCACCGCATCGGCGATGAACGTGTGCAGGACCCATACTGTCTGCGCTGCCAGCCGCAGGTGATGGGCGCCGCCCTCGATGTTCTTCGTCAGGCCGCCGCGACGCTGGAGACTGAGGCGAATGGCGTTTCGGACAATCCGCTGATCTTCGCTGAGGATGATACCGCCCTTTCGGGCGGCAATTTCCACGCCGAGCCTGTCGCCTTCGCGGCCGACATGATTGCGATCGCGGTTTGCGAGATCGGTTCGCTGTCCGAACGCAGGATCGCCATGCTCGTCGATCCGGCCCTTTCCGGCATGCCCGCCTTCCTGACGCCGAAGCCGGGGCTCAATTCCGGCTTCATGATCCCGCAGGTGACGGCGGCGGCACTGGTCTCGGAGAACAAGCAGCGCGCCTATCCTGCGAGCGTCGATTCGATCCCGACTTCCGCGAACCAGGAGGACCATGTCTCCATGGCGGCGCATGGCGCACGGCGTCTGATCGGGATGGTCGAGAACGCGACCGCGGTGGTCGGCATTGAATTGCTCGCCGCTGCGCAGGGATGCGATTTCCATGCGCCGCTGAAATCCAGCGAGGTTCTGGAGGCCGTCCGTGGCAAGGTGAGGGCGGACGTTCCGCACCTCGACGACGACCGCTATTTCCACCCGGACATGGAAAAGGCGATCGCCTTGGTGCGGCGGGGGACGGTCGTCGAGGTCGCGGCGGCTGTCGCCCTGCCTGCGATTGCAGGAGAAGCGGCATGACCAGGCCAAGCTGGCTTACGGTCCAGGAAGGCGATGCCCCGCTGCTGATCAGCCTGCCGCATACCGGCATTGATCTTGGCGTGCTCGAACCACGGCTGAAGTCGCGGTGGCTCGGCCAGCGGGATTGCGACTGGTGGATCGAAAGGCTCTACGATTTCGCGGCTGATCTGGGCGCGACCATGGTGCGGACCGCGATCTCGCGCACCATGATCGACGTCAACCGCGATCCCTCTGGCGCTTCGCTCTATCCGGGCCAGGCGACGACAGGGCTGTGCCCGACCGAAACTTTTGACGGCGACCCGCTCTACCGCGACGGAGAAGAACCCGGTCCAACAGAAATCGACCGCCGCCGCAGCGAATATTTTGATCCGTACCATGCGGAATTGCAGGCCCAGACCGAACGGCTCCGGGCACTGCATGAGAAGATCGTGCTCTATGACTGCCACTCGATCAGGTCTGTCATTCCACGCCTTTTCGACGGTACATTGCCGGTCTTCAATCTCGGCACCAATGACGGCAGGAGCGCCGACCCTGTGCTGCAGGCTCTCGTGACACAGATCATGGCCGAGAGCCGCGAAACCTTCGTCGTGAATGGCCGCTTCAAGGGCGGCTGGATCACGAGGCACTACGGCGATCCAGGCAACGGCGTGCATGCGCTGCAAATGGAGCTGTCTTGCCGGGGGTATCTGCGCGAGCCAGCCGGACCTGTCGATCCGCAGAATTGGCCTGTCGCATACGATGCGGCTTACGCAGCCGCGATGCGCAAGACGCTGACGACGATCCTTGAAACCGCAATCCGCTGGGCGCGCGTCTGACGCGCCGCATTCACTTATTCCCTGGAGGGTCCCATGACCGAACATACCCGCATTGACAACGCGCGCGTTATTCGAGCCGCCACTGGTACTGAATTGTCAGCCAAGAGCTGGCTGACAGAGGCGCCTCTGCGCATGCTCATGAACAATCTCGATCCAATGGTCGCCGAAAAGCCCGGTGAACTGGTGGTCTATGGCGGCATCGGCCGCGCGGCGCGCGACTGGGAGAGTTTCGACCGCATCGTCGGTGCGCTGAAGAAGCTCGAGGCCGACGAGACCCTGCTTGTGCAGTCGGGCAAGCCGGTGGGCGTCTTCCGCACACATCCGGATGCACCCCGTGTTCTGCTCGCCAACTCCAACCTCGTGCCACACTGGGCGACCTGGGATCATTTCAACGCCCTCGATCGGAAGGGCCTGATGATGTACGGCCAAATGACGGCCGGGTCGTGGATCTATATCGGCTCGCAGGGCATCGTTCAGGGCACCTACGAAACCTTCGTGGAACTTGGCCGCCAGCACTATGGCGGCGACCTCTCGGGCCGCTGGATCCTGACCGCGGGGCTGGGCGGCATGGGCGGCGCACAGCCGCTGGCCGCCACCATGGCCGGAGCCTCCTGCCTTGCAGTCGAATGCCAGGCGAGTCGCATCGAGATGCGGTTGAAGACCGGCTATGTAGACGTGCAGGCCAAGGATTTGGATGACGCGCTGGCCATCATCGATAGGGCCAGCAAGGAGAAGAAAGCCATCTCGGTGGCTCTGCTTGGCAATGCGGCGGACATCTTCCCCGAATTGGTGCGGCGCGGCGTGAAGCCCGACGCCGTGACCGACCAGACCTCCGCGCACGATCCGGTCAATGGCTACCTGCCGAAGGGTTGGACGGTAGCCGAATGGGAAGAACGCCGCGAGCGCGACCCCAAGGCGGTCGAGAAGGCTGCCCGCGCCTCCATGGCGACGCACGTCAGGGCAATGTTGGATTTCCACAAGCAGGGCGTGCCGACGGTCGATTACGGCAACAACATCCGCCAGATGGCGCTGGAAGAGGGTGTCGAAAACGCCTTCGATTTTCCTGGCTTCGTGCCGGCCTACATCCGCCCGCTCTTCTGCCGAGGCGTCGGCCCGTTTCGCTGGGCAGCACTGTCGGGCGATCCGGAGGATATCTACCGCACCGATGCGAAGGTGAAGGAGCTGTTGCCCGACAACAAGCACCTGCACAACTGGCTCGACATGGCTCAGAAGCGCATTCACTTCCAGGGACTGCCGGCGCGCATCTGCTGGGTTGGCCTTGGCGACCGCCATCGGCTGGGCCTCGCCTTCAACGAAATGGTCGCCAAGGGCGAGTTGAAGGCGCCGGTCGTTATCGGGCGCGATCATCTCGATTCCGGCTCTGTCGCATCACCGAACCGCGAGACGGAAGCGATGAAGGACGGCTCCGATGCGGTGTCCGACTGGCCGCTGCTCAACGCGCTGTTGAACTGTGCGTCTGGGGCGACCTGGGTCTCTCTGCATCATGGTGGCGGTGTCGGTATGGGCTTCTCGCAGCATTCGGGCATGGTGATCGTCTGCGACGGCACGGCGGAAGCAGCAAGGCGCGTCGAGCGGGTCCTGTGGAACGACCCGGCGACCGGCGTCATGCGCCATGCGGATGCAGGCTACGACGTCGCCCTGGAATGTGCACGCGAGCACGGGCTCAATCTGCCTGGCATTCTGGGTTGAGTATGGACACATGCGCATCCTTCGTGCCAACCAGTATCGCTGCATGCCGTGGAAGAACGGCGGAGGCGTCACAAGGGAAGTCGCTGCCTGGCCGCCCGAGGCGCGGCTTGACGACTTCGGATGGCGCGTTTCGATGGCGCGGGTGGAGCGCGATGGCCCGTTCTCGACCTTTGCATCCGTGGATCGCACGCTGACCGTTCTCTCCGGGGAGGGGATGATCCTATCGGTCGAGGGACGGATCCCGTTCAGCCTTACGCTACGGTCCGAGCCCCTGCCGTTTCCCGCCGACGTTCCGGCGGGCGCCAGGTTGATCGACGGTCCGTTGACCGATCTGAATGTCATGACCCGTCGCGGGAGCTTTGTGCATGCAGTGCGCCGGCTCAGCGTGTCCGGACAGGCTGAAATCTCGTCGGATGCCGACACAGTACTGTTGATCTGCCACGACGGGCCGCTCGAAGTGACGACCGCCGGCGAGCACGCGCGGCTTGCTCCCCTGGACTGCGTACTGTTGAACAATCCCGCGACACGGTTGTCCGTCAGCGGCGAGGACACCACGATATTCCTTATCGAGATAAGAAGGATCGGCTGAAACGAAGGAGACGATCGCCGCAGCGTGGACCTTGTCGATCATGACCCGGAACGGCATACTCCGGCCGCTTTGACGTGGGACGATAAGGCGAAAAGAGAGACCATGCACTACGCGATCCTCTGCTACGACCGGGAGGCCGTAACCACCGCTATGAGCGCCGACGAAGAGGGCGCCCTGATGGATCGGCTTGGCGCGGTGCAGGATAGGCTGAGAAAGCGCGGCAAACTGGGTCCGGTGGCGCGTTTGATGCCCACCACGGCAGCAACAACGCTGAAAAAAGGATCAGAGTCGCTGGTCGTCGACGGCCCGTTCGCCGAGACCAAGGAACAGCTTCTCGGCTTCTACATCGTCGACTGCGAGACGCGTGAGGAAGCCGTCGAGTTTGCGCGCGAACTTGCGGGTGCCGCGACGCATGGAACTGGGTCGTATGAAATTCGGCCCCTCATGATGCTTCGTCCTGGAACCATTCCGCAATGAAGCATGACGCCGGCATTGAAGCCGCGTTGACGACGGCTCGTCCGCAGGCTGTCAGTGCGCTTCTGCGCTATTTTCGCGATCTGGATACGGCCGAAGAGGCCTTCCAGGAAGCCAGCCTGCGCGCCCTGAAGAACTGGCCGGAAAAGGGCCTGCCGAGAGACCCTGTGGCTTGGCTGATCTTCGTTGGCCGCAATGCGGCGCTGGATGAAGCGCGCCGGCGAAGTAAGCAGCAGGCATTGCCGGATGACGACGTCATCTCGGATCTTGAGGATACGGAAACGGCGGTGGTCGAGGGCCTCGACCACGCACACTATCGCGACGACGTGTTGCGGCTGCTCTTCATCTGCTGCCATCCCGAACTGCCAGCAAACCAGCAGATCGCGCTGGCGCTGCGCATCGTTTCGGGGCTGTCGGTGAAGGAGATCGCACGCGCCTTCCTGGTCACCGAAACGGCGATGGAGCAGCGCATCACGCGCGCAAAAAGGCGCATTGGCGAAGCCGATGTGCCGTATGAAGCGCCGGACGCTGCCGAGCGCAGCGAAAGGCTCACAACTGTCGCTGCGATGATCTATCTTCTGTTCAACGAGGGCTATTCGGCGAGCGGCGGCACTGTCCATGTCCGCGTACCGCTGTGCGAAGAGGCGATCCGCTTGGCGCGGCTTCTGCTGACGCTTTTTCCTGCGGAAAGCGAGATCATGGGGCTGACGGCGCTGCTGCTGCTCCAGCATGCCCGCGCGCGCGCCCGGCTCGATGCGGACAACGCCATCGTTCTGCTGCAAGATCAGGATCGCAGCCTTTGGGATCAGGGCATGATTGCCGAGGGTTTGGCCCTGGTGGAGAAAGCCTTGAGCGCCCGCAAACCAGGTTCCTACCAGGTGCAGGCCGCGATTGCGGCTGTTCATGCGCAGACCGCACGGCCCGAGGACACGGACTGGAACGAGATCGACCAGCTCTATGCGGTGCTGCAGAGGCTTCAGCCATCGCCTGTCGTGTCGCTCAACAGGGCGGTGGCAGTAGCCAAGCTTCATGGCCCCGCCGCCGCACTGGCCATGATCGAGCCGCTTGGGGAGCAGCTGCCGGGTTACTTCTACTTTTTCGGCGTCAAAGGGGCGCTGCTCAAAGAACTTGGGCGCGTGGAGGATGCACGCGAGGCGTTCGAACGCGCGCTCGCTCTCTGCAACACGGCTGCGGAAGCTGACCACATCAAGATGCAGATCGAGCAACTGGCGAAGCCCGGAAAGGCTTCTGCTGCCTGAGACTCTCCTGTTGCGTAACGGGCCGACCCAAAATCTGAAAAAATTCCGGGTGTTGCTGTCGGATTCACCCGTCTTCATTCGTCCTGGCAGTGATTGCTTCGCGCGATCGCAGCCGAAGGAGACTGACCGATGCGTCAGCGGATGGCAGACACGCAGGCTATGCTTCGGGATGGCAGGAACACCACGCCTTACTACCGAATCGGCAAGTGGATTTGCGGCGGCGACCGACCGGCTGCCGGGAGGCGGCCGCGATGAGTTGCTGCTTGCTCGGGGTTATCGCAGCCGCCTCTCTGTGCTGGAGCCGATTGAGGTCGGCGTCTCTTCATGCCGGTGACAATATGGCTTGCGTCCATTCCGGCGAAAGCTTGACCAGTACCTTCGCGGCTGGGCTGCCGGGCGTCCCGAAATTTGCATCGCCCGGCCAGGTTTTCCTGATATGCGCGATGCTGGCCCCGCTTCTCGCCTTGGTCCTGCTTACCCAACATTACGAGCACTACGTCACCCGCGCCCGGGCCAACGACCGGACTTTGCTGGCGGAAATGCTGGCGCAGCCCATCTGCAACGCCCTTCACACGGTAAGAGCACAGGAAGCAAAACGATGAGATACCTATGTCTGGTCTACGGAGAGGAACGAAAGCTCCAGTCTCTGTCCGAGGCCGAGAAGGACCAACTCGATGACGACTCCATCGCCTACGACCGGGCGTTGGAGGAAAGCGGCCATCTCGTTGTCGCCGAGGCTCTGGAATCGGTCCGGTCATCTACCCGCGTGCAGGTGCGCGATGACGTGGTCGATGTAATCGATGGTCCCTTTGCCGAGACGAAGGAACAGCTGCTCGGTTTTATCCTGATCGAAGCCAAGGACAAGGACGATGCGGTTGGTGTCGCCTCCAAGATTCCGCTTGCGCGATTGGGAACGATCGAGGTGCGTCCGATCATGACGATCGGCGAGAAGTAACGCGGCCCGGCGAGTACCGGCCGCTGGCAGAACGCCAATTCAGACAGGAGGTAGCCATGCTTCAGGCAAAGATCGTGTCACGCGAAGAGTGGGTGGCCGCGCAGAAGGAACATCTGGTTCGCGAAAAGGAACTCACCCGCTTTCGGGATCAGTTGAGCGCAGAACGCCGTGCCTTGCCCTGGGTGAAGATCGACAAGCGCTACGTCTTCGACAGCACTGCCGGCAAGAAGACCCTGGCCGATCTTTTCGACGGGCGCGGTCAGCTGATACTCCAGCATTTCATGTTCGCGCCCGATTGGGAGGAGGGATGCGTTGGCTGCTCTTTCCAGGCCGATCATGTCGATGCGGCCCGCCAACATTTCGAACATCACGACGTGACATTCGTGGCGGTTTCCCGCGCGCCGCTCGAAAAGATCGAGGCGTACCGGAAGCGGATGGGCTGGCGTTTTACCTGGGTCTCATCGTTCGGAAGCGACTTCAACCACGACTTCCATGTCTCGTTCACGCCGGATGAACTTGCCAAAGGCGAGGTCTACTACAATTACCGTCTTATCGAGAATTCGAGCCCGGAACTGCCCGGGATGAGCGTCTTCTACAAGGATGACGCCGGAGACGTATTCCACGTCTTCTCGTCATTCGGGCGCGGCGATGAGATGCTCATCGGCGCCTACAACTATCTCGACATGACGCCGAAAGGCCGCGACGAGAGAGGGCCGAACGGCAATCTGACCGATTGGGTGAGGCATCACGACAAGTATGAATAGGCTACCGGTGCCGCAGCTCCTGTTGCGACGACTAGCTAATACATAGCTGCGCCCCTCGAGTTCATATGTAGCGAAAGGAGAAGAGCCGTGCTGGGAAACAGGGATGCGATAGCGACGGTCGCAGTCAAGAACTTCAAAGCTGCGCGGGATTTTTATGAGGGCAAGCTCGGTCTCACTGGAGCCGGTGGCGAAGAGGAGGGAATGATTACCTACAAGACCGGGGGTTCCACATTGTTCGTCTACGAATCCCAATATGCGGGAACCAATCAGGCGACTGCAGTAACCTGGGTCGTGGGAAATAACGTCGATGAGGAAGTAAAAACCCTGCGGTCGAAAGGCGTTGCGTTCGAGCACTATGACCTTCCCGGCACAGTCAGGGAAGGGGACGTCCATGTCGCCGGTGACATAAGGGTTGCGTGGTTCAAGGACCCGGACGGTAACATCCATTCTGTCGTCAGCGGGTGACACCGGGAAAGGGGTTCGATGCGATGAGTTCAGTCAGGCTCCTGGGAACCGCGCCAGCGCCCCGGCGGCCAATTGCCGGGTCAGTTCGCCGGCCGGAAGTTCGCGACCAAGGCGAGCAGCCTGCCCGGACCAAAGGGCCATGAAGTCGCCAGACCCAGCTGGCTCCGACTTGGCCCGCAACGGCGCCAACGCACCGCCGGCAAGCGGAAATGCCGGAGCAAGGTCGGACATCGGGCCGACCTCCCGGACGACGCGGTTGATGATCCCGCGCGCGGGACGGCCCGTGAAAACGTTGGTGAGCACGGTGTCGTTGTCCCTCGCTACCCGCAACGCCTCCCGGTGGGCCCCGGCAAGTTTGGCTTCCGGGCAAAACAGATAGGCAGTTCCGATCTGCACGGCGGCAGCGCCGAGCGCGAAGGCCGCCACGATGCCCCTCGCGTCGGCAATGCCGCCAGCAGCGATGATCGGTACCTTCACCGCATCGACGATCTGCGGCACCAGCGCCATCGTGCCGACCTGGCTTGCAATATTGTCGGTGAGGAAAATGCCGCGGTGGCCGCCTGCCTCGTAGCCCTGCGCGATGATGGCGTCGCAGCCTTCCGTCTCCAGCCATAGCGCCTCTTCGACCGTCGTCGCTGACGAGATGATTTTTGCGCCGGTCGCCTTCACCCGATCGAGAAGGTTTCGGTCCGGCAGGCCGAAATGAAAGCTAACGATTTCGGGCCTGAACTCCTCGACAAGTTCACACAGTTCGCTGTCGAAAGGAGTCCGGTTTGATGCCGGTATCGGGGCTTTCGTATCGATGCCCAACTCGACGTAGTAATCTTCGAGCCGCGTCCGCCAGGCAGCCTCGCGGGCAGGGTTCGCCTCTGGAGGCTTGTGGCAGAAGAAGTTGACATTGATCGGTCTGGAAGTCTGCTGCCTGATGATGCCGAGCTGCGTTCGTGCCTGGTCGGGAGTGAGCATCGCGCAAGGCAACGAACCCAATCCGCCTGCCTCAGCGACAGCGATGACCATGTCGGAGAGCACCGGCCCGGCCATCGGAGCCTGGATGATAGGCAATTCAATACCGAACAAGTCCTGGATACGCCGATCGGGCCACATGCGTCTTTCCTCCGGGCAAGGACAATGGCCGCGAGGATAGCACGCGGTCGCCTCCGCGTGTCGCGCCTGTCGTCCACATCACATGCGCCAGGTTTGCCATTGAAACTCTTCGTCCTGCACGGTCGTATCGGCTCCAGAACTAGACCCCAGACCGCCCGCCGCTGGCACGAAGGGGCAAGGAGCACTACATTGGTTCGCAGAGAGTTGCTCCACGGAGGCAACCTATGAAGATGTTGGTCGCAATGTCGAACGTGGTGCTTGTCGCGCTTGCTGCGGCAATGATTACAGCCAGCCCGGCTGGCGCCTTCGTGACGGACCCGCTGACGCCGTCCGAGCGGACCTTGCTCCAGCTTCGGGGCCGCATCGGCGACTTGCAGACGCTGGAGCGAGCCCAGCGCCGCCGTGACTTCCAGGATCAGCAGCAGCTCTATCGGGACTTGGACCGGCGCATTAATCAGTTGCCAAAACCGCGGCCGGAAGTTCCACGCATGCAGCAGAACTGTCAGCTCAGGGTGTTCGGCTATAAAAGACTGGACAACAATTGCCGGTGATGTGAGGCGATAGTCCCGGCGCTTTCCTGTGCATTCCGCTCCTGTTTTTTTGTGAGGTCCGTGCGGCTCCGCCACAAGGTTGCGGCAGCTTAATCCGCCTTTGTGGCGCAGCGGCCGAAATTGAACTAGTATCCCTCGCTCACGCGTATCCGAACCTGTCACCTGTCAGGCAATCGTCTCAAAGGACAGAATGCATATCGGCAAACCCCGCGCGGCAATCACCAAAATCTGCACGGCCAAGGCAGACAGCGTTGAGGTACGTGGCCGCGACCTTTGCGGCGATCTGATGGGACGGCTCGGCTTTACCGAGTACTTCTATCTGCTTCTAACAGGCCGCGAACCGACAAAGGACCAGCGCTTTTTCCTCGATCTTCTGCTGATCGCGATCGCCGAACACGGGATGATGCCAACGGTGCAGGCCGCGCGAATGACGCTTGCGGCCAACCCCGGTTCGCTGGAAGGCGCGCTTGCAGCGGGACTTCTCGGCTGTGGGCCGGTGCTTGTGGGAACATCCGAATTGTGCGGCAAGCTGCTGGTGACAGCTTTGAGCCGGGTTGCGGCCGGTGAGGATGCGGATGCCGCGGCCTACGACCTCATCAAAGGCATCCGGGCCCGCGGAGAGAAAGTGCCGGGGTTCGGACATCCAGTGCATCGCTCCACAGATCCGCGCGCAGAGCGCATTCTCGAGCTTGCAGACGCCCGCCAGGTTGCCGGACCGAATGTGGATATGGCGCGGCGCATGGGCCGTGCGGCTGCCGACGTATGGGGTCGGCCGCTGACGATGAATGTTTCGATGCCGATTGCAGCCGTACTTCTCGATCTCAAGTTCCCTGCCGGGATGATCAAGGCGATTCCGCTGCTGGCGCGCACTGGTGGCATTCTCGCTCATCTGGCCGAAGAACAGAAAAATCCGGTCGGCTTTGTCATGGCGGCGCACGCGGAATCGGCGGTGAGCTATGAAAGGGGCGACGATAGCGGTGTTTGAGCCCGACATAGAGACGCGGCCTTGGCGCGAGCAGCATCGGCTCGATGATGCGCTCTATCAGAAACAGATCGAGTACCTTCTGTCGCATTCGAGCTTCTATCAGCAAAAGCTGCGAGACGAGGGACTTCCGACTGCCGCAAGGATCGGTGGGCTCGACGCCATCGGTGCACTCCCTCTCACAGAGAAGAGCGAGGTCAAGGCGAGCTACAGCGAAGCTGCTCCGATGGGAACGCATGTCACGGTTCAAATGGACGAGATCGTGCGCATCTTTTCCACTAGCGGCACCACGGGCACGCCGGCATACATTCCGCTGACTGGTCCAGATCTCGAAAACTGGGTGACGATCTCGGCCCGCAGCTACGCCGCTTCCGGAATCCGATCCGGCCAGGCCATTGTTTCCACCTACAACGCCGGTCCGTTCGTTGCCGGTGCAGCGCTGGGCGCTTTCGACCGGCTCGGCATGTGCCACATACCGGTCGGAACCGGCAATACAGAACGGCTGATGGCGGCGATCCGCCTGTTGCGTCCGGAGGCGGCCGTGATGACTCCATCCTACGCGGGTCATCTCGCCGAGTGGGCCGCCGATCGCAACTTCGAACTGCGAAGGTCGAGTATCCAGCGTCTGCTCGTTGCCGGCGAGCCGGGCGGCGGTGAACCGGCGTTGCGGGCGCGGCTCGAAGACGCGTGGGGCGCGAAGGTCACCGAAGTGATGGGAATTGGCGATATCGGGATATCGCTGTGGGGCGAGTGCCCGGAACAATGCGGCATGCATCTGGGCGCACGTGGCTTCGTGCATGCCGAATTGATCGACCCGGACAGCGGGGCCCCCGTCGCCATGGAAGACGGCGCGAAAGGCGAACTGGTCCTCACGCATCTTCGCCATCGCGCGGCCCCTCTGCTGAGATTCCGCACACGGGATCATGTTGAGATGTGGACGTCTCCGTGCCGATGCGGTCGCACGGCGCCCAGGGTTCGGTGCGTCGGACGGACCGACGATATGCTGATCGTGCGGGGAGTGAACGTTTTCCCGACGGCGATCAGGGAGATCGTGAACGGCTTTGCGCCTGCCGTCAGCGGCGCCATTCTGTTAAAACCGTCGTCCGCTGGCACCAGACAGGAGCCGCCTTTGCCGATCCTGGTGGAACTGGCCAAGGATGTTACCGGCGATCCAAACCTCGCCGAGAGGATCCAGCAACGAATTCGGGATCTGCTTGTCGTCTCCACACGTGTGGCCATCGTGCCGTGGGGAACGCTCGAACGAAGCGAATACAAGTTGAAACTGGTGCAGCACTGAAGCATCGGACTGAAAAGTGCGAAGCGGTTTTCGGGTGAGTTCGATTCGCAAATAAAGACTGAGAGCAAGTCGGTTTCGTGCGGCTTGCTCCAAGCCAGTTGAAGCAAGGGAGGACACCGATGCGGAAACTGCAATCGCAAGGGGTTCATCACATCACGCTGGTGGGCGCCGATCGCCAGACATCGATCGACTTCTGGGAAGGCGTCCTCGGCATGCCGTTCATCTTCGAGCAGCCCAACCTGGACAAGGCAACCGAAAGCCACCTCTATTTCGATCCGGGAGACGGTCGACTCATAACCATCTTTACGGATGAGTCCCGCCAACCGGTCGCACGACGTACGCCGACCGAAACAGGCTGCGTGCATCACATCGCCTTCGCCGTGTCACGCGTGACATTCCTGCAGGCTGTCCAGCGTCTGGATGAACGGGAGATCAGGCATAGCGGGGTAAAGGATCGTGGGTTTATGGACTCGATCTACTTCGAGGATCCGCTCGGATTGCTGATTGAACTCGCTTCCTATCGATTTGAACCGCCACCGGGCTATACCCATGCAGACGTGCTAATGGAGGCGCATGGCATCAGGGTTGCCCGTGGTGACTACAACATCGCCGAGGTGCATCTCGCCGATGCGATTGAAGCGCTGATCGAAAGAAGCAGGCAGACGCTATCGACGGATAGGGCGCCGAAGAATCCTTATTGAACAAACAATGCCAGAACGGGAGGAGCAAAAAATGGCCGGGATCAAACTGAACATCATAAAGCCAAGCGTTAACAACATGACGGCGCGCGTCTTTGTGCGCGCAGCCGGCCTCGACTTCGACGAAAACGACGTCTTCGGCCAGACACGATCGGCCGAGTACCTGGCAAAGTGCCCGTCCCATCTGACGCCGATGCTCGAAGCGGAGGAATTGCCCAAGGGGGCTTTATGGGAGAGCTGCGCGATTATGCAGTATCTGTCCAACAAGCATGGTCTTGATGAGCTCTATCCGAAAGACCCTGAGAAGCGCGCGATGAC
>JBEVEP010000105.1:0-15277 GCA_040512755.1 Mesorhizobium sp.
CGAGCCACCGCCACAAGCCTTATCCTTTCCATCCTCGCCGCTACTTTATCGATCTTTCTGTCGCAGTCGCTGGTCGTGACGCGGCGGGCTCTTCAATTGCGACGGCGCGGAGAGGCGCGCTCTGTGTTGGAAACGGTGACAGACACCGGCGCCGGTTTCGTGCTGGTGGTGCCGCCGATTGTCATCGGAGCAGGATGGTTCATTCTCCTGCGTCATTTCGGCGACGTTTTTCTGGTCGCGCCCGTCATGGTCGTTACGGTCAACGCGGTGATGGCGATGCCGTTCGCGATCCGGGCCATTCGGCCTGCGTATGATGCAGCAAGCGAGCGGCATGAGCTTTTGTGCGCCCAACTCGGCATCGCCGGCTATGACCGTTTCCGTCTCATCGATTGGCCCGTACTTCGTCGGCCGCTGGCTACCGCCTTTGTCTTTGCAATGGCGCTGTCGCTCGGCGATCTGGGCGTAATCGCGCTATTCGGCAGCGAAACCGTCCAGACTCTTCCCTATCTTCTGCTTGCCCGGATGGGCAGCTACCGGACCCAGGATGCCGCTGGCCTTGCGCTGCTGCTTGGGCTCTTGTGTCTTATTCTGATGACGATTGCTGATAGACTAGGGAAGAAGGCCGATGGATAGACCGGTATCCGCCAAGACCGGTGCGGATGTACGGCTCGACCGGGTCGCCTTCAGCTACGGTGAAGCCTCGATGGAGTTCGACCTTGCCATCGAAGCGGGATCCATCACAGCGATCATGGGGCCAAGCGGCTCCGGGAAATCGACACTGCTCAATCTGGTTGCCGGGTTCGCGTCGCCGCAATCCGGAAGAATTCTGATCAGCGGCGCCGACGTAACGGACATCTCGCCATCGGAACGGCCAGTCTCCATGGTATTCCAGGAGAACAATCTCTTCGCCCATCTGGATGTCGCCGCGAATGTCGGCCTTGGCCGCTCGCCGGCGCTCCGACTGACCCCGGGTGATCGCACCGCGGTAACTTCGGCAATTTCGCGTACGGGTCTTTCCGGCAAGGAGAAACGTCTCCCGCGCGAATTGTCAGGCGGCGAACGCCAACGGGTGGCCCTTGCGCGCGTTCTTGTTCGCGACCGTCCCGTGCTGCTCCTTGACGAACCCTTCGCCTCTTTGGGTCCCGCCTTGCGGCAAGACATGCTGGACCTCGTAAAAGCGCTGCATGCCGAGCGGCGGATGACAATCCTGTTCGTCACCCATCAGCCCGACGATGCCCGATGGATAGCCAGCAGGATCGTATTTCTTGAGAACGGGCATGTCGTTGCCGCTGGTGAGACAGAAGAGTTCTTCGGTAGGCATGGCCCCGAAGCCTTCAAACGATACGTCGGCGACAATGTCGCACAGATGCACGCCGCCCGAGGAATTGCCCGCAAGCCGACATAATTTCCGGTCAAACAGCGATAGATGCGCTAGAATTCTCGTCTTGTGACGGGGAGTGGTCTAGGTCCCCAGCAGGTCGCCCGGTATCAGCCGGGACTTTGCGAAGGGAAGGCGAAAGGAAAATCACTCTGCCGATCTGCTCGATGACATTGGTGGGATCACCGGTATCGGGAAGGCCGACGCCAATCCATTGGCGGGGGGTGATGGCGGCTGCGCTCCTTGCACTTGTCTCGGGCTGCCAGGCGCTTAACGGACCGATCAACGAACAGGCGTTCCGTCCATCGGATAATCCCGTAACGGTGGACACCGTTGCCCGCTACGACAAGCTCGCGGCGCTCGCGAAGGCGCAGCACCCGCGCATCCTTGCCACCTACGGCGGTGAGTATTCGGATCCGAAGCTGGAACGGATGGTCGCAAAGGTCGTCGGCACGCTGACCTTCGACGCCGACAATCCATCGCCTCAAACGTATCGAATCACGATCCTGAACTCACCCAATGTGAACGCTTTTGCCCTACCCGGCGGCTATCTTTATGTGACTCGCGGGCTTCTGGCTCTGGCCAATGACTCGGCCGAACTTGCCGCCGTCATCGCCCACGAAATGGGCCATGTCACCGCCAACCACGGCGTCCAGCGCCAACAGAGGGAAGCCGAAGAGGTTCTGGCGACCAAGGTTGCAACCGATGTGCTCGGTGAAAGCCCCGCTGCCAAGGCCGCACTCATCCGCGGGAAGCTTCGCCTCGCCCAGTTCTCACGCAATCAGGAACTTGAGGCAGACGCAATCGGAATCCGGGCGATCAGCAAAGCGGGCTACGATCCGTTCGCTGCGAGCCGTTTCCTGCAGTCCATGGCGGCATATAGCGAATTCCGCAACGTGACCGGCGCCCAGGACGCCAGCCTCGACTTTCTTGCCAGCCATCCGAACGCGCCCCAGCGCATCGAGCTTGCACAGCGGCTTGCCCGCTCCGATGGGGCAGCGGGCAGGGGAGCGCAGGATCGTGATTCGTTCCTCGCCGGTATTGACGGCTTGCTGTTCGGCGACACGCCCGAGGAAGGCTACGTTCGCGGCTACTCCTTCCTTCATCCGGGCCTCGGCGTTGCGTTCTCGGTGCCCTCTGGCTTCGTCATCGACAATTCGGCGGCCGAAGTCACGGCTACCGGGCCGGGCGACGTGGCAATACGCTTCGACGGCGTATCGATAAAGCCAAACGTTCCGCTGACGGAATACATCCGCAGCGGCTGGGTCACCGGATTGGATCCCGCCAGCGTCCGCTCTGAAACCATTAACGGCAATGAAGCCGCCGTCGCAAAGGCCCGCGCCGACGCATGGCAGTTCAACATCACCGTGATTCGTGTCGGAGACCGCGTCTACCGGCTTTTGACGGCGGCGCCGACTGGGAGCACGACTCTCGATGCGGTCGCACGTCAGGTCGGATCCAGTTTCCGATCGCTGTCAGCCAGCGAGAAAGCGGCTCTGAAGCCGCTCCGCATTCGTGTCGTCACCGTGAAGCCCGGCCAGACGATCGGGTCGCTCTCCGCTACCATGGTCGGTGTCGACCGCAAACTTGATCTGTTCCGGGTTCTGAATGCGCTCCCTCCGGGCGGTGGCGTTTCGGCCGGCGACAAGGTCAAGATCATCACCGATCGATGAGAGTTCAGGCTGCGTTCTCGAAGGCCGGATTCACCTTGACCAGCGCCGTCTTCAGCTTTTCCAATGCGCGCGTCTCGATTTGCCGGACGCGCTCCTTGGAAATGCCGAGGGTCACGCCCAGCGATTCCAGAGTGGCGCCGTCATCTTGCAACCGGCGTTCCTGAATGATCTTCAACTCACGCGGATTGAGCACGCCAAGGGCGTCGTGCAGCCAGTCCGCTCGCCGCTCGATGTCGATGGTTTCTTCCGCAATTTCATCGGGTAGCGGATCATCTGAAGCGAGAAAGTCCAGGCGGTCGGCCGAACCGCTTTCATCGGCGATCGGACTGTTCAGTGAGGTATCGGGGCCGGACAAGCGCGAATCCATCATCGCCACATCGGCTTCCGAAACGCCGAGTTCGGATGAGATCTCGCGATAGATGGCTCCGTCCGGCAGTGGCCCGGTGGTCTGCGCCAACCTTGCGCGCAAGCGGCGGAGATTGAAGAACAGGGCCTTCTGGGCGGAACTCGTGCCCCCACGGACGATCGACCAGTTGCGCAAGATATAGTCCTGCATCGAAGCTCGAATCCACCAGGTGGCGTAGGTGGAGAAGCGTACTTCGCGATCTGGTTCGAAGCGCGCCGCCGCTTCCAGCAGGCCCACATGGCCCTCCTGGATGAGATCGCCGATCGACAGGCCGAAGTAGCGGAATCTTGCTGCCATGGAGATGACCAGCCGCATGTGGGCGGTCGTGATCCGGTGAAGCGCCTCCTGGTCCCCAAATTCCTTCCAGCGTACCGCCAGATCATGCTCTTCGGCACGGCCGAGATAGGGGGCTTCCATCGCCGTCTGGATGAGGCTCCTCTTTGCGGATTCTTCCATCGCCAGGCGCTCCATGCTGAGGCGACATTGGGATCCGATTGCGGATCTCGCTGCTTTTGAAAGGTGGACGCCGGCCCGAAAATACCTGCCGGCGCCGCCAGAACCTCTTTCAAACGTCCAGCGGGAAAGAACGTTCCATCAGCGGCGGAGTCACGCTGCGCCGTGTGCCGGCTATCGGGCGTCTCTTAACGGAAGGCCAAGAATTAGAATCGACTTTCGGATACCACGATGCGCAGGTTCGAAGATTTGGAGCTTCCTTGGCATGTACAAAGAACGCGTGGCGTTACCAACTGGCGCGCAGGCGCGGGAAACACTGTTCTCGCGCGAAATCCGTCGTCTTGCAAACTCAGCTTTGAGAGCTTCCCGGAAGCGTTACTCCATACCGAGCGCCGCCTTATAGAGGTCGAGGATTGCCTCTTCCTCCTGGCGTTCGGCCTGGTCTTTCTTGCGTAAACGAATGATGGCGCGAACCGCCTTGGTGTCGAACCCGACGCCCTTCATCTCGGCGAAGACTTCCTTGATATCATCGGCGATGGTCTTCTTTTCTTCCTCCAGCCGCTCGACACGCTCGATAAAGGCGCGAAGCTGGCCAGCGGCAACGGTCTGACTGGTTTCGGTGATGTCGTCGGCCATAGGGGTCTCCAGGGAAACAGCCGCGACTCGCGGCAAAAAGGTCCGCGGTTCGATGCCCTAGGAGGTCCACTGGGTCAAGCGCCGAAATGCGCTCGCGGAAAGCACAGGGTCAACGCTCCTTGTGTGGACGTGATTCGAACGCCGCCCGGCTGGCCTCCGACGCCTCGGTCTGATGCTTCGCTTGCCACTCTGCATAGGGCATGCCGTAGATCATCTCACGCGTCTCGTCCTTCGAAAGTTCAATGCCTTCCGCGCTCGCCGCGTCACGATACCAGTTGGACAGGCAATTCCTGCAAAAACCCGCGAGATTCATGAGATCGATGTTCTGAACGTCGGACCGCTGGCGCAGATGGTCGAGAAGCCTGCGAAAAGCGGCCGCTTCGAAATCACGTTTCTGGCGTTCGGTGAGTTCGGTCATCTTATCATCCTCGCCCATGGCGAATTGGCCGGCGTGACGTATATCGGGACGTCAATTGACGGCGTCAATGGGAGCCAGTCGGCGGGCCCGATGCCGCCTGCTTGTCACCTCTTTCGACCGATGTCGTGGCGATACAAGGCACGGCGGAGTGAACCGAACTTTTCCCGGCAAGTCGCGGCGCGCAACGCCGCCATTTCGTCAATCTTCCCGTGACATGGTGGCACAAAAACGCAAATAGAAGCGCTGCCGTTGCATTAATCGATTAGGATGAGGCAGTCGACTGCGTTGACATGCGCGCACACTTTGCCGAAAAGGGGCATCGAACGATGCTGATTTTCAAGCATGGGGGCTTCAAGATGGGATTTACCGGGAGGCAGCGTATTCACCCGGTGCTGACCGCTCTTCTGGCCGTCCTTGCTCTTCCATTCATTGTCACAGTATCGGCAACGTCCGCGCGAGCTGACTTCCGGGTTTGCAACGCGACGCAAAATCTTGTCGGCGTCGCGATCGGCTATCGCGCGAAGGCCGGATGGGTCACCGAGGGCTGGTGGCACATCGAGGGGTCGACCTGCAAAACGCTGATCGAAGGTCAACTGTCGTCACGCTACTACTATCTCTATGCGGAAGACGCCGAGCGCGGAGGCCGCTGGGACGGCCCCGTCAACATGTGCGTTGCGGAAAAAGAGTTCAAGATCTCCGGAGTCAGCGATTGTTTTGCCCGTGGATTTCAGCGTGCCGGCTTTCAGGAATATGACACGGGCGAACAGGCAAGCTGGATGGTCCAGCTGACCGACGAGCCCGCAACGGACGGCGCAGCCGCCGTCACGGGAACGAACAATCAATGAGACGCAACCGCAAGGTCAAGATCCTCGCAACGCTCGGTCCTTCCTCCTCGGATGAGGCGATGATCCGCAAACTCTTCGAAGCGGGCGCCGATGTGTTCCGCATCAATATGAGCCACACGGACCATGCGTCGATGGAAGCGTTGGTCAGCCGCATCCGTGCTGTCGAGACCGAACTTGGCAGGCCGATCGGCATTCTCGCCGATCTTCAGGGTCCGAAGCTGCGTGTCGGCAAGTTCGCCAAGGGCAGCGAAGAACTCATCGTCGGCCAAAGCTTCACGCTCGATGACAATCCCGAACCCGGAAACAGCACGCGCGTAAACCTGCCGCATCCAGAGATTCTGCAGTCTGTAGAACCTGGTCACCGGCTCCTGATCGACGACGGCCGGCTGCAGTTGCGGGCCGACGCAGCCGACGGTAAATCAATTGTGTGCACAGTGGTCTCTGGCACGAAGATATCCGACCGGAAAGGCGTCTCCTTGCCTGACACCGATCTGGCGGTCGGCGCATTAACCGACAAGGATCGCCGCGATCTGGATGCCGTGTTGGCCAACGGGGTCGACTGGGTAGCATTGTCCTTTATCCAGCGGCCGGAGGATTTGGCCGAGGTCCGCAAGATCGCACGCGGCCGGGCTGCACTTCTGTCGAAGATCGAGAAACCACAGGCGGTCGCCCGGCTCGCCGAGATCATCGAACTCTCCGACGCCTTGATGGTGGCGCGCGGCGATCTGGGCGTGGAAATGCCGCTTGAGGCCGTCCCCGGTATTCAGAAGCAGATCACACGCGCCGCACGCCGCGCCGGAAAGCCTGTGGTCGTTGCAACTCAAATGCTGGAATCGATGATCAGCGCTCCGGTTCCAACACGTGCGGAAGTGTCCGACGTGGCAACGGCGGTGTTCGAAGGCGCAGACGCTATCATGCTGTCAGCCGAGTCGGCTGCCGGGCAATATCCTGTCGAGGCGGTGACAACCATGGACCGCATCGCCCGGCGCGTCGAGCAGGACCCGACCTATGCTGGGATTATCAACGCCCAGCGTTCGGAGCCTGAAGCAACTGGCGCAGATGCGATCTCACTCGCGGCGCGGCAGATCGCCGAAACGCTGCGATTGCAGGCGATCGTGACATACACCGCATCCGGCACGACGGGCCTACGTGCTGCGAGAGAGCGGCCGCAAGTTCCGATCGTGGCGCTTTCGCCGGTGTTGCAGACAGCGCGCCGCCTCTCATTGCTCTGGGGGACGCACTGCGTGGTTTCGCCCGACGCCGCGGATCTCGACGATATGGTTGACCGAGCCTGCCACATTGCGTTTGCCGAGGGCTTTGCTGCGGTTGGAGACCGCGTGATCATCACCGCTGGCGTTCCCCTCCGGACGCCCGGCTCCACCAACATGCTGCGGATAGCCTATATCGGCTCCGATGGCCTCGGTGGGATTTGATTGGAGCAATTCCAGGAAAAGTGGAAACCGGTTTTCCGTCCGGAATTGCGATCAAGAAATGAGTAGAGCGGTTCAGCGAACCAATCAAGACTGAACCGCTCTAAGTGATGCGGGCGCTTGGCTGCGTTCGCCATTTCAAGGCCTTGACTAACCCAGCTTCTTGCTGAAGGCGTTCAAAAAACGCACCTCGCCGTTTGAGCCCACTGCCTCGGCCAACACCACATCCAGTGCGGTATCAGTCACATGGGCAACCGCGAAACCGCCCATGAAGCTCGCCTTGGGTTTGAAGAGGTCGAAACCATCCTGCCGATAGATCATCGGTGTTTCGTGCTGATGGCCGTGGAAGATGCCGATAATGTTGTGCCCTTCGGTCGCCTGCGTCAGGTCTCGCCTCTGCTCCTTGCTCCACCAGTGTGGCGCACCGCCGCCGCGATCATCGAATGTGTGGCTCCGCGGGTCCCAGCTCTCGATGGAAAATGCATCCCAGCCATAGTGCTGGAAGAGGATAACCGGCCGCCCATCCGTCGCATAGGTTGCGAGATCGTCCTTCAGCCATGGGAGACTGTTGATGGCGCCCTTCGTCATATCGCCGCCAAAGCGGTGAAGCTGGACGAGGTGAAGGCCACCCCAGTCCCAGGAATAGCAATCGGACGCAGCATCGTAGTTCGTCGCGGGAATGGGAGGTTTGAAAAATACACTCGGGCGATGATTGATCTCCACGTAGTCGCGCAGCTCCCGCCGGTACCAGTCGCCGTGCGGCGGCGGACCATCCTGGTCGAGGTCATGATTGCCCAGACCGACATAGACCGGAAAATGCACATGATCCGGCCCGACGCCTTGGCGATAGCGTTGGCTGAACTGGAGCAATTGCGTGCCTTCGCTAGGCATCGTGATCTGCCCACCTCCGTCATCGGTCATATCGCCGCCGACAACGACGCCGAGCGGGATAGCAATCCGGGTTCCCGAGCCGGCCAATCCGGTTGAGACGCCGTCGATCTCGGCAGGCCAAGTGTGTTCAGCGACACGGTTCAACGCAGCGATATGATGAAGCAGGTTTTCGTCCGTCTTGCCTTCCTGCAGGCAGTTGGGACTGAACCCGCTGCCCATCCGGCAGGCATGGATGTCCGCTATGAACAGAAATGTCGCGTCAATCGCTTGCCTGTTAGCGGCGTTGCTCTGGGCAAACACGCGGGTGCCCACGCAGGACGCGCCCACCGCAAGCAGGCTGCTCAGAACAGCCCGTCTGGTCGGCCAACCTAAAAAGCCAACGCTCATCCATGGCTCCAGCAGTCGCTCTTGCTCTTTGTTTTAATGCAATTCCGGGCGGAAAACCGGTTCCCACTTTTCCTGGAATTGCTCGCCCTGTCATTGCTATGAAGGTTGTTCGTCCCGAGGCTTGGACGCAAGGCCACACACGCAACCTCGATCCATAAGCTCGGATGGACATTCATGAGAATGCCAGAACCGCGCCGCGCAGTCGAATGCTGATCATCTAACGTCGCACGGCGGCAGACCACCGTCTCAGAGCTAGCTGCGGCGTTCGGCAATGAAAATCGCTGCAGCTTTCAGGATATCCGCCCTGCTGCCGTAGGGCTCGAGAAGCAGCCGCGCCTGCTTGACGAGGCCTGCAAGCTGTTGGCGGACCCATTCGCCGCCGTGAAGTCCAGCAAGCGTCGCCTTCCCGGCGGCCGCATCCTTGCCGGTCGCTTTGCCCATGGTTTCGGCATCGGACGTCAAGTCGAGCAGATCGTCGGCGAGCTGAAAGGCAAGCCCGATTGCCGAGCCGAATTCGGCCAAGGTTTCCCGGTCCGAACGGGATGCGTTTCCGATGATAGCTCCGGCTTCGCAAGCGAAACGCATCAGCGCGCCCGTCTTCATTGCCTGCAACTTTATGATGCCGGCTTCGCCCGGATTTACCATTTCGGCTTCGAGGTCGAGCACCTGGCCGCCGGCCATTCCGCCCAGTCCTGCTGCGCGGGCCAGACCCAACACGAGTTCGGCCTTGCTGGCCGCCGGCAGATCGGTCGCAGGGTCCGCGATAATGTCGAAGGCGTAGGTGAGCAGGCTGTCGCCTGCAAGGATGGCCGTCGCTTCGTCGAACGCGATGTGGACAGTCGGATGGCCACGGCGCACATCGTCATTGTCCATCGAAGGCAGATCATCGTGGATCAGCGAGTAGCAGTGGACGCACTCCAGGGCCACGGCGACGCGCAGGGCGGCATGGCCGTCAGCGTCGAAAATCGCTGCCGTCTCCATGACCAGAAACGGGCGCAGCCGCTTGCCTCCATTCAGCACCCCATGCCGCATCGCAGCAAGCAGACGAGTGGGTCTGCTGATCTCTCCAGGAAGGATGTGCTCGTCCAGCAAGCTGCGCAGCGCGGCCTCGATGGCGTGCGCGCGTGACTCCAATGCAACTTCAAAGGGTATGTGGGCGGGTAAAACCATGGCGGCGAGCGTTTAAGGCAAAAGCATCGCCGGTCAAGCCGGTTAGCGGCATTGCGCTTCCCGTGACGCCCCGCTAATGCGAAAGGGATGAACTCGGGGATATCGGGCTTGACCGAGCCGGCAGTGAATCCAGAACCGGAGGCGCTTGACATGCCCCTCAAGGGCAAGGGCTCGTGGCGCCGAGCCGCCTACAGCGTCGGCCGTCGCACGTGGGTGCGACGCACCGTTCTTGCGTTTGCTGTACTAGCGCTGCTGCCGGCAGTTCTGACGTTCCTCTATCTGCCGTCCTTCGTTCATCCGGTTTCCACACTCATGCTGAAGGACCTGGTGACGTTTCAGGGCTATGACCGCCGGTGGGTGCCTATCGGCGAGATGGCGCCGGTGCTTGTCCAATCGGTGATCATGTCTGAAGACGGGCAATTCTGTGCGCACCGGGGCATTGACTGGGCAGAGCTCAATCTGGTGATCGACGACGCGATTGCCGGCGAGCCGACCCGGGGCGCCTCGACCATCCCGATGCAGACGGTCAAGAACCTCTATCTCTGGCACGGTCGCTCCTTTCTCCGCAAAATGCTGGAGGCGCCGCTGGCGCTCTATTTCGATGCGATCATGCCGAAGAAGAGGATCATGGAGATCTATCTGAATATTGTCGAATGGGGTCCGGGCATTTATGGCGCGGAGGCCGCCGCGCAGCATCACTTCGGCCGTTCCGCCAAAGATCTATCGCGCCGTCAGGCAGCGCTTCTTGCTGCTGCGCTTCCGAACCCTATAGAGCGTAATCCGGCCAAGCCCGGTCCGGGCATGCGGCGCACTGCCCGCGTGGTCGAGGCGCGGGCCTTGCGCTCCGGCGGTTACGTACAGTGCGTCGACTGAGGTCCGCGGCGGAAAAATATTTGCCGGAACGCTGGCCAAACGCGCGTCACTTGTGTATAGGCACGCCGACTTTCAGGATTTCCGGCCCGAAGCATATGCCCTTTTGCGAGGGAATATGGGGCTTTTGACCGATGAGCGAGTAATTCCATGGCTGTTCCAAAACGAAAAACTTCGCCGTCCAAGCGCGGCATGCGCCGTTCGGCCGACGCGCTGAAGGCTCCGACTTATGTCGAGGACAAGAACTCCGGCGAACTGCGCCGTCCGCATCATGTCGATCTGAAGACTGGCATGTATCGTGGCCGTCAGGTTTTCGAGCCGAAGAGCTGATCGTTCTTCGCCTTCGCAATAGCGTTGCAAGACCGGCCTCGGGCCGGTCTTTTCATTGGCGCCACCTTGCGCCAAGCTCATCATCATGCTCGCAGGCCGGTCGCCAAGGGTGTCAATGTCCTTGAAGTCGATATTCGGCAAGCTTATGCGCGAAGAGGCGGGTGCTCAGGCCTGATCCTCAATCCTCAAGCGGCCGATGGCGCGGCGCATAATCGGAGACAGGAATGCTTGCTGGAATCCCGCTGCTGATCGTGCCGTTCATCCTCTTCAATCTTGGTTTGGCGGGTGTGTTCGGATCAGGGGATGGCAGCGACCTCTGGGCGACGGTCGTCTTCTCGGCAAGGATGATGTCCGGCGGCGTGTTTTCCCTCACAGCTGGCAATTTACTGGTCGTAGTCGGCTTGCTTCTCCTGTTCGTGGAGATTGTGAAGTCGGCGCGGACATCGCGGGCCTCGATCGTGGACCACCTTCTGTCGACGTTTGTCTTTGTCGCTTTTCTCGTGGAGTTCCTGCTGGTCAAGGATGCCGCGCACGCGGTGTTTTTCACGCTGATGGTGATCGCGCTCATTGATGTCCTGGCCGGTTTCTCGGTGTCGTTGAAATCAGCCGGCCGCGATATCAGTATCAATTGACGCGCGGCTATCGCGAGTTCGTGACTTTTCTCCACCCCTTTAGGGAGGAAGTGTCGAGGGCTCGGCGATACACGATCGAGCGCACGCCGGCCCTCCGCTATGGCTCCGGGCGTTCGTCGCTCGAAAAGCCAAATCGTTGGCTTTTCGTCGCCTTCGGCGACCGCTCCTCACCCCATGGAGTCGATCTTGCGCTGCATCGCGGCGATCTGATCCTTGAGCTCCTGTAATTCGTCGGGCCTTTCTGCCGGCTCTTTCTTCGCCGGTTCTGCGGCAGGCGGCTGGGGGTTCCCATTGGCGCTTGGCGGGAACGGCGAGAACAGCCGCATGGCGTTCTGGAACATCTCGATGTTTCGGCGGGTCTGCTCCTCGATCGCCTTGATCGGTGTGGGGAGCTTCATCACGTCCATCGGCGATTTGCCCATCGCCGACTTCATTTGCTCGCGGAAACGTTCCTGTTCCTTGGCAAAGGCGATCATCGACTGTTCGAGGAAGCTCGGGACGATCATCTGCATCTGGTCGCCGTAGAACGAAATGAGCTGGCGGAGGAAAGAGACAGGCAGCATGTTCTGCCCCTCTTTGTTCTCCAGCTCGAAAATGATCTGGGTAAGCACCGGATGGGTAATGTCGTCGCCGGACTTGGCATCCTGCACCGTGAAGTCCTCGCCCCGCTTCACCATCTCGGCCAGGTCCTCAAGCGTCACATAGGTGCTCGTGCCAGTGTTATAGAGGCGGCGATTGGCGTATTTTTTGATCACCACCGGATCGTCTTTTGCTGGCATCAAAACCCCTCCCAATATGACCGCTGCCGCGTAAGCGGCCGGTAACGGTTTCGCCTGGCGACAAGGATATGCGCAAAAGCACTGGTTTTGAAAGAAGTTTGTGCAGTGCGGGAACGTCGGATGGTCCATGAAGCAGGGTTTTGCTGCGCAGCACGCGCACCAGTGGCGACGGCCACGGGCATGCCGTCACGTCAATAGGTCATTTTCCGGTTTGACTCGGCTTCTGGAAAGGGCAAGAAAGCCTGTGACAAGACATGTGCAAAACTTTCCCGCACCAATTGTGGAGACGACAATGCCCGCTTCCGAATCCATCGTAGTAGCAAGCGCCGCGCGCACGGCCGTCGGATCGTTCAACGGCGCCTTTGCCAATTTGCCCGCGCATGAGCTTGGAGCGATCGCCATCAAGGAAGCGCTCGCTCGTGCGGGCGTCGATGGAGCGGAAGTCGACGAGGTGATCCTCGGGCAGGTGCTGCCGGCTGGCCAGGGGCAGAACCCGGCGCGGCAGGCGTCCATCAAGGCTGGCTTGCCCAAGGAAACGACGGCGTGGGGGCTCAATCAGGTCTGCGGCTCGGGCCTGCGGACGATCGCGATCGGCATGCAGCAGATCGCGACTGGCGATGCGAAAATCATTGTCGCCGGCGGCCAGGAATCCATGTCGCTGTCGCCGCACTGCGCGCATCTCCGTGCCGGTGTCAAAATGGGCGACTACGCGATGATCGACACGATGATCCGCGACGGACTGTGGGACGCCTTCAACGGTTACCACATGGGCGCGACGGCCGAGAATGTCGCCCGCCAGTGGCAGTTGACCCGCGAGGAACAGGATGCCTTCGCGGTCGCCTCGCAGAACAAGGCAGAAGCGGCGCAGAAGGCCGGTAAATTCGGCGACGAGATCGTTCCCGTGACCGTCAAGGGCAGGAAGGGCGACACTATCGTCGACCAGGACGAGTACATCCGTCCCGGCACGACGCTCGACGCGGTCCAGAAGCTGAAGCCCGCTTTCGACAAGGAAGGTACCGTGACGGCAGGCAACGCCTCGGGCATCAATGATGGCGCTGGCGCGGTGGTCCTGATGACCGAAGCCGAGGCGAGCCGGCGCGGCCTCAAGCCGCTGGTGCGCATCGCTTCCTGGGCGACCGCTGGGGTCGATCCGCAGATCATGGGCACGGGGCCGATCCCGGCCTCGCGCAAGGCGCTGGAAAAGGCGGGCTGGTCTGTCGGCGATCTCGATCTTGTGGAGGCCAACGAGGCCTTCGCCGCCCAGGCCTGCGCCGTGAACAAGGACATGGGCTGGAATCCGGACATCGTGAACGTCAATGGCGGCGCGATTGCCATCGGCCATCCGATCGGCGCTTCCGGGACCCGCATCTTCAACACGCTGGTCTACGAGATGCGCCGCCGGGGAGCCAGGAAGGGCCTCGCAACGCTTTGCATCGGCGGCGGCATGGGTGTGGCGATGTGCGTCGAGGCTATCTAGGCCAGGGGGTGGATGGTCATTGGCGGATGGAAGCCTGAGGCTCACTGCTCAACTTGGGAGGATCACCAGTTGATGGAGCTTCGCCGTCTCCAATTGGCCGTTCACGTCTCGCCATTTCATCAATCGATTTGAGGAGGATCGTATTATGCCAAGAACAGCAATCGTGACCGGCGGCTCGCGCGGCATCGGCGCCGCCATCTCCGTCGCGCTGAAGAAGGCCGGCTATAGTGTCGCGGCGAACTACGCCGGCAATGACGAGGCTGCAGCCGCCTTCAAAAAGGACACCGGCATTCCGGTCTACAAATGGTCGGTGGCGGACTACGACGCATGCGTCGAGGGTTTGAAGAAGGTCGAGGCGGATCTCGGCCCAATCGACATCCTGGTCAACAATGCCGGCATTACGCGGGATGCCATGTTCCACAAGATGACGCCGCAGCAGTGGCGCGACGTGATCGATACGAACCTTTCAGGCCTCTTCAACATGACGCAGCCTGTCTGGAACGGCATGCGCGAGCGGAAGTTCGGCCGCGTCGTCAACATCTCCTCGATCAACGGCCAGAAGGGCCAGGCAGGGCAGGCGAATTATTCGGCTTCCAAGGCGGGTGATCTTGGCTTTACCAAGGCTCTGGCCCAGGAAGGGGCGCGGGCGGGCATTACGGTCAACGCGATCTGCCCCGGCTACATCGCTACGGAGATGGTCAAGGCGATTGACGAGAAGGTGCTCAACGAGCGCATCATCCCGCAGATTCCGGTCGGCCGGCTCGGCGAGCCTGAGGAGATCGCGCGCTGCGTGGTTTTTCTCGCGTCAGACGAGGCCGGATTCGTCACCGGCTCGACGATCTCTGCCAATGGCGGGCAGTTCTTCGTCTAGCGCATCCGCCCCGAAAATCGGGATCGATTTTCGGAAAGCACGATGCGTCGATTTAAAGATTGGAGCGTTATTGGTCCGATGGACGCGCAGCGCTCTAAGGAGCTTTTGCTCCCGGCGCGGCATCCGCCTTCGCAGACCAGGCGGATGCCTTCCAATCCAGCTCTTCCCCCTCGAGGGGATGGACGAGTAGCGCTGCAATGCGTTGCCGGCTATGGAGTATCGGCTGGCCAGCTCCACAACTCTCGTCCAGCCGTTACCTTGATATTGGCTCTGACCGCGCGTTGCTAAATCCGGACCGCAGGCCAGCGCGCCCATAGTGGGGGTCGTTCCCCGTGAGTTCGCACGGACCCCACGCACGGACTCGATACCACGCAAAAGCGTGCACGGATCCGGCTGCATTTCGGCGTGCCTGAAGAAATTTCGTTTACCGATCAGAGGATGGCGGAGTGGCGAGGATTTCTTGGTCCACGTCTCTTCGTGCCGCTTGCATACTCCGGGTCAGTTCCTCCTGCGGGAGCGCCGATCATGACGGTGGTTAGCGGGGGAGGGACCGGCGTCTCGGGGAGGCGGCTAACGTGGCCGCAAAGCCGAGGGGTTTGCCCGGAGTTCTCACAGCAGGCAGTGTATGAAA
>JBEVEP010000111.1:0-4389 GCA_040512755.1 Mesorhizobium sp.
CTTCAACTCGGCGGGAAGGGAAGCTTCCGCGAACAACTCGGCAATCGTGCCCGCAGCCTGCATACCAGCCCGGATCGCTCCGAGATCGCGCGGGCTGCCGCGGTTCAGCGCCAGCCTGGAAAGGGCGCGCGGCATGTCGGCCACGCCTTTCAACGCTGCGCGCAGCGCCTCACGAAGGTTCGGCTCCGCGAGAAAGAAGGAGATGGAGTCCAGGCGGTCGTTGATGGCTTCCGGATCTGTGAGCGGGGACGTCAGGCGATCCGCGAGCAGTCGGGCGCCCGCGCCTGTGACCGTACGGTCGATGGCCTTGAACAGCGAGCCGTCGCGGCCGCCGGACATGGTGCGCAGCAGTTCGAGATTGGCCCGCGTCGCCGGATCGATGAAAAGCGACGATCCGGCCTGCTCCCGTTCCGGCTTGTCGAGCGGCGGCCGCTCCGCCTTCTGGGTCTTCTCGACATAGGCGATGGCGCCCGAAATCGCCGACAGTTCGGCGCGCGAGAAGGCGCCGAAACTGTCCGGTGTGGCGATGCCGTAGAACCGCGCGACACGCATTGCCGCCGCAGCGGAGTCAAAGAGGCTCGCGGGTTGCGGATTGGCAACGAGACCAAGCAGATGAAAGACTGGACGCAACTCCGGGTCGTGAAAGACCGGTTCCGCGACGATCAATTCCTTGGGATCGACGCGAAGGATATCGGCGGCAAGCCGGTCCGCCGATGTTTCGCAGACACGGAAAGCGCCGGTCGAAATGTCGATCCAGGCCAGGGCGTAGCTGGCCTGATGGGCGTTCCCGCCGTCGCCGCTCTTCACGCGGCCGAGTGACATCAGATAGTTCGATTCCGATGGCGCCAGCAGCTTTTCTTCAGTGATTGTCCCGGGCGTGACAAGCCGGATCACATCGCGCCGAACCACCGATTTGGAGCCGCGCTTCTTCGCCTCTGCCGGATCCTCCATCTGCTCGCAGACCGCGACCCGATGGCCGAGGCCGATCAGTCTTTGCAGATAGTCGTCGGCCGCATGTACAGGCACGCCGCACATCGGGATGTCCTGCCCAAGATGCTTGCCGCGCTTGGTCAGCGCAATGCCGAGCGCCCTGCTGGCCACTTCAGCATCGCCGAAGAACAGTTCGTAGAAATCGCCCATCCGATAGAACAGCAGCGAATCCGCATTCGCTGACTTGATCTCGATATATTGCTCCATCATCGGCGTGGCGCCGCCCGCTCCCGGGGCGGGCGGCATTCCTTCGATGCGCAATGGCGTTTCGTCGTTCACGGGCTGGTCCGCAAGTGTTTTACACTCCTTGGCGGTTTACAACGGGGAAGGGTAGCCTTAATCCCGAATGCTCCACAAAAAGAAGTGCGTATCTGGGAGGAACCGCTCGTATCATGGCGTCAGGCAAGAAAAGCGATAATGCAGGACCCTCCGTCAGCGCACAGGAAGCGCTCGAATTCCACGCCATGGGCCGGCCCGGCAAGCTGGAGATCAACCCCACCAAGCCGATGGCGACTCAACGCGATCTTTCGCTTGCCTATTCGCCGGGCGTGGCCGTGCCGGTCAACGCCATTGCCGAAGATCCAAGCCGCGCTTTCGACTACACGACGCGCGGCAACATGGTGGCGGTGATCTCCAACGGCACCGCAATCCTTGGGCTCGGCAATCTCGGTGCTCTGGCATCGAAACCGGTGATGGAAGGCAAAGCCGTGCTCTTCAAGCGCTTTGCCGATGTGGACTCGATCGATCTGGAGGTCGACACCGAGGACGCCGACGAATTCGTCAACTGCGTACGCTTCCTCGGACCCTCCTTCGGTGGGATCAATCTGGAGGACATCAAGGCGCCCGAATGCTTCATCATCGAGCAACGGCTGCGCGAACTGATGGACATCCCGGTCTTCCATGACGACCAGCACGGCACGGCGATCATTGCGGCAGCCGGCTTGATCAACGCGCTGGAAATCACCGGACGCGATATGAAGACGACCAAGCTCGTCTGCAACGGCGCCGGCGCAGCAGGCATCGCCTGTATCGAACTCGTCAAATCCATGGGGTTTTCGCCGGAGAATGTGATCCTCTGCGACACCAAGGGCGTCGTTTACCAGGGCCGCACCGAGGGCATGAACCAATGGAAATCGGCGCATGCAGTCAAGACGACCTCCCGGTCGCTGGCCGAGGCGCTGGACGGCGCTGATGTGTTCTTCGGCCTTTCCGCCAAGGGCGCGCTGACGCCACCGATGGTGCAGTCGATGGCAAAGAACCCGATCATCTTCGCCATGGCCAATCCCGACCCGGAAATCACGCCGGAGGAAGTGGCCGAAATCCGCACCGATGCGATCATGGCGACCGGCAGGTCGGACTATCCGAACCAGGTCAACAACGTGCTCGGCTTTCCCTACATTTTCCGGGGTGCTCTCGACGTGCGCGCGACGACCATCAATGACGCGATGAAGGTGGCGGCCGCCATGGCGCTGGCGGAGCTTGCCCGGCAGGCGGTTCCCGACGATGTCGCCGCAGCCTATCAGGGCAACCGGCCGAAATTCGGCCCGAACTACATCATTCCCGTGCCGTTCGATCCGCGCCTGATTTCGGCGGTGCCGGTGGCGGTCGCCAAGGCTGCGATGGAATCCGGGGTTGCGGGGCGACCGATCCTCGACCTCGACAAATACGCCAACGAGCTCTCTGCCCGCCGCGACCCGATCGCCTCCACACTGCAGCGCATCTACGACCGCGTACGGCGTCAGCCGAAGCGCGTCGTCTTTGCCGAGGGTGAGGAGGAACAGGTAATGCGCGCCGCTGTCTCCTATGCGGACCAGCGGCTCGGCACCGCGATCCTCGTCGGACGCGAGGAACGCATGCAGGAGACGGCGCGGCACATCGGCGTGGACCTCAACAAGCCGGGCATCGAGATCATCAACGCCAGACTCTCGCGGCGCAACAGCATCTATGCCGACCACCTCTATGAGCGGATGCAGCGTAAGGGTTTCCTGCTCCGCGATTGTCAGCGGCTGATCAACAACGACCGCAACCATTTCGCGGCTTGCATGGTGGCCTTGGGCGACGCGGACGCCGTGGTCACCGGCGTAACCCGCAACTACTCGACCGTGCTGGAGGATGTTCGCCGCGTCATTGACGCAAAGCCTGGCCACCGCGTCATCGGCGTCTCCATCGCGCTCTGCCGGGGCCGTACGGTTCTGGTCGCCGACACCGCCGTCCACGACATGCCGAACGCCGAGCAGATCGCGGACATCGCCGAAGAAGCGGCAGGCTTCGCGCGGCGCATGGGTTATGAGCCCAGGATCGCCATGCTCGCCTATTCCACCTTCGGCCATCCGGCCGGCGAGCGCTCCGAACGTATCCAGGAAGCGGTCAAGATCCTCGACCGCCGCCGCGTCGATTTCGAATATGACGGCGAAATGGCTGCGGACGTCGCGCTCAATCCACGGCTGATGCAGCAATATCCGTTCTGCCGGCTTTCAGGGCCGGCCAACGTGCTGGTCATGCCGGCATTTCATTCCGCGTCGATCTCAACCAAGATGCTGCAGGAGCTTGGCGGCTCGACGGTCATCGGCCCCTTGCTGGTAGGCCTCAACAAGCCGGTCCAGATCGTCTCCCTCAACGCCAAGGATTCCGACATCGTCAACATGGCGGCAATCGCGGCGTACAACGCCGCAACGTAGTTCGTTTGCGGCAACGCTGATGCCAGCCTTGCCTCGCTGCGAGGCAGGCGGGAATGGCAACGGCAGCACGCCTTCGCGCCCCCTCTGTCCTGCCGGACATCTCCCCCTCTTACCGTGTGGGAGAAGGTGGCCGAGCCGAAGCGAAGCGCAGGTGAGGTCGGATGAGGGGTGCTGGCCGGAGCGCCGCGCCTATCTGGAGCACCCCTCATCCGCCTTCGCTGCGCTCAGGCACCTTCTCCCACAAGGGGGAGAAGGGGGGAGCCGCTTCACTGCGGCCGCCAATCACCACCGTTCGAGATTGACTGAAGCGCTGATATCGCGCCTCTCCTTCTCCCCCTTGTAGGAGAAGGTGGCCGAGCCGGAGCGAAGCGCAGGCGAGGTCGGATGAGGGGTGCTGGCCGGAGCGCCGCGCGCCAAGCTGGAACATCCGTCTCGGCTGCCAGTAACGGATAAGAGAAAGCCGAAATTTTCTTATCCACGCCCTTTCAGCTTCTCGCATAATCCCCGGCATCGCCCTCGCGGGAACCTGGTGCGCACCGGCACCCGGTCTCGAGAGAAATCCGATGCTCGAACACAGAGATAAGTGCGCCGGCGACGAGGCTTCGCTCAAAGCGGCGAAGCGAAGACCACGACCGAGTACCATTTCGTGCCGCTGGGATAGAGCAGCCCGACGCCCGCGTTCTTGTAACTGCAATTCAGCATGATCGGCTTGTGGTCCTTG
>JBEVEP010000186.1:0-4691 GCA_040512755.1 Mesorhizobium sp.
CGCCGCGGCGTTCCTTGAGCGCCGAGACGACTTTGGCGATGTCGAGGTACTCGTAGCGCAGAGCGATGTTCAACTCGTCGAGCACGATCAGGCTGATCGATGGATCGCCCATTAATTCCAGAGCCTTCGCCCAGGCGCGCTCGGCGGCTGCAATATCGCGCGCCAGGTCCTGGGTCTCCCAGGTGAAGCCTTCCCCCATCGTGTGCCAGACGATTTTGTCGCCAAATGCGGCGAATGCGTCCTTCTCGCCGGTATGCCACGCGCCCTTGATGAACTGCACGACGCCGACGCGCCGGCCATGGCCGAGCATGCGCAAGGCAAGCCCAAAGGCTGCCGTCGTCTTGCCCTTGCCGGGCCCGGTATTGACGATCAAGAGCCCCTTCTCGATCGTCTTCGCGGCGACTTCGGCGTCCTGCACGGCCTTGCGTTTCGCCATTTTGGCGCGATGACGTTCCGGGTCTTTCTTCTCGGTCGGCATGTCATTTCACCTGCATCGGCAGTCCGGCGACCATGAACAGCACCTGGTCCGCCTGGGCCGCAATACGCTGATGCAACCTGCCGGCACAGTCACGGAAACGCCTGGCCAGAGGGTTGTCGGGCACGATGCCGAGGCCGACTTCGTTGCTGACCACGAACCATGGTCCGCGTGGCGAGCGCAACACTTCTTCCAGCCGGTCGCATTCGGCTTCAAGGTCAGCTTCGGCCAGCATTCGGTTGCTCAGCCACAATGTCAGGCAATCGACCAGTACAGGCCGTCCATCCGGGACTTCGTTCAGTGCGCCCGCGAGCTCGTGCGGGGCTTCTATCGTTTCCCAGCCCTCGCCGCGCCGTGATCGGTGCAGCGCGACCCGGTCGCGCATCTCATCGTCATAGGCTTGCGCGGTGGCGATATAGATCCAGGGTGCCGGATGGTCGGTCACCAGCTTTTCGGCGTGCGCGCTTTTTCCAGAGCGTGCACCGCCGATCAGGAATGTCAGCTGGCCGGCCTCACGCAAAGCGACGCTGCATCGCGGTTTCGGAGGACATGAAGCGCGTCCGGATCAGTCCGACAATGCTCCCGAGCACGACCCAGAAAATCAGGTTGGTCACTGTCACAGCCACAACAAACTGATGGTGCAGGTCAGCCGGTATCGGCGACTCGTGACTTTCCGGCTGTGGTGCGCCGATGATGTGAGGAACAACGATCAGCACGACGCCCAGCAGCGCCAGAGGGATGGAACTGCGGAAGGCGATTAGCGCCAGTCCTGCAGCTGTCGCCAGTACCGTCCCGATCCACCAAACCTGTCGCGCCGCAAGGTCAGCGGTCGGCATGGCAGGCAGTTCGGGCGGCAGGCCGAGGCCGGGCGCAAGCGTGAAAACCGCGAAGCCGGCGAAGCCCCAGAACAGGCCCTGCCGCCAGCTTGCAATGCCGCCGAACGCCTCGGACACAGCGACCAGAATGAGCGCAAAGCCAATCGCAGTTACCACATTTGCGCCGGCAGTATACGCAAAGCGCTCGAAGCCGTCGGCCGGAGCCCAGGATTCGTCGGTATCGTGCGTGTGAGCCGCGGGCGGCGTCGCTTCCGAAGTGGCGGTCGAACCCTCGGGCGCGGCATCGTGATGGTGAGGCTCGGCGGCGCCAGCCGAATTCTCGAATGTCTCCGCCTTGAGTATCAGCGGCACGGTGGCGTAGGTCTGCATGGCGGTCATGACAATCCCGGCCAATAGCCCGGCGATCGCCGCGACGAACACGACGTTCCGAAAAAATGTCATCGATCCAGACTTTCGTCAGTGGCAGGGAAAGGCCATCGAATGGCGATAGTCGTGGGCGGCGTTGTGGGCGATCTCCATATGGGAGAAGCCGACGAAGCCGACGACAAAGAGACCGAGCAAAGCAGCAAAGCTGAGCTGGAAGGCGCGGGAAGCCGGCGTTGCGACAATAAGCGTTTTGGTCGTCGTGGTCACAGTTTTGTCCTCTCGCCCTCCACCCGAGGGCCCTTGGCCTACACTACGTCGCCGGCAGGTCTCCTGGCTTGCGGATCACGACGCCTTCCCCGCCTTCCCGGATGGTTCCAGTGGCTTTTGGGGAGGAGCTAACCGCATACAGTTGCGGGGGCAGCCGCGGCTTCGAACGTCACGTCCTTACCGCATTCCCTCTCTCGATTCTCATCGAAAACCGACGACGGCGCGACTATAAACGAACTTCTTCCGAGGGCAAACCCAATTTGCCCGCCCCCAGTTTGCCCGCGTTGACATCGCAAGCCGCCAGCGCGTAGTTTCCATGCCGACGGTCTCTTCTCGGCAACGGGAAGAGCGAAGAGGGAATGCGGTGCGAAACGTTGGTTTTTAATCCGCAGCTGTCCCCGCAACTGTAAGCGACGAGCCTCGACCGAATGCCACTGGGGTACACCCGGGAAGGCGGAAGCAGGCGGTGACCCGCGAGCCAGGAGACCTGCCGTCGAAATGAGAGACCGGAACCGGGCGGGGTGCCCTGGGCCCGGAACGTCCAGACGTGACGCGCGCGACGAATATCGCGTCGGCGCGGCGCTGTGCACCCCTTGAGATGGCCTGAGGGCCTGGAGTGCGCTGGTGGACGTCATATCCGATCCTGAGTGTCTGCCCGAAAATTTGCCGGAGCGGGCTGCAAATGGCGATTTTTGCGCTTCCGGTGCTCACGTACCCGAATGTACGCTGCGCTCCGGTTCTCAAAATCACCATTTTCGCCCCGCCCCAACGAATTTTGGGTCAGACACCGACAGGCAGAATGCAGCGCTGATGCCCTTGGAACATGCGGCGTCGGTGACCATCGTCGTCTGCGAAACCTGCCGTGACGAAACCGGCTCAGACGCTTTTCCGCGGGGCGGCGAGGCGCTTGCCGAAGATACGCGCCGCGCGGCGGAAGGATCAGATGTCCGCGTGCGCCGCATCGCCTGTCTCGGCAACTGTCAGCGCCGTCTGAGCGCCGCGATCGTGCGGTCCGGCGCCTGGAGCTATGTCTTCGGCGATCTTTCAGTCGATAGCGGCGCCGATCTGGTCGCCGGCGCGAAGCTTTTTGCTGGTTCCTCTGACGGGCTGATCCCTTGGCGTGGCCGTCCTGAGAGCCTGAAACGCGGGCTCGTCGCCCGCATCCCCCCAGTCGAACTCACGAAAGAAGCAAAATGACCGCATCGCCCGAACGTGTCCCCTGCACCGTGATCACCGGCTTTCTGGGTTCAGGCAAGACGACTTTGATTCGCCATGTCCTTGAGAATGCGAAAGGAAAGCGCCTTGCCATCATCGTCAACGAGTTTGGCGATGTCGGCATCGATGGCGAAATCCTGAAGGGATGCGGCGTCGATACCTGCCCGGAAGAAAACATCGTCGAGCTTGCCAATGGTTGCATTTGCTGCACCGTCGCCGACGATTTTGTCCCGGCGCTCGACCAGATCCTGGCACGCGAGCCGAAGGTCGATCACATACTCATCGAAACGTCCGGCCTCGCTTTGCCAAAGCCGCTCGTCCAGGCCTTTCAATGGCCGTCGGTCAGGAGTCGCGTCACTGTGGACGGCGTGGTTGCGGTCGTGGATGGTCCTGCCCTCGCACAGGGCCGTGTGGCTGACGATGTCGAGGCACTGCAGCGCCAGCGCGCAGCCGATGAATCGCTCGAGCACGACGACCCCGTGGAAGAAGTGTTCGAGGATCAGGTCGCCTGCGCCGATCTCATCATACTGTCAAAAAGCGATCTGCTTGATGCAGCCGGGCATGACCGCGCCGGCGCGATTGTCGGAGAGCATCTTTCCCGCGCCGTGAAAGTCATTCCTACGAGCCACGGCAAGGTCGATCCTTCGGTGCTCCTGGGCCTCGGCCTCGCCGTGGAGGACGACATTGAAAACCGCAAGACGCATCATGACGGTATGCTCGATCACGAGCATGACGATTTCGACAGTTTCGTCATCGAACTGCCGTCCATCACCGCTCCTGCCGAGCTCGCTCGCCGTGTGGCCGAGGCCGCGGAAGCCGAAAACGTGCTGCGCGTGAAGGGTTTCGTCGATGTCGAGGGCAAACCGATGCGCCTGCTTCTGCAGGCAGTGGGCCCGCGGGTGAACCATCATTTCGATCGCGCCTGGGCGCCGGGCGAGGATCGCCGAAGCCGGCTCGTGGTGATCGGCCTCAAGGGGCTCGACCGGCCTGCCGTCGAGCGCATTCTGGCAGGTTGAGGGACTAAGCGGTGCATATCCTCGCCACGACTTCCGCATCGATCGATGATCTCGCCGAGCCCGTCGATCTCGGGCAGACGCCCGCGGACATTGTGGCGCTTTCGTTTACCGACAGCGATCTCTCCGGCCTGGCCTCCGCATGGCAGCAGGATGCATCCAGCCTTCCTTCGATGCGGCTGGCGTCATTGCGCGAGCTTCGCCATCCGATGTCGGTCGACATCTGGATCGACCGCGTGGCGGTGCATGCGCGCGTGATCCTCGTGCGGATCCTGGGCGGCTATGACTGGTGGCGCTACGGCTGCGACCGTCTGGCCGCGCTTGCGCGGGAACATGGCATCAAGCTTGTGATGCTTCCGGGTGAATGCCGGGATGTCGATGAGCGGCTGGTCGAGGCATCGACGGTGCCGCGCCAGGAACTCGACGGTCTGCTCGCCTATTTCCGCGAGGGCGGACCGGCAAACATGCGCGCTCTGGTCGGTCGCCTCGCGCAACTGGCAGGACAGGAGGCGCAGGCCG
>JBEVEP010000197.1:0-5860 GCA_040512755.1 Mesorhizobium sp.
CCCTCAAGATAGTCCGTTAATCCCCTCCAGCGCTCGATTGTCACGGTCGATTCCTGACTGACTAAAACTCGACGAATTCGAGCGCTGCAGCTTGCGACGTTCCATTCGGCATCGAACTGTTCGATCGAGGGCACATTGTCGATTTTCTTCACAAGATCATTCACTGCAGCCATGAGCCCATCCCGTCGAGCGAATCGGCCCAAACTGCAATGAGCTTAGCCTAAGTGGCTGTTATTGGTGGGCGATGGAGGGATCGAACCTGCGAACCACCCCGTGTGAGGCATTCGGCGCGTCGAGGCAAGCAGCACCGGGTCCTTGGTCGGGCTGGACTTGGGCGACGCTGCCAAGGGGACGGCGTAACTCTCGTGTTTGACATGAGTCGACTTGCGCGCTTGTCGCTGCAGTTCGACAGCTTAGCCTTTTCCCGGTCCGGACCGGATGGACAACCTTTTGAAAGCTCGCAGCTAGCTAACGAGTTGGGGTTGGAACACGACATCCGCGAAGTAGTTGGCGGAGGCGAAGGATCGCTACCTCTGCACAACGCAGGCCATCTCGACTGATGCGCAAATGATGTCCAACGGAGAAAAAATTGAAAAAGTCACGACTTCTGGCAGGAGCTTTGGCCCTGTCCGTAATATCGACTGTTTCGTACGCCAGCGATGCTGGCAGCCCAATCTTTGGGAAGGCCAAGATAAAAGTAATGCGGAAGAACGATGCCGCAAAGGTCGTCGGTAAAGGTAGTACGGCTGACTACTACGGCTACTATGGCAACGTGTACGCCTCCCGTGCACAGTATTATGGCAACCTCGGGCGTACATACAACAGTTATAGCAACGAAACGGCGTTTTACGGCGCAGCTCGGAACAACGCTCAGGCGGCAGCTAACAACTATGCAAGAGCCTACTATTACGCAGGGTATTGAGCTGCTTTAAGCACTCAACGCCTCCGCTTATCGGGGGAAGAATCCGATGCTAAACAAGAAGCTAGAGCGGCGGCTCTGATTCCATCAGACCGCACGCCGCTCTCGTCGCTACTTCCGAATCGTGGCGTGAGCGACCGAAACTTTCTTCCGCTCTTCCATGAACGCCCCCAACCCGTGCCATTTCACCACCGCCAGCAAGCAGCAGGCAATTTGGCCATCCGGTTGAGGGGGAGACGGCATAGGTTTTGATGCAATATGATCGCTCGCCCACAAAGGAAGCACCCTAGGCGCTCATGCGCCCGCGTTAACGCTGATGACCTGGCCGATAGGGCTGACTAAGCAGGTGGATATGTAGGTGCCTGTCCCCATCTGCAGTTGCCAGTTGCCGCCGACAGCGGCGGTCGATGTCTGTGCGCTGTTAACGACGGAGGTTCCGGGTGTGGCGCTCCACAGTTCGTCCGCTCGGATGGAGCAGGCGCTGACTGCAGCCTGCGGTACATCGCCCAAACCCGCCGCACCGCCACTGGCTTGGCAACCGGGAAGCACGACAGTGGCGAGCAACAGGGCCACAGCGACGGAAACGCAATTGGCCATTTTTGCAATCCTTCGGACGGGACGCACCCAAAGGATGTCACCATAGCCAGCCTACCGTACCGAAACGACAGGAACGCACGGAGAACGTTGGCGGAATACAATGCACTCACGGTCGGAACAGCGATCTATTTGTCTCAGGCCAGCTTCCCCGCCCCAATGACGCCGGGGAAGGTGCAACCGTTTCGCCGCAGGGTGGTCCTGTCGGGCTTCTCCAGTTCACTCCCCATGCCAGCCCAATCAGGTGCCCGGCCACAGCGATTTGCCCCCCGACCTTGCTTGGCCGGGCGCTCAGGCACAGATTGTCTATCCGGTTATTTTGCGGGGCAATTCTTCGGTGCCCGGCCAACGTGCTCAAAACGAGCGACAGGTCTCGCAGGAAACCGCTGCTCCATCGCAATGGCAGGCTCGTTGCAATAAAGGCAGAACGTCTTAACTTGTTGTCTCTGACCGCGAAGGGCAAGCGCCTCCGCAACGGAGATCATTGTGAATTTTCCATCGCTGTCCTTTCGAAATGCCGTTCTGGCTACGACAACAGGACTGCGCTCAAGCTGGTTCATTTCCCCTCTTCCCGATTACGCTGCGTTACCTGCGGCGCAGGAGGCGCGCATATACAGGTTTTAGCGGCAAGAGGTTTATTTTCAGCCGCCAAAAACTTGCGTTGAACCGCCACGATCATTGTTTCGCGTTCGTCACTCGCCGCAGCTGGCTGACAGCCTGCTCTGACCGGCAGGTTGGGCTATCGGGAGCGGAACCCGGTCGGGCGACCGTCTGGGGGGAGTGGGGTGGGGCTTCTGAGGCCGCGCGACCGTCCGAGGCAGGCGTCCGCAATGAGGGGAAGCGGACGTGGCTATCATTGCGGTTAATTGGGCGAAATCGGAACCAACGTTGGGGAGCGAGGGGTCCTCCGCAACGGCGCGGTGCCCAGCCAACAGTGCCAAATCGTCGCGCTGGTCCCTGCCGAATACGCCTTCAGGCTGCATTCTAGGTGACGATATGGTGACGACACGCCTGTTGCCGGAATGAGGCATGCGCCATTCCAGTTTGCGTAAATATTTGATTTTCTTGCAGTTTATGGTGGGCGATGCAGGGATTGAACCTGCGACCCCACCCGTGTGAAGGGTGTGCTCTCCCGCTGAGCTAATCGCCCGTCCGTGGCCGACGGCCCGGAACGGCGGCGATATAAGGCGCGCCGACCCTGCAAGTCAAGAAGTCCTGGCTTGATAGAAGCCGCGGCAGGAAAGCTGTGGAGTGTTGCAATTCCGGCGGGGACACTCTATATGCGCGCCCATTCCACACACGGACTTTGGTATCTGCCCGGGAGAAATCCGGCTGAAACCTCCGGTGGCGGCCAAAGGCAGTCTTTGTTCGTCAAGTGTCCGTGGAGGCTAACCGGAAAGGACAAAGAGAATGGCTCTGCCTGATTTCAGCATGCGCCAGCTATTGGAAGCTGGCGTTCATTTCGGCCACCAGACCCACCGCTGGAACCCGAAGATGGCGCCTTATATCTATGGCGCCAGAAATAATATCCACGTCATTGACCTCTCTCAGACCGTGCCGATGCTGCACCAGGCTCTGAAGCAGGTTTCAGATACGGTCGCGAAGGGTGGGCGTGTGCTGTTCGTCGGCACCAAGCGTCAGGCCTCGGAGATTGTCGCCGATGCCGCACAGCGCTCCGCGCAGTATTACGTCAACTCCCGTTGGCTGGGCGGCATGCTCACCAACTGGAAGACCATCTCCAATTCGATCCAACGCCTGCGCAAGCTGGACGAACTGCTCGCCGGCGAAGCCCAGGGCTTCACCAAGAAGGAACGCCTGAACCTTGAGCGTGAGCGCGAGAAACTCGACAAGGCCCTCGGCGGCATCAAGGACATGGGCTCCACGCCTGACCTGATGTTTGTGATCGATACGAACAAGGAAGCGATTGCCATTCAGGAGGCCAAGCGCCTTGGCATTCCGGTTGTGGCGGTCATTGATTCCAACTGCGACCCGGACAAAATCGATTTCCCGATCCCGGGCAACGATGATGCGCAGCGCGCTATTTCGCTGTATTGCGATCTGATCGCAAAGGCGGCGATTGACGGCATTGCCCGTCAGCAGGGCGCGCTCGGCATCGACGTCGGTGCTTCGGTCGAGGCGCCATCCGAGCCTGCGCTTGATGAGACCCCGGCTAGCGATTCCGCCGGCGCATAATCGCAAGGGGCCGTGAAGGCTTCGAAAAACTGAGATCTGACGCGATTAGCGTCTGTGGCCGGCGCATCATCGACTTCCGATGGTGCGCCAACGCATTTGGAACTAAGAGGCGACAATGAGCATATCTGCAGCACAGGTGAAGGAACTCCGCGAATTGACCGGCGCGGGCATGATGGACTGCAAGGCGGCCCTCGCTGAAACCGGCGGGGACATGGAGGCAGCTGTCGACTGGCTGCGAAAGAAGGGCATTGCCAAGGCCGACAAGAAGGCAAGCCGCACAGCTGCCGAGGGCTTGATCGGCGTCGATTCCGGCCTGCGCGAGGCGGCTGTTGTCGAGGTCAACTCGGAGACGGACTTTGTCGCTCGCAACGATGCCTTCCAGGCAATCGTGCGAAACGTGGCCAAAGTCGCTCTGGCCTACGGTGCGACTGAGGCCGTCGCTAATGCCAAGTATCCCGGTTCGGAAAAATCTGTGACGGATACGATCAAGGACGCCGTTGGCACGATCGGAGAAAACCTGGGCTTCCGCCGCTCGACCAAGCTGTCTGTCAGCCACGGTGTTGTCGCGACCTATGTCCACAATTCGGTCGGCGATGGCCTTGGCAAACTGGGCGTCCTTGTGGCCCTTGAGACCGAGGGCAAGGCTGAGGCTGCTCATGCGTTTGCCCGGCAGGTTGCGATGCATGTCGCCGCAACCAATCCGTTGGCCTTGACGGCTGAAGAGGTGGATGCGGCCGCGGTCGAACGAGAGAAGGCGATTTTCGCTGACCAGGCCAGGCAGTCCGGCAAGCCGGAGAACATCATCGAGAAGATGGTCGAAGGCCGCCTTCGCAAGTTCTATGAGGAAGTCGTGCTTCTGAAACAGGCCTTCGTCATGAACCCGGATGTGACTGTCGAAAAGGCTCTGAAAGACGCCGAGAAAGACATTGGCGCGCCGGCCAAGATCACGGGCTTCGTCCGCTTTGCGCTCGGAGAGGGCATCGAGAAGGAAGAGTCGGATTTTGCCGCTGAAGTTGCCGCGGCCGTCAAAAAATAACACTGCTCAAAAGCATTGTGTATTGAAGGGCATCGCGTGACATCGCGGTGCCCTTCGTGTATCGCAGGCCGGATTTCGACGAGTTTTTCTGGCGATGAAGCGACGGCCCTCCTCACGAAATGCGCCGGACGACAGCATGACGAGGACAAGATGACCGCCACCCCCCTCTATCGGCGCGTAGTGCTAAAAGCCTCCGGCGAGGCTTTGATGGGCGACCAACATTTCGGCATCGATGTTTCCGTCGTTGACCGCATTGCCGCTGATATCGCCGAAGCGCGCGCGCTGGGCGTTGAAGTGGGCGTGGTTATCGGCGGCGGTAACATCTTTCGCGGTGTTGCTGTCGCGTCCAAAGGCGGCGATCGCGTCACCGGGGATCACATGGGCATGCTGGCGACCGTGATCAATTCGCTGGCGCTGAGGACGTCGCTGGTCAAGATCGGCGTCGATGCCGTCGTTCTCTCCGCAATAGCGATGCCCGAGATCTGCGAGAGCTTTTCGCAGCGTCAGGCGACATCCTACATGAACGCGGGAAAGGTGGTTATCTTCGCGGGCGGGACCGGCAATCCGTTCTTCACGACTGATTCGGCAGCGGCCCTTCGGGCTGCCGAAATCGGAGCGGACGCTCTCTTCAAGGGCACGCAAGTGGACGGCGTCTATTCCGCAGACCCCAAGAAGGACCCGAATGCCATCCGTTACGACCGGGTGAGCCATCACGAGGTCATAACCAAGGGCCTGTCCATCATGGATACAGCGGCCATCGCCCTTGCGCGGGAAAACAACATTCCGATAATCGTCTATTCAATTCATGAAAAAGGCGGCTTTGGCACAATTCTGAAGGGCGGAGGCCACTGCACTGTCGTTGCCGATCACTAAGGCAGAGCGGCGGGGCGGCAACACGATGCAAGGAGACAGGCGATGACGAACGGAGTTGATTTCAAGGATTTGCAGCGGCGCATGGACGGCGCCATCAGCGCGTTCAAGCACGACCTCGCCTCCCTCCGCACCGGTCGCGCATCGAGCAACCTGCTCGATCCTATTCAGGTTCAGGCTTACGGTACGGCAATGCCAATTAATCAGGTGGCGACCGTTTCGGTTCCGGAGGCGCGCATGCTGTCGGT
>JBEVEP010000214.1:0-6779 GCA_040512755.1 Mesorhizobium sp.
GCTGGCCTTGCTGCCGGTGCCACTGCTGATCTGGTGGCTGGTTCCGCCATATCGTGAAGAGACGGCTTCCATTCGGCTTCCCTTCTTCGATGAAGTTGCAAAGGCTGCCGGCGTGACACCTACAGAAGGGTCCGTGGTGCGGAGGATGAACTGGGCTCAGAGGTTGCTCGCGCCCGTTTGCTGGGCGCTGATCGTACTGGCACTCGCACGTCCGCAATACATTGAACGTCCCGTCGAGAAAACCGAGCCTCAGCGCGATCTGATGCTCTCGCTGGATCTCTCACAGTCGATGGAGACAAGGGACTTTCGTGATCCAGCCGGGCAACTCGAGACGCGCGTCGCCGCCATGCGGCAGGTGGTCAGCGATTTCGTGAAGCGCCGGCAAGGAGATCGGGTCGGGCTTATTGCCTTCGGAGACGCGCCCTATCCGCTCGTTCCGTTCACCATCGACCACCTGACCGTCCAGTCGATGATCGAAAGCGCCATCCCCGGTATCGCGGGTCCGCGAACCGCACTCGGAGATTCCATCGGCCTTGCGATCAAAATGTTTGCTGAGAGCAAGGCGCCCGAAAAGGTGCTCGTCGTGCTTACCGATGGCAATGACACGGCGAGCCGTATGCCGCCGGACCGAGCGGCTGACATTGCAAAGCAAGATGGAATCACTGTCCACGCGGTCGGTATCGGCGACCCCGATGCGACCGGTGAAGACAAGCTGGATGTGGAGGCTCTAAAGAAAATCGCCGAGACCACCGGCGGACGTTACTTCTTTGGTCAGGACCAGAGCCAGTTGGCTGAGATCTACTCGGTACTCGATGCGATCACGCCTGCCAACCAGACAGTGCTTTCCTGGCGGCCGAAGATCGAGCTCTTCCACTACCCATTGGGAACCGCTCTGCTGTTGCTGATCGGCTATCACGCTCTCGCCTGGGCCTGGACCGGCCTTCGCCGCCCGCCCGAAGCGACGGCCAACGAGGCGGCGTGATGGATGATTTTCATTTTCTCCGACCTTGGTGGCTATTGGGTCTGATCGCAGCGGCCATGCTGGTCTGGCTCGTTTCGCGCCGAAGGGATGTCCGCGCCCGCTGGCGCGGCATGATTGCGCCAGCGCTGCTCAGCCATCTTCTAGTCGAGCGGCAAGGCGGTACTCGGTTACGGCCAGTGCACCTCGTGGCAATCCTGATCTCGCTTGGCTCCATCGCTGTTGCAGGGCCTACCTGGCAACGGGAACAGCCGCCCTTTGTCGAGGACAAGGCGCCCTTGGCGCTGGTGATCGATCTGTCGCAGACAATGAACGCGATCGACATCACGCCGTCCCGGCTCGAGAGGGTCAAGCTCAAGGTGCAGGATCTGTTGAAACTGCGGCCCGGCGCTCGCACGGCCGTTTTCGCCTATGCCGGGTCTGCCCATATGGTACTGCCGCTCACCGACGACGCTCGGCTCGTACAGATTTATGTCAATTCGCTTCAGACGCGGATCATGCCAGTTCCGGGCAAGGACACGGTCAAAGCTCTACAGACAGTAGAAAAGAGCCTTTCCCACGAGCAGACGCCAGGTACCATCCTGTTCCTCACCGACGGCATCGAGCCTGCGGCGATCGATGCCTTCAAGCGCCATGAGGGCAAAAATGAAATCATGGTTCTTGGGGTTGGGACCGCAGAAGGCGGACCGGTCAAACTGGGGGCGGGCGAGTTCCTGACCGACGCCGCTGGCGGGAGGGTCATTGCGAAGCTTGATGTCGATCAATTGCAGTCCTTGCGCCAGGGCGGAGCAAGCGTAGCGACCATAACTCTCGACGACCATGACGTGGGGTGGATTGCGGCGCGTATTCGCACGCATCTCGAGTCGAAGCTGGCGGAAGGACAGACCCATTGGCGCGATGCAGGCTGGTGGCTTACAATTCCGATCGCGTTTCTGGCCGTCTTCAGCTTTCGACGCGGCTGGTCCGTCCAGTGGGCGGCTGCTCTCCTACTGGCATTTCTGGCCGCGCCTGGACCGGCTGACGCCGCTGACTTCACGTTCATCGACTTGTGGCTCACACGTGACCAGCAAGGGAGGCGGGCGTTTGAAAACAGTGACTACAGCCGCGCTGCAACACTATTTGCCGATCCGATGTGGCGGGGCGCTGCGCTCTACCGGGCAGGCAAATTTGCTGACTCAGTCGATGCCTTTGCGCAGGTAAAAAGTGCCGAAAGTTATTACGACCAGGGTAACGCGCTCGCCCATCTCGACAAGCTCGAAGAGGCGGCTGCCAGCTACAAGCAGGCGCTGAAGCTCCGTTCAGATTGGCAACAGGCACAAGACAACCTCGCCGTCATCGAGAAAATCCTGGGCGATCGCAAGAAGCAGGACGAGGAGCAGGAGGAGCCACCTAACCTCGATCCGGATCAGATCCAGTTCGATGATAAGGGCAAGCAAGGCAAGGAAGGACAGATCGACCTCGCTCAGCAAACCGCCGATATGTGGATGAAGAACATACAGGTCACTCCGACGGACCTGCTTGCGCGAAAATTCGCTCTCGAAGCAAGGCCTGAGCAGCCATGAAATTCAATCACACGACCTGCGGCTGGCTGTTTTCCTTGCTGCTCGTTTGGCCAACGGCCGCGTGGGCCGCCGATCCCGTCATCCGTGCCCAAATCCTGACACCACCGCCCATCGTCGCCGGCCAACAAGTCCAGGTCCAGGTGGATGTTCTGGTGCCGAACTTCTTTATGTCGGCCCCGCAATTTCCACTTTTTAACCTGCCGAACGCTATCGTTACGCTCCCCGATACGGGCGCGTTGAACCTGACCGAGAATATCGACGGCGAGGCGTATGCCGGCATTCGCCGGGTTTACGTCATCACCCCCCAAATTGGCGGCGATTTCACGCTGCCGCCTGCGACGATCCCATTCACCTACGCCGCCGTCCCCGGTCAGCCGACCAACGGGGTTGTCACGCTTCCCCAGGAAAAATTTACCGTCGGCGGCGCTGCCGGCGCGGCAGACAGTATGGCTGCCACTGCCGCCAAACTCACCGTTACCCAGTCGCTCGATCGCGAGCCTACGGGGCTGAAAGCCGGCGACGCGCTAGTGCGAACGGTCACTGTGACCGCAGAAGGCATGCAGGCGATGATGATCCCGACGCCGCAATTCGACGCTCCCGAAGGTACCCGTATCTACAAACAGGACCCCATGCTTTCCGATCACGCTGGCAATCAGGGCTCAATAGGCGGGAAGCGCATAGACAGAGTGACCTACCAGTTCGAGAAACCGGGCAGCTACACGCTCCCTGCGGCGCAGATCAGCTGGTATGATCCATCGGAACGCCGCAACGAGATCGCCGAGGCGCCGGGCATAGCGGTCACGGTCCTCGAAGAAGCGGCTTTCAAGCCTGCCCTCGCGCCACCGCCCTCCTTGACAGAAGCACCCTCCACTCTTCCGTTTGAATGGCGGCGCTACCTCCCATGGACGGTTGGCGCATTCGCTTTGTTCCTGCTCGGCTGGATCACTGTTCGCCTGCTGCCACAATTCCAGCAATGGCGAGAACGTCGTCGGCTGCAGAGAGGAAACTCCGAGCCAGCTTTCTTTCGCCGCTTCGAGGAGGCTTGCCGGAACGGTGACCAGCTCGCTGCCTATGCCGCGCTCGACGCTTGGAGCCGTAGAGTTCACATCGGCCCGGTCGACGCATGGCTGGCCGTCGCTGCCGACGTGCCAACGCAGCAGGAGTTTGCCGCCTACGAAAGAATGGTCTTCGGAAACGCACAGAGGACCGAAGCATGGGATCCAGCAAAGCTTCTGGCCGGGATTGGCCGATCCAGAACGGCGCTCCTGGCTAGGAAACACGCCCAGGGTGATGTCGCTGGAGCGCTGCCGCCGCTCAATCCGTAGTCGGCGTGCACGGACCTTGCGTCCGCGCACATCCAGGTTCAATCCGACGCAATATTGTATACGAAATATTACTTATATGTTGACAATATTGCGTACGCGTGGTTCGCTTGGGTGCATCCGCGCCGCCGAAGAGCATCCGAACACAGCGCGATCACAAAGGGGAATGACCGATGATCAACAGACGTTCCACACTGAAATCGCTGGCGCTCGGCGCCGTGTCTGCTCTCGCAATGATCGCGGGAGGCGTCATCGCGGCACAAGCTGAAAACAAGGAACTGAAGATCGGATTCGTCGGCGTGACCAGCGGGCCGGCTGCAGCATGGGGTACGTCGAACGTGCGTTCCCTGCAGACGCGCGCCGACTGGCTGAACGAGACGGGCGGCGTCAAGATCGGCGACGATACCTACAACATCACCATCGTTACCTTCGACGATCAGAGAGATCCCAAGCGCGCTATCGCCGGCATGGAGAAGATGGCCCAGGAAGGCATTCATTATGTCGTCGGGCCGAATGTGGACGACGGCGCGGCGGCTGTACGGCCGGTCGCAGAATCCAAGGGGATCGTCTATTTCCCCTACGCGTTTCCGAAATCGCTCTACGTTGCTCCGGCTTCGAATGCCGTCCTCGGCATGGTCGCCAACTATCAGTCCGGACCGGCGATCTACAAGTACCTGATGGAAAACAAGGGCGTGAAGAAGATCGCCTTCATCGCCGCCAATGAGTCCGACCCGCTCAGCCAACGTGATAGCGGCGTCGCGGCCGCCAAGGCGCTTGGGCTGGAAGTCGTGGCCGAGACGGATACCTACCAGAACGATACGCGCGATTTTACGCCCGTACTTACCCCGATTGTCCAGTTGAAACCGGACCTGCTTGTGCTGTCCGGCGTGGCGCCTGCCAATGCGCCGCTTCTCATTCGCGCGGCGCGCGAACTCGGCTATGAAGGTCTGATCTCCGCTGAAACGGCCCAGGACGCGGGAGTTCTGCAAGAGGGCGCTGGCGAGCTTGCCAACGGCTTCATATCGGTCGGTGGTGCTTCCACGCCGGAAATTCGCACGCCGCTCATGGATGAGTTCATCGACCGCTATACGAAGAAGTTCGGTGAATACAATGACGAGTCCAACACGAAGGTCTATGCGCTCGAATACATCATCGAGACCTTGAAGGCCAATCCGAAGGCCATCGACAATATCGAGGAATTCAAGAAAACGATGGACACCTTCACCGCACCTAATCCCTATGTGAAGGATGGCGCTCTGAAATATGTCGGCGCCACCTCTTTCGGCCAGAAGCGCCAGCTCGCCGTACCGATGGTGGTTACTGAGTTCAAGGATGGCGCGTTCCAAACGCTGTTCGTCGGCGAAGTCGACTAACGATCCAGGTTCGAACTTAGCGAGGTTCGGGCGCAGTCCCGGACCTCTTGCCGATCGGATACGATCATGGAACAGGTTATCGCAAACGGGCTCTATCTCGGAGCCCAGTACGCGCTGATCGCGCTCGGACTGACGCTGATCTTCGCGCTCATGAATGTGCTGAACTTCGCCCACGGCCAGATGTATGTGCTAGGCGGGTTCGTCACCTATGCGATCTACGGCCAGCTTGGGCTGCCGTTTCCCCTCGCACTCCTGTGCTCCGGCGTGACGCTCGCCGTCGTGGGCGCGCTGATGGAAAAGTATCTTTTCCGGACGGTGATCCGGCGAAGCAAACGCGAGGAAAGCACGATGATGCTCGCCGCGGCGACAGCATTCTTCCTCGACGCCGTCATCCTCCTGCTCTTTGGCGAAAAGCAGCGTGGCGTACCGAAGATCATCAGTGGCGTCTTCGTTTCAGACCGTGTGATCCTCCCTTACGATCGCATCGTCGTCGGCGTTATCGCAATTCTGATGATCGCCGCTTTCGTGCTGTACATGCAGTACAGCAAGCCAGGCCGCGCGATGCGCGCCTTGGCGCAGGACCGGATTGCCGCCCAGCTGATGGGCGTGAAGGTCGACCGCTATTCCATGATCGGCTTCGCGCTCGGCGCGATGCTGGCCGGAGTCGTCGGAGGGCTTCTGGTCAGTATCACCGGGGTGAATTCCGGCATCGGCGGACCGATCTCGATCAAGGCATTCCTGATGGTGATGATCGGCGGTGCGGGTGTCGTCGGAGGGGCGATCGCTGGCGGCTTCATTCTTGGAATGATGGAATCGGTCGGCCTGACGGTACTTCGCGAATATGGCGATGTTACCTACCTGGTCATCTTCGCACTTCTGATGGTGTTCCTCAGCATCCGTCCGAATGGACTGATGGGAAAGCCGTGGGGGTGATGCCATGACGACGACAACGAAAGTCGCCTCGGCAGTGGTTTTCCTGCTGATCCTTCTCATAGCAGTTCCGCTGCTGATCAACGCCACCGGACGGACCGATCTCTACTACACGCTGACATCAGTGGCGCTCCTCAGCATTATCAGCGCGGGCGTCTGGATTACCTTCTATATCGGCCGGATCAATATCGGCCAGGGCGCCTATGCCCTGATGGGCGGCTATGTTTCGGCCATATTGGTGATGAATTACGGCGTGTCCTTTTGGCTGACGCTGCCGCTGGCCGGTCTGTTCTGCGCGGCGGCTAGCGTGCTGATCGGTCTTCCCATCCTGCGCCTGCGCGGCGTCTACTTCGCCATGGTCTCCTTGGTGCTCACCGAGGTCGCACGTTTGTTGGCACTGGCATTGCCGATCACCAACGGCGCGAAAGGTATCGTCAGCATTCCGCTGCCTGGCCCGATCAGCCTCTTCGGCCTAACGCTCGTGCCTGACTTTGCCACCTTGGCCAATCCGCGGCTCGCCTTCTACATTGTCGCGGTACTGCTGATGGCGCTTTGTTTCTTCGGTCTATACAGGCTGGCGCATTCGCGCATTGGGCAGCTGTGCCAGTCGCTA
>JBEVEP010000238.1:0-36440 GCA_040512755.1 Mesorhizobium sp.
AATCGCTCGCGCGCGTAGCCAATGATCGTGTCCTTGCCGGCGCCGCTCTGGCCGACAACGGCAATGAACATGCCGGCCCGGACAGGAAAATCGCCGTCCGTAGTCGCGCGCTCGATCGAAGCCGATGCGGTCATGCGACCCGCATCCCCTGCCGCCAGACTGTGCGAACGACGGGCACATGCTCGTCAACACGGACCCGGACAAGATCGGCACGGCGACCGATCTCGATTGCGCCACGGTCAGTCAATCCAACAGCCTCCGCCGGATTCTTTGACACCATCGCAACCGCCTTCGGCAAGCTTATGCCGTCTACGGATTCGCCCAAGAAGAATGCCGCCTGGATCAGGCTAAACGGAATGTAGTCGGACGAGAGGATGTCAAGCACGCCATCCTCGGCCAGTGCGCGGGCCGAGACATTGCCGGAATGGGATCCGCCGCGCATCACGTTCGGCGCCCCCATCAGGACGCCGAGACCGGCCTTGCTGGACGCTTTCGCTGCGTCCGCTGTCGTCGGGAACTCAGCGATGCGTATGCCCTGCGCCGCTGCCTCCTCGACATGTTCGACAGTCGCATCGTCGTGGCTGGCAAGCACAATGCCGCGGGCATGGCACGCTCCAACGATGGCATCCCGGTTACCCGGCGAATTCTTTGCCGAGTCCATCATACGTCTTTCGCAAAGCGCCATGAATTGCTCATCGGTTAGCTTCAGCTTACGCTTGTAGTATGCGGCATAGGCATCGAGGCTGACGAACTGGCGTTGGCCCGGCGCATGATCCATGAGAGAGACAAGTCTCACCCGCTTGTCGCCATCGAAATAGCTGAAACCATGCTGGCAGTCGCCGGCGGAGACTTCACAGCGCAAATGGATGAAGTGGTCGGCACGCAGCCGGTCAGCGCGCAAGCTGTCTTCGATGGCATCAGCCAGCTTTCGCATGTCGTCGGCAGTGACTTCTGACTCGTCGTCCATGCCGATGCGCAGGGCATCGAACACGGTTGTGATCCCGGCAGTCGCGATCTGCGCGTCATGGGCAAGTACAGCGGCGATGGGGTTCCAGCGCACGCGCGGCCGCGGGGCGTAGTGACCTTCCAGATGGTCGGTATGCAGTTCCACCAGTCCCGGAATGACGAAGTCGCCGGCCATATCTTCGCCGGCGGCCGAGTTATCGTGGGAGATGTCGGCGATCTTCCCGTCCCGAATCAGAAGCGACCCGGCGATAATTTCGTCAGCGAGGACAATGTGCGCATTCGTCAGAACTGCTTCAGCTGTCATTCAGGCGATCTTTCTTTCCTGCTGGGAGCGCAGGGGATGGTATGATTGCACGCAGAAGGGTGCACCAGCCTCACGCTCAACGAAGAGAGCCAGCCCGTCGACGGTGACCGGATCCTTCAGAATAGCCCCAAAGAACTCTTCGATTGCGGCAATGATGCGAACGCTTTCCTCCGGCGTTACCCTGCCGGTGAGCGTCATGTGGAAACGGAACGTCTCAAAAACGTAGGGATAACCCCATCGCATCAGATTGCGGAACTCGACAGGGCTCAACGAGTCCGGATTACGACGCTCGAGCTCTGCTTCAGTCAACGGTGCCCGGAACCGTTCAAACGCGCATACGACATCATCTGCCAGCTTGTTGAGCCCGGGAAGTGGCGCCGCGGGAACGAGCGCGAGAAAATTGTCGAGCCGTCGGATCTCCAGCCGCGGGATGGTGACCGGCGCGACACTCCCAGCGAACAGGTCCAGTGCCTCGTTCAGCGAGGCTTCCGTTTCCCCCTTGGCAAGCCGAAACGGCGCTTTCAAGGTTGCGTGAAACCCGTAGCGACGAGCTGCCGCAGTATAGTAAGCGATTTCAGCGGGCTGGAGGCAGCTGATCTCCGGCGGTGTTCCGAGTTCACCGGAGAACGGATCGCGGCCGAGCCACTTCGCTGTTGTGCGCGTGAGCGGATGATCTCGCCCCGGTGTGAAGTATATTGCGTAGCGCATCGCCATGTCCTTGCAGGGCTGCAGCCTTAGAACACGATGACTTCTCTTGGAGTCATCACCGCGTTCTAACTCTTTGATTTCCGCATGATCTTTTCCGAAAACCGCTGCGCACTTTTCGGGATCATGCTCTAGGCGATTTGCGTGACAGAATCACGAAGCGCTGCCTGCTTTTCGATGGGCCAGACTTGGGGTTTGTGCTGGCCTCCAAAGTCTCAAGCTTTCATCAGCCACTCATGTTCCTTGGCGTTGTGGAATTTCCATGTGCGCTTCGGCCCGGCCATGACATTGAGGTAGTAGAGATCGTAGCCGTGGCATGCGGCGCAGGGGTGGTAGCCCTTCGGCACCATGACGACATCCCCATCCTCAACCGCCATCGATTCATCCAGCGAACGATCATCGGTATAAACACGCTGAAACGCGAAACCCTGCGGCGGATTCAGCCGGTGATAATAGGTTTCCTCAAGATAGGACTCTGCGGGAAGGTTGTCCCGATCATGCTTGTGCGGCGGATAGCTCGACGTGTGTCCGCCTGGCGTGATGACTTCCACGACGAGGAGCGAATCCGCTGGCTCACTCTCGGGCAGGATATTGGTGACGTAGCGCGTATTCGTGCCTTTGCCGCGCACTTCCTGGCCAAGCGCTTCAGGCCCGATCACGCGGACCGGCAGGCCGCCGCCGAGCCCAGGCGCCGAGCACACAGCAAGTTCGAGGTCCGTATCGGCGGTTACTCGCCAGTTTGACCCTTCGGAAACATAGACTGACCATGGCTTGCCTTCGAATGGCGAGGCGCGCTCACCGAGAGAGCCCAGTGCTTGGCCGCCGGCTTCAACGCTGCCGCGGCCAGTCACGAAGACGAGGCACACTTCACGCTCTCCGGTTTCGCCTGAGACAGTCTCTCCGGGCGTCAGTCTATGCAGATCAAAACCGACATAGGACCACCCCGCGTTCTCCGGAGTTATGTGACTGACCCGGCCCCTTCCCGGTTTTGGCTTCACGAGCAGCTTCGACATCGTTCACTCCTTGCTCTCGTTCGGCTTGTAGTTGATCAGAAACAACCATGCCCCATAGCCGGTCATGGCAATGGCAAGCACGGCCCAGAACGGCTCGCCTGCAACCAGTTCGAAAACGGACCAAGCCGCGCAGAAGGCAACAACGGCGATGCGCCGCCATAATGGCCGAAGCCATGGATGATTGGCCTCGTTCGTCATATCAGCCCGGCTTCCCCCAGGAACCATTTGAGATTGTTATAGCCGAGCGTTGCATATTTCGCCGGTTCAGCCTTCCTGGGATCCTGTTCGGCCTCAACCACTGCCCAGCCGGAATAACCGCTCAATTCCCTCAGCACACGCACATAGTCGACCATACCGTCGCCTGGAACGGTGTAGACGCCAGCCAATACCGAGTCGAGGAAAGACCAGTCCTCCCGATTGGACTGCCACATCACCTGCTCACGCACATCCTTGGCATGGAAGTGACTGATCCGCGCTTTGTAGTGCCGCGCGAGCCGTGCCGGGTCGGCGCCGCCCCAGGTCGCATGGCCTGTATCGAGCAATAGATGCACGGCATCGCCGGTCACCTCCATGAAGCGATCGATATCAGGCTCGGACTGGACGCACGTTCCCATATGATGGTGGTACACGAGTTGCAGGCCGTATTCGTCGCGAATCGCCTCGGCGAGTTTGGTGTAGCGGTCGCCAAACTGTTTCCACGCCTTCTTCGGCAGCACCGGGCGCGCCGACAGGGGTAGCTTCCTGTTGCCGTGAATCGCATTCGACGTCTCGGCCGCGATGAAAACCGAGGATCCCATCTCCTTCAGGAGCGTAGCGTGATCCTTGGCGGCCTTGATCTCTTCCCTTACGGTCCTGGTCAGCAGTTCGGTGGAATACCAGCCGCCTACCAGTGCATGGCCAAACTTCTCAAGGATTGGCCGCAGCTGTTCCGAATTGCGGGGGAACTTGTTGCCCAGCTCCATGCCTGCAAAGCCGGCCGCCCTAGCTTCTTCCAAACACTGTTCGAGTGGAATGTAGCCGCCAATCTCAAGCATGTCGTCGTTCGACCAGCCGATTGGGTTTGCCCCGATACGGATCATCCTTCATCCTCTCCATTCATGGCGCCATTCCACGCCTTCGATATCCAACCAAACTGTAGGTTCCGCCAGCGACCGCGTATCGGGCGCCGACCTCGACCGAAATCCGCCTTTCTCAATCCCCGACGCGCTGTAACTTTGCGGCTTCCTCGTACGCCCTTCGCGCGGCGTTCACTTCCTTGCGCGCGCTCACTTCGGGCACCGCAACGTCCCACCAGTGACCACCTTCACCGGTTGAGACGAGAGGATCGGTGTCCACGACAATCACCGTCGTACACGGCGCATCCTTCGCACGCGTGAGAGCAGTCTCCAGATCGGCGATCGAAGTCACCTTTTCGGCAATGGCGCCCAGGCTTGCGGCATGAGCGGCAAAGTCGATGTTTGGCATGACCTCGTGACGCGCATCCTTCAGCAGATTGTTGAAGTTGGCGCCGCCTGTGCCCATTTGCAGCCGGTTGATGCAACCATAGCCGCGATTGTCCAGCAGCACGATCGTCAGCTTCAGGCCAAGCATCACCGATGTCGCGATCTCCGAATTGAGCATCAGGTAGGAGCCGTCGCCAAGCATGACGACAACCTCGCTCTCCGGCTTCGCCATCTTGACGCCGAGTCCGCCGGCAATCTCGTAGCCCATGCAGGAATAGCCATACTCGGCATGGTAGGAACCTGGCTGCCCAGCCTTCCAGAGCTTGTGTAGCTCTCCTGGCAGACCGCCAGCCGCATGCAACAGCGTCACCTCGGTCCCCATCGCTCGCTGGACGGCGCCAACTACCTGCGCGTCGGAGGGCAGTGCCACATTTGTGGCCGCAGTCACCTTGGCCGCTGCCTTCTGCCATTCCGCTTTGCCCGCCTTGGCGTTTTCCGTCCATGAGGCTGGCGTTTGCCAGCCATCGATCGCCTTTTCGAGTTCTTTCAATCCTTCGCGGGCGTCTGCCACGAGCGTGAGCGCGCGATGTTTGCCTGCATCGAAAGGCTGCACGTTGAGCCCGATGATCTTCTTGCCAGTCTGTTTGAAGAGCGCCCACGACCCGGTTGTGAAATCCTGCAGCCGTGTGCCCACAGCCAGTACGACATCCGCCTCTTCCGCGAGGCGGTTGGCGGCCGCTGTACCGGTGACGCCGACAGCCGCCATGTTGAGCGGATGGTCGTCCGGCAGCGAGGACTTCCCGCCTTGCGTCTCGCAGACAGGAATACCGGTCGCTTCCACGATTTTGGCGAGAGCGGACGATGCTTGCGAATAAAGGACACCGCCGCCTGCAATGATGAGCGGTTTTTTAGCCCCTTTCAGAGCTGCCGCAGCCGCCTTCAGCTCGGCGAGATCAGGTCGCGGACGGCGTTGCATCCACAGACGCTCCTCGAAGAAGCTCTCAGGAAAGTCGAAGGCCTCGGTCTGGACATCCTGGCACAGGCCCAGCGTTACCGGCCCGCATTCGGCCGGGTCTGTCAGAACGGCCATCGTGCGCGACAGCGCCGGAATGATCTGCTCCGGTCGCGTGATGCGGTCGAAGTAGCGGGAAACGGGACGGAAACAGTCGTTCGCGGAAACCGTGCCGTCGCCGAAGCTCTCGACCTGCTGCAGCACCGGGTCGGGAATGCGGTTGGCAAAGATGTCGCCGGGGAGCAGAAGAAGCGGCAGCCGGTTGACATGGGCAAGTGCGGCGGCCGTAACCAGGTTGGTCGCCCCCGGGCCAATGGACGTCGTAGCCGCCATGGCACGGCGGCGAAAATGCGCCTTGGCAAAGGCGATGGCTGCGTGGGCCATCGCCTGCTCGTTGTGGGCGCGAAACGTCGGAAGCTCGCCGCGCACCTGATAGAGCGCCTCGCCGATTCCGGCGACATTCCCATGGCCGAAGATCGCCCACACGCCGCCGAAAAACGGCGTCTTCTCGCCGTCGATTTCTGTCATCTGGCGGGCAAGGAACCGTGTCAGCGCCTGCGCCATTGTCAGGCGAATGGTCTTTGTCATCGTGCTTTCCTCCCGACGCTTTTATGCGGCCTTGCGGCCACGAGCCGCAAGCCACGCCTTGGTGAGCTTCTCGAACCGGCCTGCCATATCCTCAATCGCCGCATCGTCCGAGATTCTTCCGGCCAGCCATTTCTCGGCGGCATCGACGAATATCGTCCTGCCCACAGCAAACCCTTTGACAACCGGTGCGTCCGCCGTTGCAGCAAAGGCTGCCTCCAGCTTCTCGGCAGGCGCCTCCAAGCCGAGCAGAACAACGCCACGGCACCATGGATCGTTTTTCTCGATGACTTGCTCTATCGCCCGCCACGCCGAAGGCGAGGCCTGTGGCTCGAGTTTCCACCAATCCGGCTTGATGCCAAGCGCATAAAGCTCCTCAAGGGCGCGCGGCACCGTGTTGTCATCGAGCGGTCCATGTTTTCCGGCGATGATCTCGATCAGCAATTCGCGCCCGACTTTGCGCGCAGCTTCGAACAGCGCACGTAGCTTTTCCTGTTGTTCTCGCTTCAGCGGCTCGGGATCGTCCGGGTGATAGAAGCACAGGCACTTGATGCAGTGGTCGACGGGCCATTCAACAAGCTGCGAACCTATGTCCTGGGAAAACTCGAAGCGAAGCGGGCGCGAGCCCGGAAGCTCGACCGGTCTGCCGAGCCAGGTGAGGGACGTGCGCGCAAATTCGAACATGGCCTCGCGCCCATGCTTCTCATCGATCAGCATGCCATAGCCATCGCGTTCGCCTGCGACCGTCGCAGCAGCCTTCACGGCAAGGACTTTGAAGTCGGCAATACGGGAAACGTCGGCACCGGCCTGCGCGGCGATATCCTCAAGCTGGACTCGATGGTCGATGGCAAACGCCATCAGCGAAGGAATTGCACGGCGGCGGGTTGTTGCCCAGTGCACATGATTGAGTGCCTCATCCTTGCGCAGCGCCAGGTGCCGGCTGCCGTTTTTCAAAAAGAACTGCATTTCCTCCCATGTCGGATATTCCGGCGAGCAGAGAAGCCGCGACACGGCGAACGCGCCGCACGCATTTGCCCAAGTCGCCGCGGTTGCCAGGCTTTCGCCGCCGAGCCAGCCTCGCAGAAAGCCCGACATGAATGCGTCACCGGCGCCGAGCACATTGAAAACCTCAATGGGAAAGCCCTTGCCGACGATGCCGTCTTCGAGATTGTCACTGATCGGACCCTCATAGACGATGCAGCCTTTGGCTCCTCGCTTCAGCACGATGGTGGCAGCCGAAAGGCTGCGGATCGCTTTCAACGCGCCCAGCACATCATCTGCGCCCGACGCAATCATGATCTCCTCTTCCGTACCAACAATCAGATCGCAATCCGGCAGCACGGTCTTGAGCTGACCGGAGACCCGATCCGATTTCACGTATCGCTCGAACCCTTCCGCATGGCCCGCGAGACCCCAGAGATTTGGCCGGTAGTCGATGTCGAAGACGACCTTGCCGCCATTGGCCTTGGCGATGCGAATAGCCTTGCGCTGTGCCGCGTCACTCTGTTCGCGCGAAAAATGCGTGCCAGTGACGACGATCGCCCGGGCGGAGGCGACGAAGGCCTCATCGATATCATCTTCGGACAGGGCCATGTCCGCGCAGTCCGAACGATAGAAGATCATCGGGGACACGCCTTCTTCCTCGACGGCCAGCAGGACAAGCGCTGTGAGCCTTTTCGGGTCGGTGGCGATCCCATTCGTGGCGACGCCTTCGCGCGTCAGTTGCTCCCGAATGAAGCGTCCCATCTGTTCGTCACCGACGCGGGTGATCAGCGCAGACTTGAGGCCAAGTCTGCCGGTTCCGATAGCGATGTTGGCGGGACAGCCGCCTACGGACTTCGCGAACGACGCAATATCCTCCAGCCGCGAACCAATCTGCTGTCCGTAAAGATCGACGGAGGCGCGACCGATGGTGATAACGTCCAATACCTTGTCATCCGGGCGTGGCATGGTCGGGTCCTTCAAAATATGCGGCCTGCCTAATGTTTCCTATGGACTGGGGCCGCCTACGGGACTATGAGAGACGATATGAAACAGAAATTCTGTTTGATAGTCAATTCGGAATATTTGTTCCGTTTTCGAATATCGACCAGGGAGGAGTACCATGCTGCGTTTCGGAGTGCTCGGCGCAGGACGGATCGGCAATGTTCACGCACGGGCGTTGCGGGATTCCGGTCGCGCCCAGGTCGCCTACGTGGCCGATGCAGTGGCGGATGCGGCGAACGCACTGGCGGCTCAGGTTGGTGCGAAGACAGGATCGGTCGAAGACGTCATCGAAGCAAGTGACGTCGACGCCATTTTGATCGCGACGCCGACAGATACCCATGCCGATCTGATCGAACAGGCGGCAAGGGCGGGCAAGATGATCCTCTGCGAAAAGCCTGTCAGCCTGTCAGTTGGCCGTATCGAGGAGTGCCTGAAGGTTGTGGACGAAGCGGGTGTCCCGCTGATGATCGGCTTTCATCGCCGCTACGACCCCAACTACTCGGCACTCGAGAAGCGGCTGCGGGCCGGCGAGGTCGGCGAGATTGAAATGGTCACGATCACCTGCCGCGATCCGGGCCCTCCCCCGGTCTCCTATATCGAACGTTCCGGCGGCCTCTATCGAGACATGATGATTCATGATTTTGACATGGCGCGCTTCCTGCTCGGAGAAGATCCTGTCACGGTCCACGCGCTTGGCGCCTCTCTCGTCGATCCGGCAATCGGCAAGGCTGGGGACATCGACACCGCGGCAGTCCACATGCAGACGGCGACCGGCAAGATGTGCATCATCACCAATTCGCGGCGGGCCACCTATGGGCATGACCAGCGCATTGAAGTGCATGGTTCCAAGGGCATGCTGCGCGCCGGCAATATTCATCTCACGACGCTCGAAAAAGCCGACAGCGCCGGTTTCACAAGCGACCTTATCCCGTTCTCATTCATAGAGCGCTATGCGGACGCCTACCGCATTGAGATCAACGCCTTTCTCACTGCCATCGAGAACGGTGAGGCGCCGAGAGCATCCGGCCACGACGGCCTGATGGCACAGAAGCTGGCCGAGGCAGCCGCGGAGTCGCTCAAGACTGGGGAAGCCGTGGCAGTCGCTTGATACGCCTGGCTCCAAAACGAGACTTGGCCGTCCTCAACGCGTCGCGCCCGAAAGAAAAGACATTCTTCCAGCCCCAGGAGACGTAGATGATCAATATGTCCTCGCTTGACCGCCTCTCGCTTGAAAGCAAGGTCGCTATAGTCACCGGCTCGACGCAAGGGCTGGGGGAAGCGATCGCGCACCTTTTTGCCGACCGCGGAGCGGCGGGCCTTGTCATCACGGGCCGCAACGAGGCGAACGGCAAACGCGTTAAGGCTGCGTTGGAGGCGAAAGGCGTAAGGACGATCTTTGTTCCCGCGGACCTGGCGAAGGCAGAGGATGCGGAAAAGATTGTAGAGGCGGCCGACAAGGCCTTCGGCCGCGTCGACATTCTGGTGAACGCGGCAGGCCTGACCGACCGCGGCACGATCTGGGACACGAAGCCCGAACTTTTTGATCTGATCTTCGCGGTCAATTTGCGCGCGCCCTTCTTCCTCATGCAGCATTCCCTGAATGTCATGAGGCGGGAGAAGATCGAAGGATCGATCATCAATATCATTTCGATGTCAGGCCATGGCGGGCAGAGCTTCATCACTGCCTATAGCGCGTCAAAGGGCGCATTGATCACGCTGACGAAGAACGTCGCGAACAGTGTCATGAACCACCGCATTCGCGTCAACGGCCTTACCATCGGATGGATGGACACGCCCGGCGAAGACCGGATTATGAAAACCTATCATGACGCGGAAGAGGGCTGGCTAGGGGAAGCCGAGAAGCAGCGCCCGTTTGGCCGCTTGCTGAAGGTCGACGAGGTCGCACGCGCGGTCGCGTTTCTGGCTAGCTCAGAAAGCGGCATGATGACCGGATCGATCATCGATTTCGATCAGCAGGTTCTCGGCGCGGCGGACTCACCGCCGACCCCACCACCTGTGTGAGGCGTGATCGAAGGACGGAAATTTGCCCGCCCCTACTCCTCCCCTCTCCTTCCCGCAACAGCCACGGTCAATGTCATCGCTAGCGCCAACGTAGCCGCCATTGAGCGGAACCCTTCGAAATTAGCTTCGACAATCTCAAGCAGCACATCTGCGGACGGAGCGATCGGCGAAAATACAGAATCGGTGATCGACACGATCTTGGCGCCACGGGCGCGGGCGGCATTGGTGAGGGTCACCGTCTCGCTGGCATAGGGTGTGAAGCTGGTTGCCAGCACGACGTCACGCTGTGTGATGAAGCTCGCCTGCTCGGCCCCAAGCCCGGCGAGAGCATCGACGAGAATGTTGCGAATCCCGAGCTTCCCCATGGCGTAGCTCATATAGGACGTTATCGGAAAGGAGCGCCTTAGACCGATCAGGTAGATCGTTTCGGCCTCGGCCAGAATGTCCACGGCGCGGTCGATCGCTTCGTGATCGACCTTGTCACGCATCTGGGCAACGGAACGTTCCGCAGCCTCCAGAAAGCCATCCAGGACAAGCGCCGACTTGCTGGTTGAAATGCCATGCTCGCGCATTTGTGTGAGGCGCTCGTCATAATTCAGGACCCGCTCCCTCAGCCGGGACCGGAACACTTCCTGCAACTCGGAAAAACCCTGATAGCCAAGCGCTCGCGAAAAGCGGACCAAAGCTGACGGCTGCACCTCAGCATTGCCGGCAATGCTTGCTACCGTGCCGAAGGCGATCTCGTCCGGATTTTCCAGGGCGTAGGCGGCGACCTGGGTCAGTCGCTTGGGCAGCGACTCTCCACGCTGCGCAATCAAGGCGCGCAGGGCCTGATAGTCTTTCGGGGCACGTTCCAGTTCGCCCATCCGATTCACGCCTTCATATTCCATTCCGCTTATTTTGCTCTTGACTGAGAAAATCAGAGATGGAATAAAAATTCCACACAAAAAATTCAATATACTATTTGTTCCAAATTGGGATGAACTCGCCGGGAGGGATCGCGCCATGCCCGAAGGGAACGGTCAAACGGTCGGGCCCCTGCTCGAAGCGCGGGACATCAAGAAGTATTTTGGGGCCATTACTGCGCTCAACGGAGTGAGCTTCCACGTATCGGCCGGCGAGGTGCTCGGCGTTGTCGGTGACAATGGCGCCGGCAAATCAACGCTGATGAAGATCCTGTCCGGGCTCTACAAGCCGAGCGAAGGGTCGCTCTATTTTCAGGGCAACCCGGTAAAATTCGACTCCCCCCGCGATGCCCGCCAGATGGGCATAGAGATGGTCTATCAGGACTTCGCGCTCGCCGGGAATATGCCGATCTACGAGAACATTTATCTGGGGCGTGAGCCGGGAAGGAAGTTTGCGGGGCTGACCATCATCGATCGCGAGAAGGCGCGCCAGATGGCGAAAGATCATCTCGACAAACTGAAAATCCACGTGAAGAGCATCGACCAACTGGTCGAGGGACTTTCAGGCGGCCAGCGTCAGGCGGTTGCGATTGCACGCGCGACAGCATTCGATGCGAAGGTGGTGATCATGGACGAACCGACCGCTGCGCTCGCCATCAAGGAGGTCGGAAAAGTGCTCGACCTTGTGAAGACGCTGAAGGAGCATAGCGTTGCGGTGATCATCATATCACACCGTATGGACGACATTTTCTACGCTTGCGACCGAGTGATGGCGCTGTATCAAGGCACGAACTTTGCCGAGGCGCCGCTTGACAGGACGCATCGCAACGAGGTGATCGGCTGGATCATGGGCACCAAGGGACACACTGAAACGCTGGCCCACGACAAGGTGATTTGATCCGTGATCGCCAATAATCCCCGACTCGCCAATTTTCTCGAACATTACGGCATTTTGGTCATCGTGATCGTCATGATGGTCATGCTCTACGTTTCGAGGCCGGACGTCTTCCTGTCGCTCGCCAACCTCACCAACATAGTCAAGCAGAACGCCACGCTAGCGCTGTTGGCGCTCGGCATGTTCGTGGTCATCGTCACGGCCGGGATCGACCTTTCGGTCGGATCGGTGATGGCGCTGGGCATGATGTGTCTGGCTGTCGCGGCCAAGGCAGGCGTTCCCTGGCCAATCGTTATCCTGATCGGCCCGGCAGTGGGCATCGCGTGCGGGCTGGTGAACGGGCTGGGCCTTACGGTGCTGCGCCTGCCTCATCCTTTCATCATGACACTCGGCACGCTCAATATCGCACGCGGCCTGTCGAGCCTGATCACCAATGGTGCACCGGTGTCGGGCCTCGGGCCCCAGGTGCGTTATCTCGGCCAAGCGAACTACGATTTCGGCATCTTCCCACCCCCAACCGGCCTGCCCGCCAGCCTCTTTGTGGTCGCCATCTGCGCCATCGGTCTTTGGTTCTTTCTCAACCGTACGTCGCTCGGACGTCATATCTTCGCGATCGGCGGCAACCCACAGGCGGCGCGTGTTTCAGGTGTCAATGTCGACCGTGTACTTGTTTATGTCTACGCACTCAGCGGCTTCTTCGCCGGCCTTGCCGGCTTGCTGCTTGCCGGCCGCACCGACTCCGGTTTTCCGCTCGCCGGCCAGAATGCTGAACTCGACGCGATTGCAGCGGTCATCATCGGCGGCGCATCCTTCTTCGGGGGACGCGGCACAATCCTCGGAGTGCTTGCGGGCGTCATCATCATGGGCCTCATGCGGAATGGCCTCAACCTGAACAACATCAGCCCGTTCTGGCAGCAGATCCTGATCGGCGTCGTGATCATCGCTGCCGTCTACATAGACGTCATTCGCCGGAGGGCCGCTGTACGAACCTGATCGGCTTTTGGCGCGCGACGCTGTCTCCGCGGCGCGCGCACATCGTCAAACGGAGACGCTTCGTCCCAGGGAGGAACTGATGAAGAAAATGATCGTGGCAGGACTGGCACTGGCGCTGATGACAGGCAGCGCGCTTGCCGACAAGTTTCTCGTCGATATGAAGGGCCCAGGAGCGGGCAACCCGTTCTGGGCCGCCGTTGAAGCCGGCGCGATGGAAAAAGGCAAGGAACTGGGCGTCGAAGTCATGGTGATGTCACCGCCGACCGAATCCGACGTCGCCGCCCAGATCGCCCAGATCGAGGACATGATCGCACAAGGCCTCGACGGAATCGCTCTTGCTCCCACCGACCCGAACGCACTTGCTCCCGTCGTTGACGCGGCCAAGGCCAAGAACATCCCGGTCGTGTTCGTCGACACCAAGGGCATCAATGAAGGCATCACCTTCATAGGCACCGACAACGAAGCCGGCGCCAAGCTTGCCGCTGATTTCATCTGCGGCAAGATCGAGAAAGGTTCGGAAGTCGCGATCCTTCAGGGAATCGTTACACAGTCCACCGGGCAGGCTCGCGCGACCGGTTCGAAAGCCGGGCTCGAGGCCTGCGGATTGAAAGTTGTGGCCGAGCAGACTGGCGAGTGGGACCGCGCCAAAGGTCAGGCAGCGATGGAGAACATCATCACTGGCAACCCGAACATCAAGGCGGTGTTCGCTTCCAATGACAATATGGCTCTCGGCGCAGTGGAGGCACTGAAGGCGGCCGGCAAGCTGGCAGACGTGATGGTTGTCGGCTTCGACGCCAATCCGGATGCCGCCGCCTCAGTCCTTGCCGGCGAGATGACCGCGACTGTCGCCCAAGCGCCAAAGAACATGGGCGCACTCGGCATTCAGGCGCTGGTCGACCTGAAGGGCGGCAAGACCATCGAGCCCGTGATCGATACCGGCACGCTGGTCGTCGATAAGAGCAATGCGGACCAGTACAAATAGACACACCCAACGAAAACGGCCGGAGCCGTGCCGGGCTCCGGCCGTCTTCTATGATGATGCAGCAGGATAAGTGTATGGAAACTATCGGCGTAGGTCTCATCGGTACCGGCTTCATGGGCAAGGCTCATGCGGTCGCATGGAACGCTGTGAAGCCCGTTTTCGGCGATGTACCAGACATCAAACTTGTTCACCTTGCTGAGGTGAATGACGCACTCGCAAGCCTGAAGGCGGTCGAATTCGGTTTCGCCAGGTCGTCAGGCGATTGGCGGCAGGTCATTGCCGATCCAGAAGTCGATGTCGTTTCGATCGCCACGCCGAACAAATTCCACGCCGAGATGGCGATCGCAGCACTCGATGCGGGCAAGCATGTCTGGTGCGAGAAACCGATGGCGCCGAAACTTGCCGAGGCGGAGGCGATGCTCGATGCCCAGCGCCGGTCCGGCAAGGTCGCTGTGCTCGGATACAACTACATCCAGAACCCAACGATCCGTCACATCAAAAGACTTCTCGATGAAGGCGCCATCGGGCCAGTGAACCATGTCCGCATCGAGATGGACGAAGACTTCATGGCCGATCCGGCCGCACCGTTCCAACAGCGACACGAAGCCACCAACGGCTGGGGCGCGCTCGATGACTTCGGCGTGCATCCCTTGTCCCTGCTACGGACCCTCTTCGGCGGTGTTTCCCGGGTCATGTGCGATATGGCGAAGCCTTATCCGACACGCAAAGCCAACGGTGGCGAGCGCGAGGTCGAGGTTTATGACATCGCAACGATCCTGATGCGGCTGGAGAACGACGCTTCAGGCCTGATCGCACTCAGCCGAAGCGCGTGGGGTCGAAAGGGCCGCATCGCAATCCAGATTATCGGCTCCAATGGTTCGATCCTCTACGATCAGGAACGCATGAACGAATTCCAGCTTTACGTCACCGCTGACCGCGCGACAGAGCAGGGATTCCGGACGATTCTGACCGCGCCACACCACGCGCCTTATGACCGTTTCGTACCCGCGCCCGGACACGGCCTAGGCTTCAACGACCTGAAGATCATCGAATGCCGGCAGTTGATCGGCCGGATGCGCGACGAGGAAACCGTCGCCATCACATTCGAAGAAGGCATTCTCATCGAACGCACCGTCGCGGCAATGGCGCACTCGTTCGAGCTAGGCCGGTGGATCGACGTCACTTAGCCAGACCGTCTTGTCGCGAAAGTCACACCGAAGTGACCGGCCTCGCGCCAGCGTGCATTGACCGGCTTCCGCGAGCGGTGCTCAATCGGCGCGATTCTCCGGATCAGACGGGAGGCTTGATTGGCGAAACTGCTTCTGTGCGCAGCCTGGCTGCTGGGCCTGTCGTTTAGCGCAGCTGCCGATCCGGACCCGGCCAAGTGGCAAGACGTACTGGAGGAAGCCAGGGGCGAAACGGTCTATTTCAACGCCTGGGGCGGCGCGGAGAACATTAATGCCTATCTCGAATGGGCAGGCGCGGAAATGGAAAAGCGCTTCGGCGTGAAGGTGGTTCACGTCAAGCTCGACGACACCGCCAATGCCGTTGCGAAAGTGATCGCTGAGAAAGCCGCCGGAAAGGACGATGGCGGTACGGTCGACCTCATCTGGATCAACGGCGAAAACTTCGCCTCCATGAAACAGCAACAACTACTTTTTGCGCCTGGTTGGGCCGACAGATTGCCAAACTGGAAGTTCGTCGATGTTGAAGACAAGCCTACCATCGAGACGGACTTCACTATTCCGACCGAGGGGCTGGAAAGTCCGTGGGGGATGGCGAAGCTGGTTTTTTTCCATGACGCCGCCAAGACCGACGCCGACGATCTTCCAAAGTCCGCGAGCCAGTTGCTCAAGTGGGCCCAGAAGAACCCAGGACGTTTCTCCTATCCGCAACCGCCGGACTTCACTGGCCTGTCTTTCCTCAAGCAGGTCTTGTCCGAAATGGTCGCGGATAGGACTGTCCTGCAAAAGCCCGTGAACGAGTCTTCCTTCGAAGACGTTGCCGCGCCGCTCTTCAAATATCTCGATGCGCTCAACCCTCTTCTTTGGCGCGGAGGCAAGGCATTTCCACAGAACTATCCGGCGATGAAGCAGCTGCTTGCGGATGGCGAGGTGGATATCATCTTCGCTTTCAATCCGGGGGAAGCTTCAAGCGCAATCGCTAGTGGAGAATTGCCGGATACGGTGCGCCCATTTGTGTTCCCGGCTGGAACGCTGGCCAATACCCATTTCGTCGCCATTCCCTACAACGCTGCCGCGAAGGCCGGCGCTTTGGTTTTGGCCGATTTCCTGATGTCGCCGGAAGCCCAGGCCCGCAAGCAGGACCCGAACATATGGGGCGATCCCACTGTGCTGGCGGTCTCGAAGCTATCCCCCAACGACCAGGAGCGCTTTCGCAAACTGGAACTGGGCATCGCCACGCCCAAGCCAGAAGAACTCGGGCCTGCGATCGACGAACCGCATCCGAGTTGGATGGAACGGCTGGAAGTCGAGTGGAAGCGGCGCTATGGCGCCGCCAACTGATGCCGGGCGTCTACCCTCCCCCTTGTGGGGAGGGCTATCGCATATGGCAGCGATAGCCAATTTCCCCCTCTCCGTCTCGGGCTGCGCCCTCGACACCTCCCCCCCTAAAGGGGTGGAGGAAATGCACGAACTCGCGCGCGACCGGCGCCCTTCCTCGCCCCCTTCCGGGGGAGAGGTGTCGAGCCCGAAGGGCGAGACGGAGAGGGGGACCAGCGACTCGAGGTGCTCGCCAAATGCGATTGCCCTGCCCTTGTGGGGAGGGTCTGATCGCAGGTCCGGGGTGGGGGTAGCACAGGAGGGAGCGCCTCCTTTCTACCCCCGACCAACTCCGCTTCGCGGATCGACCCTCCCCACAAGACCGGCTTCGTGGCCAAGTTGACCCGTCTCGGCCCGCCACTGGCGATAGCGCTGCTTCTGGGTCCGATCCTGTTCGGCCTTGGGGGTACACTTTTGCCGGCTTTCGGGTACCTGCCTGCCCTGGGTGGCGCAGAATTCACGTTCTCTCATCTGGTCACCCTTCTTGCGCAGCCCGGGCTCTTTTCATCGTCGCTTGTAAGTGTCGCGTCAGGTCTGACGACTGGGGCGATATCGCTGGCCGTTGTGGCGCTGTTCGTCGCAGCCTGGTCCGGTACGCGAACGTTTTCCCGCGTTCAGCACATGATCTCCCCGCTTCTTTCAGTTCCACATGCTGCGGCGGCATTCGGCCTGGCTTTCTTGATCGCACCTTCCGGCATGATTGCACGCATGATCTCGCCGGAATTCACAGGTTGGCAACGCCCGCCTGACCTTTTGATTGTCAATGACCCGTTTGGTCTTTCGATGATGGCCGGGTTGATCGTGAAGGAGATTCCATTTCTGCTCCTGATCACACTTGCAGCCCTGCCGCAAGTCGACGTTGCCCATACCCGCGCCATCACCGCTTCTCTCGGCTATGGCCGCATATCCGGCTTTCTGTTTAGTCTGTGGCCGGCGATCTACCGGCAGATCCGATTCGCGGTTTTTGCAGTTATCGCCTTCTCAGCCTCCGTCGTCGATGTTGCGATCATCCTTGGCCCGACTTCGCCTCCGCCGCTTGCCGTACGATTGCTTGAATGGATGAGAGACCCCGACCTTTCCATGCGTTTTCTGGGCTCGGCAGGCGCCATTCTGCAGCTTTTGCTGGTTGTCATAGCCTTGCTGATATGGATTGCGTTTGAGCGTGCAGGAGCATATTTCCGCAATCATCTCAGCGCCGCTGGCTTACGCCTGCACCGCGACGGCTGGCTGCGCGGAATTTCACTCGGCGCTATGCTCGCGGCCGCCATCACCACGCTTGGGGGCCTGGCCGTACTGGTGCTCTGGTCCTTCGCCGGACTCTGGCAATTTCCGGCTGCGTTGCCCAGTTCGCTAACCCTGAAAGGTTGGATGCAGGTCGCCCCAAGTGTCGGCGGGCCAATCCAGACAACGTTGATCGTGGCAGCACTTTCGACAGGCGCCGCGGTGCTGCTGTCGATCCTCTGTCTCGTGCGAGAGGGAGAGACCAGGCGAACCGGCGGGCGCTGGGCGTATTTCGTGCTCTATCTGCCGCTGATCGTCCCGCAGGTGGCGTTTCTTTTCGGGTTACAGTTTCTCTTCGTGCTCATGGACCAGGTCGCCAGTATGTCGGCGCTGGTTTTCGTGCATTTGATTTTCGTAATGCCCTATGTGTTCCTATCGCTGTCCGATCCCTGGCGCGCTTACGACCGGCGCTACGAAGCCATCTCCGCAGGGCTCGGAAAGTCCCATGGGACGACACTCTTCCGCGTCCGCTTGCCGATGCTGACCCGGGCTATTCTCACGGCCGCGGCAGTCGGCTTCGCCGTTTCGATCGGCCTCTTTCTTCCCACCGTGCTGATCGGCGCGGGCCGGCTCAATACGATAACGACCGAGGCCGTGGCACTCGCGTCCGGGGGCAACCGGCGTCTGATCGGGGTCTATGCTTTCCTGCAAATGGTCCTTCCCGCAGCGGGCTTTCTGGTTGCAACGCTCTTGCCGGCGCTGATATTCCGGCACCGGCGCGCGATGCGCGCTTGACCGAACCCGAAAAGAAGAATGACTGACCAGGGCCTTTATCTCGACCGCGTGTCGATCGCATTGAACGGCCACACGCTGCTGGCCCTGACGAGCCACGTCGAGCCGGGGTGTGTGCTCACTATCATGGGGCCATCGGGCTCGGGAAAATCCAGTCTCCTCGCCTATATCGGCGGGTTCCTGGACCCGATGTTCCGCGCCACAGGCAAAGTCTTTGTCGGCGGTGTTGAACTCACCGCATTGCCGGCAGAGGAACGCCATGCCGGCATCCTCTTCCAGGATCCGCTGCTCTTTCCGCATATGTCGGTGGCAGGCAATCTGCTCTTTGCGATTCAGCCCCAGGTCAAGGAAAAGGACGAGCGCCTCGCACTCGCCGAAGCCATGCTCAAAGGAGTCGGACTCGAGGGCGCCAGCGATCGCGATCCCGCCACGCTCTCGGGCGGGCAAAAAGCCCGTGTCGCGCTCGCCAGGGTGCTGTTGTCATCTCCGCGCGCATTGCTGCTCGACGAACCCTTTTCGAAGCTCGATCAGGGCTTGCGTCAGCAGATGCGGGAACTCGTGTTCACGAAGGCCCAGGATGCGGGCCTGCCGGTCATTCTGGTCACGCATGACGACGCCGACGCGATAGCGGCCGGCGGACCGGTTATCCGGATCGGGGAATGATCGTGCCCACTTTGCCGGAATTGCCCGTCTCAGCCGTATTGCCTGCCCTCCGCAAGGCTCTCGCGGATGGCGGCAGCGCGGTGCTCGTGGCGCCTCCGGGTGCGGGCAAGACGACATTGGTTCCGCTGGCTTTGCTGGACGAGATATGGGCGGGCAACGGGCGCATTGTCTTGCTCGAACCGAGACGGCTCGCGGCTCGCGCCGCTGCGCGTCGTATGGCGTCGTTGCTTGGTGAAGAGACCGGCGAAACGATTGGTTACACGATGCGTATGGAAAGCCGCGTCTCGGCAAAGACGCGCATCCTTGTGGTAACCGAAGGCGTGTTGTCACGGATGATCCTCGACGACCCCGAGCTCAAGGGGGTATCAGCCGTCATATTCGACGAGTTCCACGAACGCTCGTTGGACGGCGATTTCGGCCTTGCGCTGGCCCTGGATGTTCAGAGCGCATTGAGGCCCGATCTGCGGCTACTCGTCATGTCCGCTACGCTCGACGGCGCACGCGTAGCGGAACTGCTGGGTCGGGCTCCCGTCATCGAAAGCGAGGGGCGAAGTTTTCCTATCGACATCCGCTATGTTGAACGCTCCGCCGGCATCCCGGTCGAAGATTCTGTGGCGAAGGCGATCCGAACGGCCCTCGCAGATGAGTCCGGCAGCCTGCTTGCCTTCCTGCCGGGCCAGCGGGAGATTCAGAGAACGGCCGAGCAGATCGAGGGCCGGTTGGGCGCGGACGTGGATATCGTGCCGCTCTACGGGATGCTGGACGCCAGAACGCAGGATGCCGCCATCCGGCCCGCGCCCGACGGCCGTCGCAAGGTTGTCCTGGCCACGTCAATCGCTGAGACCTCGATCACGATCGACGGTGTCCGTGTCGTCGTCGATTCCGGCCTCTCGCGGCTTCCGAAGTTCGAACCCGCCACCGGTCTCACACGCCTGGAAACTGTACGGGTGTCGCGCGCCTCCGCTGACCAGCGCGCCGGTCGCGCCGGACGAACCCAGCCCGGCGTCGCCATACGCCTTTGGCGCGCCGAACAAACCGCCGCATTCCCGGCCTTCACTCCGCCTGAAATTCTCGAAGCGGACCTGTCGGGGCTCGTGCTTGATTGCGCTGCCTTCGGCGTGGCCGACCCGTCAACGCTCGCCTTTCTCGACCCGCCGCCGGGCCCAGCTCTTGCTGAAGCCAAAACGCTGCTTCTTGAACTCGACGCCATCACAGCCGAGGGCCGGATCACTGAAGGTGGTATGGCCATGCGTAAGCTCGCCTTGCCCGTTCGGCTTGCGCATATGGTGGCGGAAGCCGCCAACAGCGGCCACGCGGCGCAAGCTGCTAAGCTTGCGGTGCTGATGATAGAGCGCGGCCTTGGCGGTGACAGCGTCGATCTCGACCGGCGGCTCACGCGCTTTGACAGCGAGCGATCACCCCGCGCAATAGCGGCGCGGCAGCTGGCTGAAAGGCTGGCGCGAATGGCCTTACCCTCCCCCGTGTGGCGAGGGTCGGACCAAAAGCTCGTGATGGGGGTACCTGGGGATGAAGGGCCAGCCTTCCCACTCCCACCCCGCTCCGCTTCGCGGATCGACCCTCCCCACAAGGGGGAGGGTAAAGGCGCAGGCGCGTTTCTTTTGAACGCCTGGCCAGATCGCGTCGCCAAAGCCCGTGGCGAACGTGGGCGGTTCCTTCTCGCAAACGGCCGCGGCGCCATGATCGATGAAGCCGATCCTCTTGCCGCTGCGCCCTATCTCGTGGTGGCCGATCTCCAAGGGAAGGCCCAGAACGCGCGAATCGCCTCGGCGGCTGTTGTGTGGGAAGAGGACATCCGGACTGTTCTCGCCAGCCACATTCAAAAGGCCACTGAGTCTGCCTTTGACGTTGAAAAGCGCGCGGTGCGTGTGCGTGAAACAATTCGCCTCGGCGCAATACTGCTCTCCGAGCGCATGCTTCCGGCGCCTGCAGGCGCCGAGGCGGATCACGCTGTCATTGAAGCCGTCCGCAAATACGGACTCTCGCTATTGCTATGGGGCAAGGACGCGGAAACGCTTCGCCAACGGCTGTCATGGCTTCATCGGAGCCTTGGGACCCCTTGGCCCGATGTCTCGGAGGAAGCGCTCGCCAACACATTGGAAGACTGGCTTCTGCCCTTTCTTAGCGGCGAGGCATCGCTTGCCCGGCTGGACGGCAGTGCGCTGCAGAAAGGCCTTACGTCGCTGGTACCCCACGATTTACAGCGCAAGGTTGCGACCCTGGCGCCGACTCATTTCGACGCGCCCTCCGGCAGCCATGTGCCGATCCGTTACGAGGGCGATTGGCCGGTTCTCTCGATCCGCGTGCAGGAGCTGTTCGGCCTTGGGCATCATCCGGCAATCGCGGGCGGCGCTATCCCACTAACGCTCGAGCTGCTATCCCCGGCCCACCGTCCAATCCAGACAACGCGCGACCTGCCGGGTTTCTGGCGCGGGTCCTGGACAGCTGTCCGGTCAGAAATGCGCGGACGCTATCCCAAGCATGTCTGGCCGGAGGACCCACTGGCGGCGGCAGCGACCAACCGGGCAAAACCACGTCTCAAATAGCTCTTGGCGCGAAGCAGAAGCTCGGCGCATAAATCGGCCATGCAGGAACTTCGAACACCCGATCTCCAACAGAGCCACAGGCTTCGCCTCAACACGCTTATCAAGCTGCGCTGGCTGGCGATCGCCGGCCAGAGTGCTGCGGTTCTCTTCGTTGCCTACTGGCTCGACTTTCCACTCCCGGTAAGCATCTGCTTTGCCCTGATCGCACTCTCAGCGTGGCTCAATCTCTTCCTTGCTTTCCGATATCCTGCCGCGCATCGGCTGCGACCCTTTGCGGCTCTCGGCATCATGATCTTCGATGCGATGCAGCTTGCCGGCCTCCTTTTCCTGACCGGAGGTCTTACCAATCCGTTCTCGCTTTTGATGACGGTGCCGGTCGTAATTTCAGCAACCTCGCTTCCCCTGCGGATGACCATCCTTCTTGGGACGCTCGTGATCTCGATGGCTACGCTGCTGGTATTCTATCATTTTCCCCTTCCGTGGTTTCCCGGTGTCGAGTTGCCTATGCCATTTGTCTATGTGGCGGGCATGTGGGTCGCGGTCGTATCCAGCATCGCCTTCACCGGGATTTACGCCTGGCGCGTCGCGGAGGAGGCGCGCATGCTGGCCAATGCGCTCGCCGCTACGGAACTCGTCCTGCAACGCGAGCAGCATCTTTCCGCGCTCGATGGCCTGGCTGCGGCGGCGGCGCATGAGCTCGGCACGCCGCTTGCGACGATCGCACTGGTCGCCAAAGAGATGCAGCGCGAACTGGTGAGCGACCCACGCTGGCATGAGGATGTGAACTTGCTCCGCACACAGAGCGAGCGCTGCCGAGAGATCCTGAAGCGGCTGACAAGCCTGTCCAGCGAAAGCGAGGCGCATCTGGCGCAATTACCCTTGACCTCGCTGATAGAGGAAGTGATCGCGCCGCATCGTGATTTCGGTATCGCCATAAAACTGGAACCTGGGGAGCATAGCGGTCCTGAACCGGTCGGGCGTCGCAATCCCGGCGTCATCTACGGGCTCGGCAACCTCGTCGAGAACGCTGTCGATTTCGCGCGTGAGACGGTGACGGTCCGCTGGCGCTGGAACGATGCCAGTGTTGCGTTCGACGTGACCGATGACGGCCCGGGCTTCCCCCCCGAGATCATCGATCGAATCGGCGAACCGTACATGTCCACACGGCAAGGCGCTGAACCCGGCGGCGGGCTCGGGCTCGGGCTCTTCATCGCCAAAACGCTTCTTGAACGCTCGGGAGCGACGCTGTCGTTCCGCAATGCAATGGAACCCGGCAAAGGCGCCATGGTCCAGGTGACCTGGCCGCGCGCGTTTTTTCTCAATCCGGGACCTGGGAGCGACCGTCTCTTCGACAGGGCATGACCTGACTGCTCGCATCGCTCCGTAACGGCCTTACTCCCCTGAGCAACCGCGGTGGGGGGCGTTGGGGATTGAAGCAGCCGCCAGTTGAGAAAACCGGGCTGCATCGCTAATCCAAATGGAACTATTCGTTTGATTGGCTTATATGTTTGCCCAATCGTGCAGCAACGGACGAACACGAATGACCGGTGAAGACGATACCAGCGGCGGCGAACTGGGCGAAGAGACGACCCTGCTGATCGTCGACGACGATAAACCTTTTCTCACCCGGCTCGCGCGCGCCATGGAGGGCCGAGGCTTCCAGGTCGAAACAGCCGAAAGCGTCGAGGAAGCAGTTGCCAAGGCGAGGGAAAACCCTCCCGCCTATGCGGTCGTGGACATGCGTCTGGGTGACGGCAACGGGCTCGATGTCGTCAAGGCGATCCGCGAAAAGCGAGAAGACTCCCGCACGATTATTCTTACCGGCTACGGAAACATCGCTACGGCGGTCACGGCGGTCAAACTCGGTGCGATCGACTACCTCTCGAAACCCGCCGATGCAGACGACATCTACGCCGCTCTGACGCGTACAGGCGGTGAAAGGGTCGCGCCTCCCGAAAACCCGATGTCGGCCGATCGCGTGCGCTGGGAACATATTCAGCGCGTCTATGAAATGTGCGACCGGAACGTCTCCGAGACCGCGCGGCGTCTCAACATGCATCGCCGGACCTTGCAGCGCATTCTCGCCAAACGAGCGCCACGTTAGAGCGCTCGCTCTATTCGCTCTCGCCTTCGAGAGCCGGAACAGCAACCCCCGCCAACTCCGCGGCCAGCAGGCGGGCTGCGCCCGCACGTGCGATTCTCAGCAATAGCGCCTTGCGTGTTGCCGCCGGCAGCCGATGCTCCGGCGCCTCGCGCAGAATTTCCGCGCCATAGCCATCGGACAGGATAAATCCGCATTCCTCCGGAAAGATTCCGGCGGGCACTTCCGGATGTGTGGCGAAAAAGAAGCGGTCCGAATGTAGCCGATAGTCTGGCCATTTGCGGTCGACCCGGAAATCCTCGATGGACGACTTGATCTCGACGATCCAGATGTCTCCGCGCCGCGTCAACGCAACGAGGTCGGCGCGCCGGCCGGATGCGAGAGACAATTCCGGCAGGACGTGCGCACCCATTTCGGTCAGCATCCGCTGAACACCCCGGCGGATAACCATGGCGCGTTCAGATTGCCTGCCGTCCATCAACGGGTTGGATAGAATCGGAGAAACGATCGGCATTTGCGGAACATGCCATCAACTCGATGATCCATCAAATCCGGGAACGACCTTTCGTAAGGTGCGCTTCGGCTCAATTTTCAACCTGATCCACGCAACGCAATGACCCCAGCTGCGGGTCTCCATTGAGCCTGGAGGGCCGATTTAGGGCCGAACCGGGTTAGGAAGGGCTAAGGACTACGTGACGGGCATAAAGCCCGTCACGGTTTAAAGCCGTCTCGCCATGGCCTGCTGTGCGCAGGAAAGCGGATTTTCAGTCCTTTGGCTGTTTGGTCTTCCTCAGATAGGGCAGCACGCGCTCGAACGAGCCGAACTTTTGCGTGGCTTCATCGTCCGGAACCTGCGCCGTGATGATGACATCCTCTCCCTGCTTCCAGTTGGCAGGCGTCGCCACCTTATGCTTTGCGGTCAACTGAACCGAATCGATGGCGCGAAGAATCTCGTCGAAATTGCGCCCGGTCGTCATTGGATAGCTGATCGTCAGCTTCACTTTCTTGTCCGGCCCCACAACGAATACGGAACGGACTGTCGCATTGTCCGCAGGTGTCCGGCCTTCACATGACTCGCCGGCGTCGCCCGGCAGCATGTCATAGAGTTTCGCGACCTTCAGGTCCCTGTCGCCAATCAGCGGATAGTTGACCTCGTATCCAGTCGCCGTCTTGATGTCGCCTTTCCACTTTTCGTGGCTTTCGATCGGATCGACTGAAATGCCGATGATCTTCGCGTTACGCTTGCTGAATTCGTTCGCCAGTCCAGCCATAGTCCCGAGTTCGGTCGTGCAGACCGGCGTGAAATCTTTTGGATGGCTGAAGAGAACTGCATAGCTGTCGCCGATCCAGTCGTGGAAACTGATCGTTCCGTGCGTCGTTTCGGCGGTGAAATCAGGCGCTGTGTCATTGATACGGATGCTCATTGGCGCGTCTCCTCTGTCCAGGCACCGAATTGGATTTGATATTCTAGCGCAAGTTTCGGCCGAAGCGAGAACGTACCGCCAAAATCGGCGAATCTAGCCCAAACAGCACTGGCTATCGCTCAAGTAAATGGCCGAAGCAACAATAGCTCGCCCTCAAGATTCAATACGCAAAGACAGGCTGCAACCCGGAGAACCCCTTGAACTCCAGGCTTTGCAGCGGCTTGGCGGGGATGCACAGATGCGGGGCGGCGCGCTCGGAGGCGACACGGTTGACGCGAAGGGTTGATGCGGCGGCAAGCAGGCGCGCGGCATAGCTGACAGGCCGCCCTATCGCGGTGAAATCGAGCCGGCTTGCTCCGCCAATATTGCCGTAGTGAAACCTGCCGGCGTGGATTGCCGAACGAAACGATACGGTTGCTCCATTGGGAGACTGCGCCAACGCCGTCTCCGCCTCTGCCACGGCCTCGCTCGCGGCTCGGACAGACCGGGACAGTTCGTCGCCCTTGTAAGGGAATATCGCGAAAAAGCCGTCGCCTAGGAATTTGAGGATCTCACCCCCGTGACCGGCCACCGGCGGGACCATCACATCGAACACGTCATTCAGAAGCGCTACCGTTTCCGGGCCGCTAAGGCTGTCCGAAAGCGCCGTGAAATCGATGAGATCGGTGAAGAGGATGGCCGCCTCGATCTCCTCTCCATCGCCGCGGTGTATCTTTCCTCTTAGAATTTGGTCGCCGCTGTTGCGCCCGACATAGGCCGACAGGATGGTCGCTGCGTTGAGGCGGAGCAGGTATGTCTCGGTCAGCCTGGCAAGCGGTTTGTTGACGCGATCGAGCACATCTGCCGCTTCGTCGCTGAACCCTGCCGGCGCCTTCGTCGACCAGCTTGCCGCGTTGGTTTCCCCTGTCGTGTAGATGAGCGGTTGCGCCAGATAGTCCGAAAACCCATCAGCGATCAGTTCGTCCACGATCCGGTAGTCGTGAGGAGTTTCCGGATCCCAAAGTTTGCGGCGGACCGAGATTTTCCTTTTGACCACGGTCGGCAGCGGGTTCGCGGTGTATTCTTCAGTCGAGAACAGTCCGATCTGCCCTTCGCTCATGATAACACCTTCCATCGGTGTCCACGTAAACCGGCGTCCCGTGATGTTTGGATCCAGCGTGTAGATGAAGAGTGCAAACCGGTCGACCGGAATGCCTGCCGCTACCAGAGTGTGGCAGATCGTATCGATAATGTCCTTGGCGCTGGCGCTTGGCCGCGCTCCGTCCACCATCCATTCGATAAGATTGTCGATCGCTGAGGTGTCAATCACGTCGATCGCGCTCCTGCGCACTTGGCAGCTGGCCCGAACATACCAGCGCCCGCCGCGGCTTCAATGTGGAAGCATCAGCGCACCAGAAAACCCTGGCCGAGTGGATCATCGTCTTCAACCAAGAATTCCGAATTGCCGGAATAGTAGGCGCGGCCGGCAACGCGAGCGATCACGGCGTCATGCGGACCAGCCTTCGTTCGCCGGGCTACATTGCCGGCAAATTGCGAGCCGACGATGCTCTCGAAAATCCTCGTCTGGCCAATGCCGATCTGCCCCTTCGCATGCATGGCGGCAAGCCGCGCCGTAACGCCCGAGCCGGTCGGCGAGCGATCAACTTCGGCATCGGCGAACACGCAAATGTTCCGGGTCGGCTCTTCCGAGAAGCTTTCGTTACCGTCGGTCAGGATCGATCCATAGAGAAATGCCAGGTCGTCATGATCGGGATGCGAGAGCGGAACCTCCGCCTTGACCTTCTCTGTGAGCGCGGTGGCGGCGTCGACAAAATCGCGCGCCCGGTCGCGGCCGAACTCGAGTCCGAACTGCCGGCAATCCGCAATGGCGTAGAAAGCGCCGCCATAAGCCACGTCGAAGACGATATCGTCCAGACCGGGGAGCTGGATGCGCCGGTCACGCGCGGCGAGAAAGGCCGGAACGCTTTCGAACGAGACCACGCCCGTCTTTCCGTCCGTCACCTCCACCGAAGCGACGACCATCCCACAGGGACATTCGATATTGACGGTCGTCACAGGTTCCTGTGGCGCCACCAAACCGTAGTCTATCGCATAGCGGCCAAGTGCGATGACGGCGTGACCGCACATGGTCGAGTACCCTTCATTGTGCATGAAGAGTACGGCGAGGTCTGCACCGGGGAGGCTAGGTTCGACCAGCAGCGCGCCATACATGTCGTAGTGGCCGCGCGGCTCGAACACCAGGATCTTGCGATAGTGATCCAGATGGTCGCGGACATAGGCACGCTTTTCGAGAATGGCGCCTTTCGGGATCGGCGGATAGCCGCCTGTGACGATGCGCAGCGGCTCGCCGCCAGTGTGCATGTCGATGACCGTCAACTTGTCCATGCCACGCCAATCCTCCTGCCGGGCTGCTTGTCGCCTGCCCTCACCGAAAGACTGGCGGTCAGTCCTTCTCGAACTTGGAGAACATGCCCTGGAGCTTTGCAAAGGGCATGGCTTGACGGGCGAAATCGAACGTACCCTCTTCCAGCAACTCGCGAGCAGCCGTTTGAAGCATACCGTAGGCGAACGTCGTCAGCTTTGATCCGAGCGAAATCCGCTTTGCGCCCGCTTCAGCGAGGTTCGAAACCGTAAAACCCGGCACCGCAAGCACGTTCACCGGCTTGGTTACCGAGGAGCAGATGATCCGCACTGTCTCGAGGTCTGCGAGTCCGGGCGCATATAGCACGTCTGCCCCTGCCTTTTCGAAGGCCTGTAGCCGCTTGATCGTGTCATCGATATCCTGCCGATTCCAGAGGAAGTTTTCGGCGCGCGCCGTGAAGACGAAATCGTGTTTCAGCGCTCGCGCGGACTCCACAGCAGCCGCAACACGTTCTACCGCGTGCGAGAACTCGTAGATGGGGCTTTCCGGATCGCCGGTGTGGTCCTCGATCGAGCAGCCCGCCAGCCCGGCAGCCTCGGCGGCAAAGATCGTTTCGCCTGCGCTTTCGGGGCTATCTCCCTTGCCCTTCTCGAGGTCCGCAGACACCGGGATACTGACCGCTGCAGCAAGTTCCCGGCAGTGATGGATCATTGCCTCGAAGCCCACGCCGCCATCCGGCAGTCCGCGCGAAAAGGCGAAGCCCGCGCTGGTCGTGGCCAACGCCTTGAAACCGAAAGATTCCAATAGTTTCGCAGTGCCCACATCCCATGGGTTGGGAATGACGAATGCGCCAGGCTTCTCATGCAAAGCGCGAAAGGAACTATCCCTGTCCATCGGACCGCCTCGTTCAACAAATGGTGGCTTCATGGATTCTAGCCGGGCGTTTCAGCCGGTGCAAATCCCAGAAGAAACCTGGGAAGTCTTCCAGCCAGTTGGCTCGTCGGTCGAGCCGAAACGGAGCTCCCTGGATTGCGAAGATTGCGATCAGGCTGTTCCCGTCGAACCGAAACCACCGCTGCCGCGATGGGTCTCGCCGGCAAGACTGCGCTCCTCGACCGTCATTCGACTTACGGCCGAAAAGACGATTTGTGCGATGCGCATGCCCCGAGTCACCGAGAAATCTTCATCGCCAAGATTGACCAACAGCACCTTCGCTTCGCCTCGGTAGTCGCTGTCGATCGTTCCCGGCGTGTTCAAGCAGGTGATGCCATGTTTGAAGGCAAGGCCGGAGCGTGGCCGAACCTGGGCCTCGAAGCCCTCCGGGATTTCCAGTATGAGGCCGGTAGGAACAAGCGCGCGCTTGCCGGGCAGGATGAGAAGCGGCCGGTCCTCCGGCACGGCGGCCCGCACATCCATGCCGGCTGATCCAGGCGTTTCATATGCCGGCAGTGGCAGGCCCTCAGCATGGGGCAGACGAACGATGCCGACGGATGTGTCGTTGGCGATTGGTCTCATGCGTGTTCTATCGGGGCAGCACACGCTCCCGTCAACGCTGTGCATCAAGCAGCTAGCGGATTTCCACCGGTACGACCGTCGTTTCCTTGATCTCCTCCATGACGAAGGAGGCCGAAACGTCGGACAGAGGCACTCTGGCGATGAGCCGTTGATAGAGCCGATCGTAGGCTTTTACGTCGGCCACCCGGGCGCGCAGGACATAGTCAAGATCTCCCGACATGCGATAGACGCCGGTTATCTCCGGAAACGAGGTTGCCGCAGCCCGGAATTTCGCCAGCCACTCCGGGTCGTGGTTCGACGTCCGCACGATGATGAAGACCGAAAGACCGAGACCAAGCTTTTCTGCATCGACCAAGGCCGCCCGTCCGGTGATGACGCCGCCATCCTCCAAAATTTTCATCCGTCGCCAACACGCGTTACGTGACAGCCGCACACGCGATGAAAGCTGATCGACCGAGAGCGTACCATCACGCTGGAGTTCGGCCAGGATTCGTCGATCGATTTCGTCAATTTCGGTGTTCATTTGGGATGAATGTCCCAATTTATGAGTTCACGCAAGGACAAATTGGGATCCTTAACCCGCAGTCCCGGTGCATATTGCCGGCGAATGCACATCGCAAACCTTTGGGGGTCCTCATGACCACGCGCGTCGCAAAGCTCTTTACCGATCACCCGGCCTCGGTCGACGAGACCTATTTCGGCCATATGGCCTTTGCCGCGTGGTTCGCGTCGCGCCTGAGTTTAGCCGCCGGTGCGGCTCTTGTTCACGCTTTCTTACCTTTCCTCTTTGAAACTACGGCGAGCCGAATCGTCCGCGAGCTTTGTGAACGGACGCACAACAGACGGCCGAACGCGTGATCCTCTGGGAGGAGCCAGCAACCTCCTTCTGACTTGGGGATCCCCTCGGGAGGAGCGGGATAAGAAATGTGCCGGTGGGCCGCCTATCTCGGCGAGGAAGTCTTCCTCGAAGACATCGTAACTGCGCCCTGCCACTCCCTCATTGCCCAAAGCCACCATGCGATGGAAGCTAAGTCGCCAACCAATGGCGATGGCTTTGGCGTCGCCTGGTATGGTGCGCGACCCGAGCCAGGGCTCTACCGCGACATTCTGCCGGCCTGGTCCGATCCGAACCTCAAGAGCCTTTGCCGGCAGATCTCGTCTGGTCTGTTCCTCGCCCATGTCCGGGCGTCCACCAGCGGCGCCACGAGCCGTGCGAATTGCCATCCCTTCGTATCCGGCAATTGGGCGTTTATGCACAACGGTCAGATCGGCGGCTTCGAGAAGATCAGGCGCGCGCTCGAATACTCGATTGACGACAGTCTCTACCATCAGCGGCAGGGCACGACCGATTCCGAACTCTTCTTCCTGTTGATGCTGCAGGAAGGGCTTGCGGCTGACCCTCATGGCGCTGCAACACGCGCCACAATCCGGGTGATGCAGGCGTCCAGACACGCGAGTATCGAGCCCATGCTTCGGCTGACAGCGGCGTTTACGGACGGAACAACGCTTTTTGCGATTCGATACGCAAGCGACGCCTTTGCGCCGACGCTCTACACCGCGCCGTTCTGTAATTCCGCCGGGCGCTGCCTGGTCTCCGAGCCTTTGGACCGCGACGCACCAAACTGGCAGGCCGTACCGCCGGGCAGCTTTGTCACAGTGACCGCAAATGCTGTTTCGATCCGCAGTTTCGAGCCCGCGCAAACGTCACTTGCGATGGCTGTCTGACTACTGTTACCGTGCGAGGATGTAGCGGCGAAGAGTTCTACGCAGGAATGCGGACATCTCCGCATCGGGTTGTAGAGCACCCTTTTGACCGAGGCGCGCCGCCTTTCCGGGCCTACCGGAAAGGCCGCGCGCCCTCACGACGGAAGGATGCGTGCGATGAAACGGCAACCATACAGCCGGCCGTCAACCTTCAGCCCAGTAGACTCCTGCCAGGGTCAGGCGCACGACAAGAGCGTATGTTGTAGTTCTCCTTTTCAATCAGTGCGCTTCATATACAGGGCCGTCATCAGCCTCACGCTGTCATTGGCGTTCGGGACGGGACCTGCCGCCGCGATCAATTGCCAGAGCTATGCCGCGCCTGGCATGGACTGGCACGAATGCGACAAGAGCAACCTCATGCTGCAGGGCTCGGACCTTTCGGGCGCCAACCTTGTCGACACTGACTTCACTTCGACCGATCTTCGCGACGTCAATCTCGTCGGAGCCAACATGGAGAAGGCGACGCTGATTAGGTCGTCTCTAGCCGGGGCAAAGGCGGACAAGGCAAACTTCGCCAGGATCGAGGCATATCGAACGAGCTTCGCCGGTATGCAGGCTCCCGCAGCTTCCTTTGCGAGCGCCGAGATGCAGCGCGCAGATTTTCGAGGCGCAAACCTCACAGGCGCCGATTTTCAGAAGGCGGAACTGGGGCGCGCGGACTTCGGCGAAGCGATGATCACGGGCGCCAAGTTTCCGCTGGCCAACCTGTCGCGCGCCGACTTTCGCGGCGCAAAATTTGAAGGTCCGCTCGACTTTTCCGGCGCGTTCCTTTTCCTGACAAGGTTCGAAGGCTTCGATCTCAGCGCAGCAAAAGGACTCGAGCAAGAGCAGATCGAAAACACCTGCGGCGACCCGCAGACGAAGCTTCCGAGTGGCCTGTCGACGCCGAAAACCTGGCCATGCATGTTTGAATAGGCGCTGCCGATCTGGTCGGCGGCTCACCTGTCCGCGATCCCGTGGGTGCAAAACACGGCAGGGGGAATGAGTCGTGATTTTTGACATAACCACCTATACGTATGTCCATGTTTTGCTGAGTTTTGTCGGAATCCTCAGCGGGTTCATTGTCCTTTATGGCCTGCTGACCGCAAACAGGATGGAGAACTGGACTCTTGTCTTCCTGGCAACGACGCTGGCCACAAGCCTGACCGGCTTCGGGTTTCCTTTCGGCGGGTTCACTCCGGCGTTTGGTGTCGGAATTATTTCAACGGTCGTCCTGCTGGCTGCCATCCTCGCCCGCTATGCTTTCCGTCTGGAAGGTCCTTGGCGGGCAGTCTATGTAGCCGGAGCAGTTCTGGCGCTCTATCTCAACGTCTTCGTGCTGATTGTGCAGGCGTTTTTGAAAGTTCCAGTGCTGCACACGCTGGCGCCCGATGGCACGGAACCGCCCTTCGCCATCACCCAGGCGGTCGTGTTGGTGCTTTTCATCCTCGCAGGGTTCATGGCTCACCGAAGGTTTCGCCTGGCAAGCGGGCTGCCGCTTCGGGCGTCAGGTTAGCGTCAGCCATCGGCGGCATCATTTCAGGTTCGACAGGCCGGTAACGTCCTGATAGAAGCCTCGCGCTATCAAACTGGAACTCCTCATCATGGCTGAAGTCATGGCCAAGGCGGTCGCCCGCCGCCGCACCTTCGCGATCATTTCTCACCCGGACGCGGGCAAGACGACGCTGACCGAAAAGCTGTTGTTGTTCGGCGGCGCGATCCAGCTTGCCGGCGAGGTGAAAGCCAAGAAGGACAGAATGCAGACGCGCTCCGACTGGATGAAGATCGAGCGCGAGCGCGGCATTTCGGTCGTGACTTCGGTGATGACCTTTGAGTATGGCGACCACGTTTTCAACCTTCTCGATACGCCAGGCCACGAGGATTTCGCTGACGATACTTACCGGACGCTGACTGCTGTCGACAGTGCGGTGATGGTGATCGACGCCGCGAAGGGCATCGAGCCGCGCACGCTCAAACTGTTCGAGGTCTGCCGCTTGCGCGACATTCCAATCGTCACTTTCGTGAACAAGATGGATCGCGAGACAAGGGATCCGTTCGAGATACTGGATGAAATCGAGGCAAAGCTGGCGCTCGATACCGCGCCAATCACCTGGCCGATCGGGCGCGGCCGCACCTTCGCCGGGACGTATCACCTCGCCCAAAACGCCGTGCGCAAAGGTGACGACGAGAAGGAGCGCACGCCCGCTCATGGGCCTGACTCGAACCGCGTCGCCGGACTACTGCCCGACAATGAACGCGACGCCTTCATCGAAGAACTGGAGCTGGCGCGCGAAGCCTGCCGCCCGTTCGACATGGCGGCGTTCCGTGAAGGTCATCTGACCCCGGTTTATTTTGGTTCAGCGCTGAGGAATTTCGGCGTTCGCGATCTGATCGAAGCGCTTGGGGAGTTCGGGCCAGAGCCGCGCGCACAAGAGGCGGATACACGCACAGTCGAGGCGACGGAAAAGGAGATGAGCGCCTTCGTTTTCAAGATTCAGGCAAATATGGATCCCAATCATCGGGATCGTATCGCCTTCGTACGTGTCTGCTCCGGAAAGCTGGAGCGCGGGATGAAGGCGAAACTGGTGCGGACCGGCAAGCCGATGAGCCTCTCGGCGCCGCAATTCTTCTTTGCCCGTACGCGGGTGACGGCGGACGAGGCCTATGCCGGCGACGTGGTCGGCATTCCCAATCACGGCACGTTGCGGATCGGCGACACGCTGACCGAGGGCGAGGATATCCTTTTCCGTGGCGTGCCGAACTTTGCGCCGGAAATTCTGCGCCGTGTCCGGCTTGGCGATGCGATGAAGGCCAAGAAGCTGAAGGAAGCCCTCCAGCAGATGGCCGAGGAAGGCGTCGTACAGCTCTTTTCTCCGGAGGATGGTTCGCCCGCCATCGTCGGCGTGGTCGGCGCGCTTCAGCTCGACGTCCTCAAGGAGCGCCTGGCTCAGGAATATGGTCTGCCGGTCGATTTCGAGATGGCGCGCTTCTCAATATGCCGCTGGATATCCGCCGATGACCGCAACGATGTACAGCGGTTCGTCGACGCTCATCGGGGCGACATTGCCCGTGATCTCGACAACGATCCGGTCTTCCTCGCGCAGCACGAATTCTCGCTGAACTACGAGGCCGAACGGTGGAAGACGATACGCTTCGCCGCCGTCAAGGACTATCAGGTGCGGGACGCGGCGTAGGTCGGAGTTCCGGAAAAGCGGTCTTGTTGGCTCGATAGCTGGTCATTCGGGTCTCGGCAGTTTTCTTGCGCACGATCTTTGCCGCAACCCACGGCCACTCAAAACGGCGCCGGCCTACGGGGGCGTTGCAGGAGAATGGTCGGGCGGTCGTGATAGACCGTGCGCAATTGCTCTTGGTAACCGCACTTTAAAGCGACGCGGAGGGACGCCGCATTGTCCGGATCGACGATGCATACGGTTCTGCTGGCCTCGAGATGAACATCGCTCCAACGATGCATGGCAGTGACGATTTCAGTGGCAAGTCCACGTCCGTGGGCTTCCGGAACGAGCGCCCAGGCGGCTTCCGGCAACCCGTCGATCGAAGGGAAAATATCCCTGTGCAAGTCGTGGAAGCCGGCATTGCCGATGAGCCTGCTGCTTGATTTCTCTTCAACCGCCCAGAAGCCGTAGCCAAGCACGACCCATAGTCCGGCATAGCGGAGATAGCGGCCCCAGGCTTCCTCGCGCGTCATCGGCCTTCCACCGATGAAGCGCGTGACGCCAGAATCAGCCCACATCGCAAAATGTGCGTCGAGGTCGCGACGCTGGAAACCGCGCAGAACGGTTCGTTCGGTCTCCAGGATCGGAATGGCGGGCGAAGCAAGGACGCTCATCGAGAAATTCCTATGGGCGATTGCCCAGCGACCGCGCATTGGCTGCCGCCGCGTTGAGCGGCGTTTCAGATAAAAGCGCGTCTCTCGGTTCTGAGCCTGCGCGTCGGCCGTCGTTCCCGCCAAACAGGGAATGTGCAGGAAATCAGACCTGGATTGTCTTCAATCGATCGGCAATGAGCGCCGCCAGCCGCTCCGCAACCGCCTCCTTCGTCATTTCGGGCCATTCCTCAACGCCGGAACGCGTCACGATGCTCACGCGGTTGCGGTCGCCTCCCATAACTCCGCCTTCATGGCTGACGTCATTGGCGACGATGAGGTCCGCTCGTTTCTTTTTCAGCTTCGCCTCGGCGTTCTTCACGACATTCTGGGTTTCGGCTGCAAAACCAACAACGAGGTACGGCCGATCTTTGTGATGGCCAACGCCCGCCAGAATGTCCGGGTTCTCGACCATTTTCAGTGACGGTGCGCTGTAACCACTCACCTTTTTGATCTTTTCTGCGGCCGAGCTTTCTGTGCGCCAGTCGGCGACTGCGGCAACCATGACCGCAGCATCGGCTGGAAGCAGCCGCTCGACTGCTTGCTGCATCTCGCGTGCAGTCTCGACGTGCTCGACGGTGACACCTGCAGGATCGGCAATGTCGACGGGGCCGGAAACCAGCCGCACGTCAGCACCGAGCTTCGCGAGTGCGGCCGCGATTGCGTGACCCTGCTTGCCTGACGACCGGTTCGCGATGTAGCGCACCGGGTCGATCGGCTCGTGTGTCGGCCCTGAGGTGACGATGATCTTGCGGCCCGACAAGGGCTTGGGTGCAATGCTGAACAGCGCCTCGATCGCCGCAACAATTTCCAAGGGCTCAGCCATTCGGCCTTCGCCGGCCTCGTTGCTCTCGGCCATTTCGCCTTTCATGGGCCCGACGAAATGAATGCCGTCTTTCTCGAGCGTTGCCCGGTTGCGCCGCGTGGCAGGGTGCGTCCACATCCTGGGGTTCATCGCCGGCGCCATCAGCACCGGTTTGTCGGTGGCGAGCAGCACCGTCGACGCCAGATCATCGGCAAGGCCGTTGGCGAGCTTTGCCATGAGGTCGGCCGTAGCTGGCGCGACAACCACCAGATCGGCCTCCCGCGACAGGCGGATATGGCCAACGTCATGCTCATCCTGCCGGTCGAAGAGTTCGGTGAAGACGTGATCGGCTGACAGCGCGCCGACGGAAAGCGGCGTAACAAATTGCTGCGCAGCGCTCGTCATGACGCAGCGCACGGACGCGCCTCGCTCGCGCAAACGCCGTATGAGGTCGAGGCATTTATAGGCAGCAATTCCGCCGCCGATGATCAAGAGGAGACGCTTGCCTGAGAGTGTCATTCGCATCCTGAAGCGGTTCAGGCCGGCTTCAACGCCGACCGCACATCGGTATGGATGAAATCTTCACCCTTGAAAAGGAGCGGAAGGTTGCGGGTCCTGGCAAGTGCATAAGAGAAGCAATCACCCATGTTGAGATTGGCCGGATGGCCTGTGCCCCGACCGTAGAGCGAATAGCCAGATCGTGCGGCCTCCAGCTGCGGCACATCGAACGCGACTACCGTCAGTTCAAGCTGATCGACGAGCGACTGGAGCTCTCCGGCATTAATGCCGCCGGCCCCAGCGGCATGCGACACAGTGCGCCTCCAGATGGGAGCAGTGAGCACAAGCTTCTCCGTTGCCACGCCCGCTTTCGCGTCTGGCTGTTGTCAAAGAACTCTCCCTGTCGGGAGCAGTCGGGAAGCGGGGCGCTGGGTCAGTGCCTCGTAAAGTAAATGTATGGCGCCTTCCCAGCGCCCCGCCGGTGGTCTTGCCCGATCG
>JBEVEP010000256.1:0-2672 GCA_040512755.1 Mesorhizobium sp.
TTGCGCGCCAGACATAGGAACGAGCGGCCGGAATTCAAATCCAAAGTCCGGCCGCAAGTCTCGCGACCGGACTTGAATGGACAGAGCGGTTCAAAGTTTAATGAATCGCTGAACCGCTCTACACGTGTGTAAACGCAATTCCGGACGGAAAACCGGTCTCCACTTTTCCCGGAATTGGTCTCGCTGCGTTGAAAAAACCGGAAGCTATTTCGCTTTCGATTTGGCGGCCGCTACCGAAGTCTTGGCGACGGCTGGCTTTTTGGCGTCCTTTTTCGGCTTTTTCGCTTCTTTGCCGACCTTCATCTGACCTTTTGCCATGATTCGCTCCTCCAATTGGCGAGATGAATCATGCCAAACTTATCTTTTGCTTCAAGGGATTTGCTTGAGCGGCAGAACTATGGCGGGCGTTTGTCCGCACCAGGCGACGCCGCTGCCTGTAGCGCCGTTCTCTTCGTAAACCTTAGTCGCTCTCTTCGACCACTCTCAGGCGCAACTGTCCGGTCTTTGAGTCCGCTGCGCGCGAGGCAGCTTCCCGGTTCGCAATTGTTACCCTGTCCGCGTCGGCATTAGGCTCATCCTCGGCACGGGGATCACCGAATTCAAGCGCTTCGATCTTCTGGCCGCGCTTGGTGACCTTGGAAGACGATACCAGAATATCGTCGATGTCCTTCGAAGTCTGGCCGAAATGGCTTTGGAGTTTCCTGACGCGTTCATCGAGGCGGGAAACATCCTCCATCAGCCGGATGACTTCGCCCTGAATCAAATGCGCCTGCTCGCGCATACGGGCATCTTTCAGAATGGCCTGGATAACCTGAATCGAGAGCATCAGCAGCGACGGCGATACGATAACCACGCGGGCTCGATGCGCACGCTGAACCAGCGCCTCGAAATTCTCGTGGATCTCGGCAAACACGGATTCCGAGGGCACGAACATGAAGGCCGTATCCTGTGTCTCGCCGGAAAGAAGGTATTTATCGGCAATGTCCCGAATATGGATCTCGACATCACGCCGAAAGGCCTGTGCCGCCATCTTCTGTGCCTCTGTTCCTTCCGCAGCGCGAATAGCGTTCCACGCTTCGAGCGGAAACTTGGCGTCGATCACGAGCGACGGCGTGTCGTTGGGCATTTTCACCAGGCAGTCGGGACGGCTGCCGTTGGAGAGCGTCGCCTGAAATTGATAGGAGCCGTGCGGCAGACCATCCGCCACGATCGCCTCCATGCGTGACTGCCCGAAGGCGCCACGCGTCTGCTTGTTAGACAGGATCGCCTGCAATTGCACAACCTGACCCGCCAGCGACTGAATATTGGTCTGCGCCGTATCGATCACCGCGAGGCGCTCCTGCAGCTTGGCCAGGCTCTCATGCGTTGACCGGGTCTGCTCACTCATCGTCTGGCCGATCCGTCCCGTCATCGCATCGAGGCGCTGGCCGATCGACTGGGTGAGTTCGGCCTGGCGCGCTCCGAAGACTTCCGCCACCGTGCCAAGCCTGCCCTGCATTTCGGCCTGCGATTGCAGGATGCCCGCCATACGGACCTCAAGGTCGCGCGCGTGGTCCGCTGCCTCGGCGGCGGCGGTCGAACGCGCCTTGGAGGAACGCCAAAGTGCAACCACGAAAGCCACGAAAAGTACCGCAAGGAACAGAGCGACGAAAGCGAGGACGTGACCCAACGTGACAGTCGTGGCTCCAAGCTGCGCGACAGGTTCGGACAGGATCAAGGAAAGATCGTTCATATCGCGAGCATAGCCGATTCGCTCCGCGAAGACAGATCAAAACGTGAACGACTTGCAGTCGACCCGGTTGACGCTCGTAATGCGAAACCTTAGGTGAGCGATATGCCGATCAAGCCGCTCATCATTCTCCCGGACCCCATTCTGCGCCAGGTCTCCCGCCCGGTTGAGCGCATCGACGACCAGCTGCGCAAATTCGCCGGCGACATGCTGGACACCATGTACGACGCGCCAGGCATCGGGCTGGCGGCGATCCAGGTCGGCGAGCCGCTTCGGATGCTGGTGATTGACCTCGCCAAGGAAGGCGAAGACCCCGCGCCCCACGTTTTCATCAATCCCGAGGTCATCGAAAGTTCAGACGACCGCTCGGTCTACGAGGAAGGCTGCCTGTCGATCCCGGACTATTATGCCGAAGTGGAACGGCCGGCCGCCGTGCGGGTGAAATATCTCGACCGCGAAGGCAAGGCGCAGGAAATAGCTGCGGACGGGCTGATGGCGACCTGCCTGCAGCACGAGATCGACCATTTGAACGGCGTTCTCTTCATTGACCACATTTCGAAGCTGAAGCGCGACATGGTGGTGAAGAAGTTCAAGAAACTTGCCAAGGACAAGCCCGCCAAACCGATGGTTGGGTGACTTCTCAGGTTTGCCTTTACTTGACGTGACCTTGTGGCGGGCTTGACCTCGGGCGCGCAAACCCGTTTGAAACGGGAGCCTGAAAGGCAGCGATAGCCTGGCCGCCAACCAACTGCAGGAAGCAATGCCCCTGCGCGTCATTTTCATGGGAACGCCGGACTTTTCCGTGCCGACACTCCGCGCGATCGCTGCGGCGGGGCACAAGGTCGCGGCGGTTTACACTCAGCCCCCACGGCCCGCCGGGCGGCGTGGATTGGAACTGACGCCGTCGCCGGTTCACCGCGAAGCTCTGGGATTGGGTCTGGAC
>JBEVEP010000310.1:0-5876 GCA_040512755.1 Mesorhizobium sp.
TTCAGCGGGCAGTGGGGGCTCGGTGACTGAACTCGCCGACGTGAGACGTGGCGCGGGTCCGAACCCACAATCAGGGCCCCGGGGCCACCATGATTGCGGCGTGTCCATGGCACGATCGTCGCGTAGCTGATTAGGATATGGCGAGGACGGCGCTCCCGTTCTGCGCGCGTGTTGTGTTTGCAATGCATGGTCTCATGGCTTCTGCTGGTTTGATGCCCCCCAAAGATAGGCGCGGGTTGAGTATGTGATAATGTGCTATAATCAGCATGAGCCTGTTAGATGAGCTAACAAATACATGCAGAACTTCAACGACCTTGCCGCGTTCGCGACTGTTGCCCGGGAACGGAGCTTCACCCGCGCCGCGGCCAAGTTGGGTGTTTCGCCTTCGGCGCTGAGTCAGACCATTCGTAACCTTGAGGAGCGTATCGGGCTGCGGCTCCTGACCCGGACCACACGCAGTGTCGCGCCGACCGAGGCTGGCGAACGCCTGCTGCTCACCGTGGCTCCCCGCTTCGAGGAAATCGAGGCCGAGCTGGCCACCTTGAACGAGCTACGCGACAAACCGGCCGGAACCATCCGCATCACCGCCGGCGAGCACCCGGCGATGTCCGTGCTGCAGCCGGCGCTCAAGCGGTTTCTGCCGGATTATCCGGACATCCAGGTCGAGATCATTGTCGACTACGGCCTGACTGACATCGTCGCGCAGGGCTACGACGCCGGCGTGCGCATGGGCGAGCAGGTGGCGAAGGACATGGTGGCTCTACGTATCGGGCCGGACATCCGCATGGCAGTGGTAGGTTCACCGGCTTACTTCGAGCGGTTCCCGGTCCCGCGCACTCCGCAGGACCTCACCGCGCACAAGTGCATCAACATGCGGCTGCCAACCCACGGCGGACTGTTTCCATGGGGCCTCGAGAAAGAAGGCCGCGAGGTTAAGGTACGGGGCGACGGTCAGCTGGTCTTCAACAATGTGGGCATGCGCCTGAGTTCAGCCCTGGACGGCCTGGGCGTTGCCTACATCCCGGAAGACCAGGTTCTTCCCGACGTCGCGCAAGGGCGGTTGGTCCGGGTCCTGGAGGACTGGTGCCCGTACTTCCCCGGCTATCATCTTTACTACCCGAGCCGTCGTCACACGTCGCCGGCCCTATCCATGCTGGTGGAGGTTTTGCGTTACCGAACCGGCTAACTGAATGCTGCGCCTGCCGAACCTCGCCCTTCACTGAAAAACATCTGAAACTAGACTGTCCGTATTGGGCCCAAGTTCGGTCATTGCTGAGCAGATATCGAATGACTGGTCGTGGCGCAACCACGCCGTTCCTGAGCCGATCGGCTTAACCCGAAACTGCCCTCGCACGTGCGAAGAGGTGGTGGCGAAGGCTGCGGAACAGATTCCGCCGGACGGAAAAAAGCTTGCGACGAGAATTCCGCAGCGCCTATGCTTGCTGTGCGGTTCCTGAGAGAGGCTGGGGCTAGAAGAAATCTCACCGCCGCGATTACGCCGGGAGGCTTCCCGGGCTCAGGTCAACAGTGTCGCACTCAGGCTACTTTTAAGGGAGACGTGATTCGATGCCCAACAGTGCCCAGACAACCACCCAGCCAGACCTGTTTGCTTCGGCGGTCCCACTGATGGCCAACGGCCAGAAACTCGTTTTTTCGGTCACCCGGCTGCAGGGGCATGCCTTTACCTCCATGATGCGCTACCAGATCGAGACACTCGGTTTCCTCAAGCGCCGCTATGAGCAGGACGTCAAGCTTGTTGACGACCTCATTGCCACCGAGGACGTGAACAAGGCCGTCGATATCTGCGCCGGCTTCGTCGAGAAGGCGATGGCCGAGTATTCGGCTCAGGCCGGCAAGGTTGCCACCATGTCTTCGACGCTTGCATCCGAAGCGGCCGAGCGGATGCAGAAGGAGGCGGAGACAATCAGAGAGGACGTTGCGTCGGTCGGCCAAAAAATGGCAGAGGCGGCCACGGCGTGAGCGGCGCCGGGCCAATGGATGCGACCGCCTGATGGTGGCGGACCCGCGTGCGAACTGCACGTTTCGTCGGGGGCTCTACGCTCCCGGCTTTTTGTTGTCGAATGCTTCGTACAGCCACGCGGGCAGCGCCGGGACTGTCCCCCGAGCCTCGTCATGCCCCGCCGGACCGTTGGTGGGAGGCTTTTCCTGGAAGCACGGAAACAACACCAAATTCGTTATTTCAGGCCCTGTCATGCAACTATCGAGTGAATTCGGACCGGACATGCTATGGCCGCGGAAGCCAACGCATATGCTGAGCAAAGCAATGCGCGACGCCTCCCGTTCGCAAGCGGCCTACAACCCTTGGCAGGAGAGACCTGATGGCTTCACTTGAACCACGAAGGCCACGGCAGGCAGCCAAAGGGCACCGGAAAACCACCCCCGCCCGGCTGGCGTCCCGAAAGGTTGCGGCGAGGCCCGCCCCTGCCCATTCCGACGAGTGGGAAAGCGAAAGCACCTATCGCATCGCCGACCGTCAGTTCCACGCCGCTCTCGCAGCCTTCACCCTTGGCTTCTCACCGATCAGCCTGCTGAAGGCCTGGCAGGACTGGATGCTTCACCTTGCCATTGCACCTGGCAAACAGCAGGAAATCGCGACCAAGGGGATAGAGACGCTGGCGCGCCTGCAGCAGTTCCTGGCTGCCTTCGCGTTGAGCGGCGACAAGGCCGAGCCCCGTGTTCGTCCATTGCCGCAGGACCAGCGTTTTCAGCATGTTGGCTGGCAAACTTTTCCGTTCAGTTTCATCCACCAATCCTTCCTACTCACGCAGGAATGGTGGCACGATGCCCTGGTCGGTGTGCCCGGGGTGACCATGCGGCATGAACGTATGGTCGAATTCTACGGCCGGCAGTTCCTCGATATGCTCTCGCCGGCAAACTTCCTCGCGACTAACCCCGAGATCATCGAGAAAACGATCCGGGAAAGGGGAAGCAATCTGGTCCGCGGGCTTGATCATCTGATCGATGACATGGAGCGCTTCATTTGCAAGGAGCGACCCGCGGGCGCGGAGGCCTTCAAGGTGGGCGTGAATCTGGCTGTCACCCCCGGCGCGGTGGTTTTCCGCAATGAGTTGATCGAGCTGATCCAGTACCAACCCACGACTGACAAGGTCCGGGTCGAGCCGATCCTGATCGTGCCGGCGTGGATCATGAAGTACTACATCCTCGATCTGTCCCCACAGAACTCGCTGGTCCGGTACCTCGTGGAGCACGGCTTTACCGTCTTCTGCATCTCCTGGCGCAATCCCGGGCGTGCGCAGCGCGACATTTCGCTGGGCGACTATCGCCGGCTCGGCGTCATGGCGGCTCTGGAGGCGATCGAGGCAATCACCGGAGCCCAGCGCGTCCATGCAGCCGGCTATTGTCTGGGCGGGACACTGCTGGCGATTGCGGCCGCCGCCATGGCGCGGGACGGCGATGCGCGGCTGGCAAGCGTTTCGCTGTTGGCAGCCCAGGTCGATTTCGACGAGCCAGGGGAACTGGGCCTGTTCATCGACGAGAGCCAGGTGTCATTTCTCGAGGACATGATGTGGCAAGAGGGCTTCCTGGACCAGCACCGGATGGCCGGTACCTTCCAGATGCTGCGTTCACAGGATCTGGTCTGGTCGCGTCTCGTTCGCGAATATCTGATCGGCCACCGGCCCCCATTCACGGACCTCATGGCCTGGAACGTTGATGCCACGCGCATGCCCTATCGCATGCACTCGCAATACTTGCGCAGCCTGTTTCTCAATAATGATTTGTCGCGGGGGCGCTTCAAAGTCGGTGGCCGCGTCATTCACATCGAACACATTCGGGCGCCTGTCTTTGCGGTGGCAACGGTCAGCGACCACGTCTCGCCGTGGCGGTCGGTGTTCAAGCTCACCCGACTCCTCGACACGGATCTAACCTTTGTGCTGACAACCGGCGGTCACAATGCGGGGATCGTCGCGGAGCCGGGCCGACCGCGCCGGGCGTTCCGGGTCCTTGAGCATGGTGCGAAAGACCCACCGCTCGACCCGGCTGCGTGGGCATCCTCCGCGCACGAGACGGCGGGCTCCTGGTGGCAGGTCTGGACCGATTGGCTCATAAGCCGGTCAGACGGCGAGGCAGAACCGCCCCCGCTGGGCCACGAGGGGCGCGTATTTGCGCCGCTTTGTCCGGCTCCCGGCGCCTATGTGCACGAGTCGTAGCGGTTAGTGACAATCAGCGTGAGGTCTCGAGAAAGGATGGTAAACTGGGGCGCTGCGGCTCTCGCGTCAGTCGGCCTCGCCGTGGGAGGCGTTCTGGGTCTGGTCGGAACCTTCGCGCCATCCGCTTCCCTTCGTGGCCTGGCCTGGGGGATCGATGGGCTCGCTCTCGTCATGGCAAGCGCTCTGCTGGCCGTCCTGTACATCAGGAAAGGTCACGATATCGTCGCATCCGGTTTTCTCGTATTTGCGATCGGCCAGGGGCTGATCATCTCGGGTGCAGCGATGGAACTGGCGGCAAGCACTCCGAGCTTCGGAGCCGGGATTGGCCTTTGGGCGGTCGGTCTCTCGCTGATAAGCATACCAAACGTCTTTCCTCTCGTTGTACGCCTTCTCGGACTTGTCGCAGCGGCAATGCTCACGGTAACGGCCCTGCGGATTTTCGGCGGCGCCCCGATCCTGCCGACATCCTCTCCCTTGCCGTTCTTCGCCTATCCCTTTCTTGTCGCGACCTTGTTCGGCTGGATTTGGACCCTCGTTGGCCGCAGCGGCTGATCCCGGGCGAGTTGTATGGGCCGGTGCAGCAGCCGCCGAATTTACTGTCGCTCGGCATTGCCCTGCACCGACCATGGTCTCGATCTTTCTGAACAGCAAAGGCGAAGAGGAACTCCAGCAGCGCATACTCAAGGAATGCGGCCAGGAGATCTCGCTCAGCGAACGGTGGCGAACAGCCAACAGCACGACCAGGAAATCGATCTTCTCGAAGGCGTCGTCTCCACTCGTGATGGAACGGTGGCGGGGAATACGTGTTCTATCGGAAGCGGATCGATTCGATACGGGAGTGAGAAATGCCTAGACAACCAGAGTCCGGCACGCCGGGAACCACAGAGCGTGATCTGCCGAGTTCCGCGGACGAAATGGAGCGAACACGTCGTCGCGCGTATGCGCTGTGGGAACGCGACGGAAGGCCAGAAGGCTCTGCTGACAGCTATTGGTACCAAGCAGAGCAGGACACACTCGAACCGGTGACTGCTCAGGCCCTCGCCGTGCGCACAGGTCTCAATATCGATGAGGCGCAGGATTTGATCGACCGGCTCGGCGCCGACTGGGAGCTGTTGGAGCAGGCGGCAGCAAGCCGGGGCGCATAGCTGGAGATCGATGGATTAGTAAAGAAGCCCCTAAACCTGTCGCTCGCCGATCTGCAGGCGCGGCCGCGCCAGGAGGTGGTTTTAACAGAGGAATGTTCGGCCAATCACGGTTTTCCATTTTTTACCGGCGGCATCGGTAACGTTCGCTGCGCGGCACGCCGCTCGCCGCCATTCTTGAAGAGGCAGGCGTGAAAGAAAACGGCATCGAAGTTGTCTTTTGGGGCACGCGAGGGTTTAATCCCGGAGTTTCGCAATAAACCCCTCAAGCACCTTGATGGCTTCGGCTCGACAACGCCCCGCGCGCGTGGCGTCGGGAAACGCGGCACGGACGGCCAGTTCGCCTTCGATCGATCACCTGCGCAGCGGCAGGAGGGCGCGGATGCGCGCGTCGCGAAAGTAGAGCCCGCTCCAGACGAGCAAGGCGAGATAGACTCCGAACAGAACGTGCGAGAAGAGCGGGCTCTCGACGCGCACATGCGTCGCGACCGTGCCGCCCAGATAGGCGGTGAGCAAGATCGCGCCCAGGAGCGCCGTCGGCGGC
>JBEVEP010000313.1:0-4376 GCA_040512755.1 Mesorhizobium sp.
CGGTTCCATCAGCTCATGGAAAATACCGGGCGCCGGTTCTGGCCGATGTTTTCCGGCGTCGTCGTCGTTGAAGCCCAGAAGCGGCTCTATCAGGGCGTCCCGGTGACGCAGCGCGCCTCACGGCGCGTCTTCGTTCCAGTCCTTGCCCCTCAAGGGGCGACCGGCGCTGCCCGCGAAGCCCCGCCATGAGGAGCGGAGTTCCGACGGTTGTCGCGGCTCTTTGTCTGACGCTCGCCGCGCCGGCACATGCCACACCTGTCGACGTCGAACTCGTCCTTGCCGTCGACGTGTCGGAATCCATGGACAGGCAGGAGTTTGCCGTCCAGCGTGCCGGCTATGTCGCGGCGTTGCGCGATCCCGCCTTCATCCGGGCTGCGCGCTCAGGGCCGAACAGGCGCGTCGCGATCACCTATTTCGAGTGGGCCGGCTCTGTGCGCACCGCCTCATCCGTCCCCTGGCAGATCATCGACAGCGCCGAAAGCGCATACGCATTCGCAGCAAGGCTAGAAAGCCGGCCGTTCAGCGCCTTCCGCGGCACTTCGATTTCCAATGCGCTTTCCTTCGCCGTGAAATCACTGGACTCCAACCGCTTCGATGGCGCGCGGCGCATCATCGACATCTCCGGCGACGGTCCGAACAATTTCGGCCCGCCGGTCGCTTCGGCGCGTGACGCAGCGGTGGAGCGCGGCGTGACCGTCAACGGCCTGCCCGTCCTCATCAGGCCTTCGCCCATCTTTCCCGACGTCAGCCGTTACTACGCCCAATGTGTCGTGGGCGGTCCGGGGTCATTCGTGCTGCCCGTGCGTGCGGTATCGGAATTCGCGACAGCGATACGTCGGAAGCTCATTATGGAAGTCAGCGGCGCGCCCGGCATTGACCCGGTCGTTCAGGCAGCTGTCGACGCTCCGGTGGATTGCATGATCGGTGAGCGAATCAGGCGCTCATTGTCCGACCGCTATTATCCCGAACTGGACCGGTGAGACGCTGTGCTCCCGGCGTCAGGACCAAATTCGTCTCGCTCGGCACGTCGTGCGACCGCCCAGCCGAGGATCGCCGCACTGAGCAGCACGAGTGCTGCGATTAAGAACGCTGTACCGGGATAGGGCGGGGGCGAGCCTTCCTGGACCGAGAACGCATAGACCGCACCGAAGAAAAGCGGCGACAGCACGCCGGCAATGCTTGCCACGCTCATATTCGCGCCCTGGAGTTGGCCTTGTTCGGATTCGGAGACGCGCTGCGTCATCAGCGACTGAAGCGTCGGCATGGCGAGCCCCGACAGGGCGTTAGGCACCATGGCCAACGTGAACATCAGACCATTCGGCGCCAATCCCATGCAGGCGATTCCGATCGCGCCGCCGAAGAGCCCGAACACCATCGTCGCGCGGTCCCCGAAACGCTTGACCGTTGGACCGACGATCAGGCCTTGCACGGCCATGTCGAGCACTCCGACGAGCGCGAGCAGCGCGCCGACTTCCCACGCGCTCCAGCCGTAGCGGAAGCCGGCATAGAGCACGAAGACTGCCGAAAAGACATGATGAGCGAAATAAAGCAGGAAGTTCACGATTGCGAGGCCGGAGAGTTCCGGATGGGAGCGCAACAGCGCCATCGCGCCGAACGGGTTTGCGCGACGCCAGGAGAATTTCATGCGCTTTTCCCGAGGCAGTGATTCGGGGAGGACCAGCAGGCCATAAAGGAAGGCGATGCCGCTCATTGCGGCTGCGAACCAGAACGGCGCGCGCGAAGAAATCTCTCCGAGCAGGCCACCGAGCAGCGGCCCGGCCACAAAGCCGGCGCTGAACGCAGCGCCGATGAGACCGTAGCCGCGAGCGCGTCCTTCTGGCGGCGTAATGTCCGCCATATAGGCGAAAGCTGTCGTAAAGCTCGACGATGTTATGCCGGCGATGATGCGGCCAAGCGCCAGCCACCAGAGGTTGGGCGCAAGCGCCATCAGGACATAGTCGGCAGCCAGTCCGGCGGTCGACAGCAGGATGACCGGCCGGCGGCCATACTGGTCGGACAGGGATCCGATGATGGGCGAGGCAACGAACTGCATTCCCGCCCATAGCGCCACGAACACGCCGTTGATCCAGCCGGCCGAGGCATTCGAGCCTGCGAACTCCTCGATCAGCGTCGGGAAGACAGGGATGATGATGCCCATCGCCATGATGTCGAGCACTGCCGTGACGAGAATGAAGGCGATAGCGGCCTGACGGCGAAAACCGGTAGTGGCAAGCATGAAAGCGGCTCTCTATTTCAGAGCGGCGCTTATACGTGCATATGCTCTCAGTGGCTACCCTTGTGAAACACCTTGACGGGCACGCGCCACGCTCCGGGCTGATGCCTTAACTCTTTGTTTCAACGCAATTCCCGGACGGAAAATCTCTTCCCACTTTCCTGGAGTTGCTAGGTTTTCGAGGACATCGAATCTGAACAAGGTGGCTGGGCACTACCGCCTCAACAAGAACACGGCCTGCTGGCCGAAGAAGTTCCAGAACCACCACGGCATGGACAAGCCGATTTTCTGTCCGGCGCCGTCGAGCGCGGTAGCCCGTTCGACCTTCGCCCCGACGTCGTCGCAAAGGTTCACAAAGTCGCGGATCGTGCAGAAATGGATGTTCGGCGTGTCGTACCACGAATAGGGCAGCTCTTTGGTCACTGGCATGCGGCCCTTGAGCAGGAGCGACAGCCGCACGCGCCAGTAGCCGAAATTCGGGAAGGAAACGATCGCGCGGTCGCCAATCCGCAAGAGATCGGCAAGCACGTGCTTGGGATTGCGCGTCGCCTGCAGCGTCTGCGACAGGACCACGAAGTCGAACGCCTTGTCCGCGTAGTAGACAAGGTCCTTGTCGGCGTCGCCCTGGATCACCGAAAGCCCGCGCGCCACGCATTCATTGACCCCGCGCTGCGAGATTTCCAGCCCGCGGCCATCGACCTGTTTGTCGTTCTGCAGCATCTCAAGCAAATTGCCGTCGCCGCAGCCGACATCCAGCACCCGCGCCCGTGGCGGAATGAAGTCGGCGATCACTTCAAGGTCGACGCGGGGGGCGGTGTTGACGCTCATGGCGTGTTCAGCCCTCTGGCGCGCGCGGCAGAGGCGAGGAACCCGCGGATCGCCGCGAAAAGCTCCGGCTCGTCAAGCAGGAAGGCGTCATGGCCGCGATCGGTCTCGATCTCGACGAAGGAAACGGACGCGCCCGCTGCGTTCAGCGCGTGCACGATCTCGCGGCTTTCGGCAGTCGGAAACAGCCAGTCGCTGGTGAAGGAGACAACGCAGAACCGCGTTTTGGTACCGGCGAAAGCATCGGCCAACCGCCCGCCATGGTCCGCCGCAAGATCGAAATAGTCCATGGAGCGGGTCATGTAGAGATAGGAGTTGGCGTCGAAACGGTCGACGAACGTCATGCCCTGATGGCGCAGATAGCTCTCGATCTGGAAATCGGCGTCGAAACCGAATGTCAGCGCCTCGCGGTCCTGCAGGTTGCGGCCGAACTTCCGATGCAGCGCGCTTTCCGAAAGGTAGGTGATGTGGGCGGCCATGCGCGCCACGGCCAGACCTTTTTCCGGACGCTTGCCGGCCTCGATATATTTTCCGTTGCACCAGTCGGGGTCGGCCATCACGGCCTGGCGGCCCACTTCATGGAAGGCGATGTTCTGCGAGGAATGCCTGGCGCCGGTGGCGATCGGAAGCACCGAAAAGACGCGCTCCGGATAGCTCGACGCCCATTCGAGCACCTGCATTCCGCCCATCGAGCCGCCGATGACCGAAAAGAGCCTGTCAATGCCGAAATGGTCGAGCAGCATCACCTGGGCGCGCACCATATCCCGAATGGTGATGACCGGCAGGTCGAGCCCGTATGGCTGGCCGGTTGCCGGATTGATCGAGGCAGGTCCGGTCGAGCCGAGGCAGCCGCCAATGACATTCGAGCAGATGACGAAGAAACGGTTCGTATCGATGATCTTACCCGGCCCGATCAGCACTTCCCACCAGCCGGGCTTGCCGGTCACCGGATTGGTGCTGGCGACGTGCTGGTCGCCGGTGAGGGCGTGACAGACCAGGATCGCATTGGAGCGCGCCTCATTGAGCTGGCCGTAGGTCTGGTAGGCGATCTGGAACGGAGAAAGCACCGCACCGGCATCGAGGGGCAGGGGCTTGTCCGCGCCGAAACGCACGACCGGGCTCGACGGGTCGTTTGCTTCATCCCTCTTCCTGGCGGCGCGAACCGTGGCCATTTAATCCCCTCGACCGGCTCGCATGCTTGAGAACAAGATGAGATTAGGTGTGGTCAGTTCTGTTTCTCGTGCGGCGGCCGCCCACTTTGTCGGCCCGCTCGGCCGATGGACCCCATCGACCTTCGCGACCCTCCGCGTGGATCGTC
>JBEVEP010000322.1:0-3661 GCA_040512755.1 Mesorhizobium sp.
GTGTCGCTCCCGAATTCGAGCAGACGATCGCTCGAAAAGCGCCGCAGACGCAGCAGACCGCGTTGGGGTCCGGGACTTTGGGTGCGATACGGCCGAGCCGCGTGGCAACGTCGCGCAATGCGGATGCTGTTCGTGAAACCGACGGACGGCAGAGCGTTCTGGGCTCGCCGCTCGATGCGCGTTATACGTTCCAGTCCTTCGTGGAAGGGCCTTCCAACCGCGTGGCCTTTGCGGCTGCAAAGGCGGTGGCGGAATCGCAGTCGAATGCGGTTCGTTTCAACCCGCTTTTCCTCCACGCAACGGTCGGGCTCGGCAAGACCCACCTCCTGCAGGCGATTGCAGCGGAGTCGATCAAGCAGAACCCACAGTCGCGCGTTGTCTATCTGACTGCGGAATATTTCATGTGGCGTTTTGCGACGGCCATCCGCGACAACAATGCTCTGACGCTGAAGGAGCAGTTGCGGGATATCGACCTGCTTATAATCGACGACATGCAGTTCCTGCAGGGCAAGTCGATCCAGCATGAGTTCTGCCATCTCATCAACATGCTGCTGGACAGCGCCAAGCAGGTCGTCGTTGCCGCAGACAGGCCGCCGGCCGAACTGGAATCGCTTGAACCCCGCGTTCGCTCCCGTCTGAACGGCGGCGTGGCGCTGGAAATGTCGACGCCTGATTTCGGCATGCGGCTGGCAATGCTCAAGTTCAGGCTCGCGAGCGCCAAGGCAGAGGATCACTCGCTCGATATCCCGGAAGAGATACTGAGCCATGTGGCCCGAACCGTGACCGGAAGCGGCCGCGAACTGGAAGGCGCATTCAACCAGCTTCTGTTCCGGCATTCCTTCGAGCCGCAGATCACCATCGACCGGATCGACGAGATCCTCGGCCATATCTATCGGTCGGGCGAGCCGAAGCGGGTGCGCATCGAGGACATCCAGAAGATCGTCGCGCGGCACTATAATGTTTCGAAGACCGAGCTTCTGTCCAACAGGCGTACCAGGACGATCGTGAAGCCGCGACAGGTCGCCATGTACCTGTCGAAGGTGATGACGCCGCGTTCCCTGCCCGAAATCGGGCGCCGCTTCGGCGGTCGCGACCACACGACCGTGTTGCACGCCGTGCGCAAGATCGAGGACCTTTCGGGCTCGGACAACACGCTTGCGCAGGAACTGGAATTGCTGCGGCGGCTGATCTCCGATCAGGCGGCCTGACCTGTTGCGATTGGGGATGCGGCGAACCTGCCGCCTGGCGCGCCAGGCGTTATCCCCAGAAAGGCCCGCGGAAGCGCTCAAGCGTTCCGCGGGCTTGCCTTTACCCTCATTTTCCTGTCAGTTTGCTTCGATTCTGACCCTTTTTTGCGGCCATTTGCGGCATAGTCGGCCGCGAAAGCCGTGCCTTCACTGAAGCGAGATCAGTTCGTCATGCGTGTAGTCCTAGAGCGCTCCAATCTTCTGAGGTCCCTCAATCATGTGCATCGCGTCGTGGAGCGGCGAAACACGATCCCCATCCTGTCGAATGTGCTGCTTTCCGCTACGGGCGCCAGCCTGGAAATGAAGGCAACCGACCTCGACCTCGAAGTGACCGAGGCGGCTGCCGCCAGAGTGGAACAGGGCGGAGCCACCACCGTTCCGGCTCATCTGCTCTATGACATCGTCCGCAAGCTTCCTGACGGGGCCGAGGTGATGCTGCGGATGGATGAAGACGGCAATGCGATGTCGGTGATTTCCGGCCGCTCGAGCTTTCGCCTTCAATGCCTGCCGCAATCGGACTTCCCCGAACTGACCGCCGGCTCGTTCTCGCATATTTTCCGGCTGGAATCGGCAGCCATGAAGGGCCTCATCGAGAAGACCCAGTTCGCGATCTCGACCGAGGAAACGCGCTACTACCTGAACGGCATCTACCTGCACACGCATGAAGGAGACGGCAAACTGAATCTGCGCTCTGTAGCGACGGACGGGCACAGACTGGCGCGTGCCGAAGTGGAGGCCCCCGCCGGGTCGGAGGGGATGCCCGGGATCATCATCCCCCGCAAGACGGTGAGCGAACTGCAGAAGCTCGTCGATGACCCGGACGTCGCGGTGACGATCGAATTGTCGGATACGAAAATCCGCTTCACCATCGGCAGCGTCGTCCTGACCTCGAAGCTGATCGACGGCACATTTCCGGACTATCAAAGGGTCATCCCGACCGGCAACGACAAGCAACTGGTCATCGACCGCCAGAGCTTTGCGGCGGCAGTCGACCGTGTCTCGACGATCTCTTCGGAACGTGGCCGCGCGGTGAAGCTCTCGATTGCGGATGGTCAGGTGACGCTTACCGTAAACAATCCGGACTCGGGCAGCGCGACGGAAGAACTTGCCGCAGACTATTCCTCCGATCCGCTCGAAATCGGCTTCAACGCCAAATATCTGCTGGATGTCGCCGCCCAGCTTTCGGGCAGTGAAGCGAAATTCATGCTGGCGGATGCCGGCTCGCCAACATTGATCCATGACACGACGGACGAACACGCGCTCTACGTGCTCATGCCGATGCGTGTTTAGGCGAACGCATTGCCGTGCCGGACGCACTCCACGAAGGCCGGCCGCCCGGTGAGACGTCATTGCATATCAGTAAGCTGACGCTTACTGAATTTCGCAACTATGCCAGCCTCTCGCTGGACCTCAAGCCCGGCGCGGTCGTCTTCACCGGCGAGAACGGCGCCGGCAAGACCAACCTTCTGGAGGCGCTCTCCTTTCTGACGCCGGGGCGCGGGCTGCGCCGCGCCGCCTATGGCGAGGTTGTCCGCGAGGGAGGAAGCGGAAGCTTCGCCGTCCACGCAGAGCTGCAAGGCCCCTTTGGCGAATGCAGCCTCGGAACGGGCACTTCCGCCTCGCCCGCGGAAGGCGAGGCCGGGCGAAAGGTCCGTATCAACGGCGCGACGGCCAAGAGCGCCGATGCGCTGCTCGAATGGCTGCGGCTGACCTGGATCACGCCCTCCATGGACGCGCTTTTCACCGGGCCGGCGGGGGACCGGAGGCGCTTTGTCGACCGTCTCGTCCTGGCCATTGACCCCAGCCACGGCCAGCGCGCGCTGGACTACGAGAAGGCCATGCGGGGGCGCAACCGGTTGCTCGCGGAGAATTCCCGCGACCGTGCCTGGTTCGAGGCGATCGAGGCGCAGATGGCTGAAACGGGCACGGCCATCGCAGCTGCACGGGTCGAACTGGTCCGCCTGCTCTGCGCCATGATCGAGCGGCTGCCGGAGGGAAGCCCCTTTCCCAGAGCCGATGTCGCCCTGACGGGACGTATCGAGGAAATGATCGGCCAGAAGGCCGCAGTCGAGATCGAGGAGGAATTCCGCCATCGCCTCGCAGAAAGCCGCGACAATGACCGGTACGCGGGGCGAACACTCGAAGGACCGCATCGCTCCGACCTTGCGGTGCGCCACCGCCCGAAGGATATGCCGGCGGAGCTGTGTTCGACCGGCGAACAGAAGGCGCTGCTTGTCGGCATCGTTCTTTCCCAGGCGCGGCTGGGTGGAGAAATCTCAGGATCGGCGCCGATCCTGCTGCTCGACGAAATCGCCGCGCATCTCGACGCGGGCCGCCGCGCGGCTCTATTCTCTATTCTGGAGGAATTGAACTGCCAGGCATTCATGACGGGGACCGAGCCGGCGCTGTTTTCC
>JBEVEP010000325.1:0-7905 GCA_040512755.1 Mesorhizobium sp.
CCCGTGAAGTCGTCCGCGTCGAACCGGTTGGTGGTGGCGACCGGTGCCGTTTCGGAGAGGCCATAGCCTTCCGAAATCACAATGCCCGTCAGCTTCTTCCATCGTTCGGCTACCACCCGCTGCACGGCCATGCCCCCGCCGAAGGTGAGAAGCAGTGGCTTGAAGTCCAGCTTCCTGAAGTCTTCGTTGTTCAGCAGGGCGTTGAAAAGCGTGTTGAGTCCCGGGAAGACATTGAACGGATGCTTCTGAAGCTCCTTGACGAAGGCGGGGATATCGCGCGGGTTGGGAATAAGGATGTTATGCGCGCCCTGCTGCATGCCCATCAGCGCGTTCACCGTCAGCGCATAAATGTGATAGAGCGGCAGCGCACAGATGAAGGTGAGGCTCGCCGGCCTCGGTTTCTTCAGATACGCCGTTTCCTGCCAGAGCAGGTTCTGCGCGACATTTGCGACAACGTTGCGGTGGAGCAGAATAGCACCCTTCGAAACTCCCGTCGTTCCGCCGGTGTACTGAAGGAAGGCGATGTCATCCGCGCCGACCTTGACCGGTTTCAACTGGCTGGACACCCCTTCTTTCAGTGCGGCCGGGAACTTCACATGGCCCGGCAGAGACCAAGCGGGCACCAGCTTCTTGACCCGGCGCACGACCAGATTGACGATGGCGCCTTTCAAACCGAGCATATCGCCCATCGAGGCGACGACGACATGCTTGACCTGCGTTTTTGCGACGACGGATTGAAGCGTGGTCGCGAAATTTTCCAGGATGACAATCGCTTCGGCGCCGGAGTCCTTCAGCTGATGCTCGAGCTCGCGCGGCGTATAAAGCGGGTTCACGTTGACGACCGTGTAGCCGGCCCGTAGGGCGCCGATCATCGAAACGGGATATTGCAGGATGTTCGGCATCATGATGGCGACGCGTGCGCCCTTGGAAAGTCCCTTGGACTGCAGATAGGCGCCGAAGGCGGCCGAGTGCCTCTCCAACTCCGCATAGGTCATCATCTTGCCCATGCAGGTGAATGCCGGGCGCGAGGCATATCGCTTGCACGCCGCCGCGATGAGTTCGCCGATCGAATCGGCCGGCAGTGGACCGACTTCGGCGGGGACTACCGGCGGATAGCTTGCCAGCCAGGGTTTGACGGGGTTTTTGGCCTTGGCATCCGCGGTCAGTTTCGTAGACGCCTTGGCTGACGCCGCATCGGCATTGGCAGTTTTGCTGCTCGACGCCTTCGCTTTGCCGCCCGAGGAGGCTGTGTTTGCGGAAGGCGATTTTGCGCCTGTCGTCGATACTGCCGAACTGGACTTTGAGGAGGCTGTTTTCGCTGCCGCGGGCTTGGCTGCCGCGGGCTTTGCCGATACCGGTTTGGCGGCGATAGATTTCGCGGACGCAGGCGCACCAGTCTTGGCCGGAACCTTGCTCTTCGCTGATGGTTTTTCTCCAGCCGGCTTTGCTGTCTGGTTTTTGTTGCCTGCTGCGGGGGTCGGCTTGACCTTCCCTGACGTCACTTTGGATGTCGTTTTCGCCACTTAAGTTCCTCCTTTGGCGCCCTATTCCGGGCTTGGCTCCCCTTGGCCATTCGGAAGCGCTGCCGGCAATAAAGCCGGCACCTCAGGATTGGCCCACCCGTCCGTATCTATCGACACAAATCGCGAAAGTCGCAAGCCGTATCCCAGCGTCACCGCCAACGCAGGCGCCGTGGCGTGTCGGAGCCCGGTCTCACTGGCCAAAGCCTTTGTGATCATCGAGAAAAATACGCTCCTGTTCGGTCGTTTTCCTTCCAAGCGCGCGGTTGCGATGTGGGAATCGGCCGAAGCGTTCGATGATGTCGCGATGCTCTATCGCGTATTTGACCGAATCGCCGCCGAGCGCCTCGAAAAGACTGACGCACCGATGCTGGTCGGCAAGCGCCTCGGAGTGCATGAACGGCATATAGAGAAAGTGTTTCTGTTGGTCGGCCAACTGCCTGTCGAAGCCGCTGGCAAGCGCATTCGCGGCGACCGCAAGCGCCAGGCGGTCGCAGGTGAAGGCGCCAGCAGTCCCACGAAACATGTTGCGCGAAAACTGATCGAAAACGATCACCGCCGCCAGTGCAGCCTCCGGCTTGAGGAACGCCTCGGACGGAATGGCCGAACGGAGGCTTTCATGAAGCTTCGAAAAGCGATTGCGGATCGCATCATCCGTTGTCTTCTTGCTGGAGAACCAGTCTTCGCGCGTGAGCTCCTCGAACCAGAATCGGAGCACTTCTGTTTGCCAGCCTTTTATCACCATTCGATCCTCACCGTGCTCTCGGGCGCGAGCATAAAGGGCATACGAGGAAAGCCAAGCCGCCTCGTTCTCCCGAGGCGACGTTAAAAAATATATGCTGAGCCCTTCAACGGTAGGTAGGAAGCAGGCGATGTATTTTCCCTGCGAGCCCCCTGCATTGGAATCTTTTTCCGCTTCCTGTATGTCATGCGTGCTGGGTGTTCCAAACCCCTGCAACATTTGCTTATATGCGCGCTTCTCGAGCCTGCTAAAGGGGCTTGGAATAAACATCAGGGAGCTCTCAATGAAAATGAAACTGGGTTTCGCGGCCGCGCTGCTGGCCGCCACGATGCTGTCGGGCGCAGCGAACGCAAAGACGTTCGTCTACTGCTCGGAAGCTTCGCCAGAAGGCTTTGACCCGGGCCTCTACACGGCCGGCACCACCTTCGATGCTTCGGCGCATCCGATCTACAACCGCCTTCTCGAATTCAAGCCCGGCACAACTGAGCCCGAGGCCGCGCTCGCGGAGAGCTGGACGATTTCCGATGATGGGCTACAGTACACGTTCAAGCTGCGTCCGGGCGTCAAATTCCAGACCACCGAATTCTTCACGCCGACGCGCGAACTCAACGCCGACGACGTGATCTTCTCCTTCGAGCGGATGTGGAAGACCGACAATCCGTGGAACCAGTATGTCGCCGGAACGTCGTGGGAGTATTTCGCCGGCATGGGCTTCCCGGAACTGCTCCAGTCGATCGAAAAGGTCGACGACATGACGGTGAAGTTCACGCTGAAGCGCAAGGAGGCCCCGTTCCTCGCCAATGTCGCGATGCCGTTCGCATCGATCATGTCGAAGGAATATGCCGACAAACTTCAGGCTGACGGCAAGATGAACCAGCTCAACCAGATGCCGCTCGGCACCGGGCCGTTCTCCTTTGTCGGCTACCAGCAGGATGCGGTGATCCGCTACAAGGCCAACCCTGACTATTGGGGCACGAAGCCGAAGATCGACGATCTGGTTTTCGCCATCACCACCGACGCGGCTGTCCGCTTCCAGAAGCTGAAGGCTGGCGAGTGCCACCTGATGCCGTATCCGAATGCGGCTGACGTAGCGGCCATGAAGTCCGATGCGGATCTGAAGGTTTCGGAACAGGAAGGCCTGAACGTCGCCTATCTGGCCTACAACACGACCCAGGCGCCGTTCGACAAGCCGGAAGTCCGCAAGGCGCTCAACATGGCCATCAACAAGCAGGCGATCGTCGATGGCGTCTTCCAGGGCGCGGCAGCGCCTGCCAAGAACCCGATCCCGCCGACGATGTGGTCCTACAACAACGCCGTCGAGGACGACAAATACGATCCGGAAGCGGCCAAGAAAATGCTGGAAGAAGCCGGCGTAAAGGACCTCTCGATGAAGGTCTGGGCCATGCCCGTCGCGCGTCCGTACATGCTAAATGCCCGCCGCGCTGCGGAACTCATCCAGTCGGATCTTGCGGTGGTCGGCGTGAAGGCAGAGATCGTGTCCTATGAGTGGGCCGAATATCTGGAGAAGTCGAAGGCGAAGGATCGTGACGGCGCCGTCATCCTCGGCTGGACCGGCGACAATGGCGATCCGGACAACTTCCTCGACACGCTGCTCGGCTGCGACGCCGTCGGCGGCAACAACCGCGCACAGTGGTGCGACAAGGAGTTCGACGATCTGGTGACCAAGGCGAAGGAAGCCAGCGACCAGGCCGAACGCACCAAGCTCTACGAACAGGCTCAGGTCGTGTTCAAGAAGCAGGCGCCGTGGGCCACGCTTGATCACTCGCTGGCGATCGTGCCGATGCGCAAGAACGTTGAGGGCTTCGTTCAGAGCCCGCTCGGCGACTTCCGCTTCGATAACGTCGACCTCGTCGAGTAAGGTGGAAGTTTAAGTGAGTTGAGGGGCGTTCGCTTGGCGAACGCCCCTTTTGTTATCCGCATAAAGTCGGCAAAATAGGCCGGCGTGGGGACGCGGAGCGAGGTCCGAAATGCTTCGATTTCTTTTGGGGCGACTGGCTGTCCTGATTCCAACTTTCATAGGCGTTTCCATTATCGCCTTTTCGTTCATCCGCATGTTGCCGGGCGACCCTGTATCGCTGCTGTCCGGGGAGCGCGTCATGTCGCCCGAGCGCCATGCGGAAATCTCGCATAATCTCGGCTTCGACCGCCCGGTCGTTATCCAGTACCTCGATTACCTTTGGGGCATATTGCACGGTGATTTCGGCACATCGATCGCCACGAAGGAGTCGGTGCTCAGCCAATTCTTCCAGCTTTTTCCGGCGACGCTCGAACTGTCCTTCTGCGCAATAATTTTTGCGGTCGTGCTTGGCATACCTGCCGGCATCTTTGCGGCCATCAAGCGCGGCTCGTTCTACGATCAGCTCATCATGGGTACTGCGCTGGTCGGCTTCTCGATGCCGATCTTCTGGTGGGGGCTGCTGCTGATCATCTTTTTCTCGGGCGTGCTGCAATGGACACCGGTGTCGGGCCGCATCTCGCTGATGTTCTTCTTTCCCCCGGTCACCGGCTTCATGCTGATCGACTCGTTGCTGTCGGGGCAGGAAGGCGCGTTCAGATCGGCGGTAAGCCATCTGATCCTGCCGACCATCGTGCTCGGCACAATTCCATTGGCGGTCATCGCGCGGCAGACGCGTTCGGCGATGCTTGAGGTGCTGGGCGAGGACTATGTTCGCACCGCGCGCGCCAAGGGTCTGGCGCCGTTCCGGGTGGTCGGCGTCCATGCGCTGCGCAACGCGATGATTCCGGTGGTGACCACGATCGGGCTTCAGGTCGGCGTGATGCTGGCCGGCGCGATCCTGACCGAGACGATCTTTTCGTGGCCTGGCATCGGGAAGTGGATGGTCGATTCCGTGTCGAAGCGGGACTATCCGGTGATCCAGGGCGGCCTCCTGATCATCGCCGCCATTATCATGCTGGTGAACCTCGCCGTCGATCTTCTCTACGGCCTGATCAACCCGCGCATCCGGCACTGAGGAGGAATAGGTCATGACAAACACGACCGCAGCCGTTCAGGACGCTGGTTCAGTGCGCCGCCGCATGTTGGCGGAGTTCTGGTATTATTTCTCGGAGAACCGTGGCGCCGTCATAGGGCTCTGGATATTCGTCCTCCTTGTTATCACCGCCATCTTTGCGCCCGTGATAGCGCCTTATGGGCCGGCAGAACGTCTGCCAAACGCCAATCTTCTGCCTCCGTTCTGGGAGGCGGGCGGCAGCACGGCCCATCTGCTCGGCACCGACGCTATCGGACGCGACATCCTCTCGCGCTTGATCTATGGCGCCCGCTATTCGCTGTTCATCGGTGTCATCGTGACATCGGTCGCGCTCTCCGGCGGCATCGTCATCGGCGTCGTTGCGGGCTATTTCCGCGGCTGGGTCGACACCGTGATCATGCGCATCATGGACATCATCCTGGCATTCCCATCGCTGCTTCTGGCGCTGGTCCTGGTGGCCGTCTTCGGCCCCGGCCTGACGAATGCGATGATCGCGATCGCACTGGTCTATCAACCGCACTTCGTGCGGCTCATCCGCGCTGCGGTGATGGCCGAAAAGAGCAAGGACTATGTCACTGCGGCGAAGGTTTCGGGCGCCGGAACGCTGCGGCTGATGTTCCGGACGATCCTGCCCAACTGCATGGCGCCGCTGATCGTTCAGGCGTCTCTGTCCTTTTCGTCCGCGATCCTTGATGCCGCTGCACTCGGCTTCCTCGGCATGGGCGCCCAGCCGCCAACGCCCGAATGGGGCACGATGCTGGCGGAAGCGCGGGAGTTCATTCTGCGGGCCTGGTGGGTCGTCACATTTCCAGGTCTCGCCATCCTGATCACCGTACTCGCGATCAATCTGGTGGGCGACGGCCTGCGTGACGCGCTTGATCCGAAACTGAAGAGGTCCTGACAAATGTCCCTGCTCGAAATTCAGAACCTCACCGTCGAATTCCAGACGGCAACGGGACCTTTCCGCGCCGTGGACGGCGTTTCCCTGTCGGTCGACCAGCGTGAGGTGCTGGCCATCGTGGGCGAATCCGGCTCTGGCAAGTCAGTGTCGATGTTGGCGGTGATGGGTCTTTTGCCCTGGACGGCCAAAGTCACTGCCGATCGCATGAATTTCGCCGGCACCGATCTGATGAAACTGAGTGTCCCGGATAGGCGCAAGATTGTCGGCAAGGACATGGCAATGATCTTCCAGGAACCGATGGCGAGCCTCAATCCCTGCTTCACGGTGGGATTCCAGATCGAGGAAGTGCTGCGCGTCCATATGGGCATGGACCGCGCCCAGCGGCGCGCCCGCGCGATCGAATTGCTAAAGGATGTCGGCATTCCTGACCCGGCCGAGCGCCTTGGCCACTTTCCGCATCAAATGTCCGGCGGCCAATGCCAGCGCGTGATGATCGCGATTGCGATCGCCTGCAACCCCAAGCTCCTGATCGCGGACGAGCCGACGACCGCGCTCGACGTCACCATCCAGAAGCAGATCCTCGACCTGCTCATGAAGCTTCAGGCCGAGCACGGCATGGGACTGATCATGATCACCCACAATATGGGTGTGGTCGCCGAAACGGCCGACCGCGTCATCGTCCAGTATAAGGGACGCAAGATGGAGGAGGCGGACGTGCTGTCCCTGTTCGAGACGCCGAAGAACGCCTATACGCGCGCGCTGCTTTCGGCATTGCCTGAAAATGCAGTGGGGGATCGTCTCCCCACCATTTCTGGATTCCTGACCGACGAAGCGCCTGCTGCCGGAGCTGTCCAATGAGCGAGATCGTTCTCGAAGCAAAGAACATCGTCCGCGACTATCACATGAAGGGCGGGCTCTTCACCGGCGCCAGAACGGTCCATGCCGTGAAAGGTGTTTCCTTCTCCGTCGAGAAAGGTAAGACACTGGCGATCGTCGGGGAGTCGGGCTGCGGGAAATCGACGCTTGCCCGCATCATAACGCTGATCGATGCGCCGACATCCGGTGAACTGCTCATCGACGGCAAGAAAGTCGATATCGCCAAGGAAGGGCTTACTGCGGAAATGCGCCGCAAGGTGCAGATTGTTTTCCAGAACCCCTATGGTTCTCTCAATCCGCGCCAGAAGATCGGGGATGTTCTTGGCGAACCGCTGCTGATCAATACGAATATTCCCGCATCGGAGCGGCGCGACCGCGCCATGATGATGCTGACCAAGGTCGGGCTGGAAGAGAAGCACTATAACCGCTATCCGCACATGTTCTCCGGCGGCCAGCGCCAGCGTATCGCCATTGCGCGTGCGCTGATGCTCAATCCGAGCCTGCTGGTGCTCGACGAGCCGGTGTCAGCCCTTGACCTTTCAGTGCAGGCGCAGGTGCTCAATCTGCTGGCCGACCTCCAGGACGAGTTCCACCTGACCTACGTCTTTATCAGCCACGACCTCTCGGTCGTCCGCTATATCGCCGATGATGTGATGGTGATGTACTACGGCGAGGCCGTCGAATATGGCAACCGCGATGAGGTTTTCGCCAACCCGCAGCACAGCTACACCAAAACGCTGTTTGCGGCGACGCCACGCGCCGATGTCGAAAGCATCAGGGCGCGTATTGCGCGCAAGAGAGCTGCTTGATGCGTCTCATCGGGAGGTAGCGGGGCGAAGCTGCAGGGAGGCGGTG
>JBEVEP010000135.1:0-20989 GCA_040512755.1 Mesorhizobium sp.
TGGGTGTGGGGGGGGGAGCCTGGCCTCGGACCCGGCGCCACACGGCCTGCCCTGTTGCGGGCGTATCTGATTATTCCCTCGGTGCCCCACGTCTCCCCCGCCGCCGCGCGGCCCGGCCGCCCCCCCCCCCCCCGACACTCTCCGTTCGCTTCTCTCACTCACGAGGTCGAGGATGACGACAGAGAGGAGTATTCGCCGCAAGTCACCAACGTCCCATATGCGATAGCCCTGCTCCTGTGGGGAGGGGTAGGGGTGGGGGTATCTGACGCGAACCGGTCAAAGGTCACAGCTTGGGATAACCGCCCCATGCGGCCACGTTTCGCGCTGTTGGCGGGATGTCGGCCGTGAGACGCCAATAAGAACACCCCGCCGCAAGGGCGGGGTGTCTCGGATTTCGCGCGGGTCACTCAGCCGACGATGCGTAGGTTGGAAAGCTCGTCCGCTATTTCCTTGAACTTCTCGGCGAGATTGCTGCCGGTCGCGTTCCAATAGAGTTTCTTCGGCGTGCCGTCGGCGTTCTTGCGGAAACGGGAATCCGATGAACAGGCTGTGAGCGCGTCGATCGCCTTCTTCTCGTCGGTTTTGGTCTCACTGAGATCGAGCGATACTGTCATCACCAGAACATTGCCGTTCTTCGCATTGGAGCAGAGCGTCTGCATCTGTTCGTCGAGCGCTGCCGTGTAGTTGGAGGCCGTGTAGTTGGATTTGCCGATGTTGCCGCTCGTATCCATGAACATCCGCGTCGTCCCGGTGCCGTTATATCCTTTGCCGGTATAGCCATAGGCTGCATAGGTCGATTTGTTGCTGGCCGCATCAGTATCGCCAAGGTCACCGTAGGTGTTGGCGCCGTCGGTCAGCACGATGATGACCTTGTCATTGCCCTTCTGGCTGTCCAGCCTGCCATCGGTAAACGGTTCGCCGCTGGAAATGACCCGCCAGCCCCAGGCCGTGCCTTCCGGCACGTTGGTGTTTCCGCCCGGCTTCATGGCGTTGATGGCGTCGACGATAGCCTTCTTCCCTTCGGGCTTGATAACATCTTTCAGCGTCGTGATCGGGTTGGTCGTGCACGAGAAGTTTGGCCCATCGCCAGAGTCGGCTGATTTCGACCCGTATGGCTTGGTGCGGTAATATTTGCGCATGTCCTTCTGCCGGGAGGTCGCCCCCGTGTCGGCCCAGTCCGTCCACCAGCTGTTGCCATATCCGAACGTGTCGCCGTTCAGATCGTTGGTCCCATCGGCATTCAGGTCGCGCCAGAGATGGCCGGCTTCGTCCGGCGCGAACATGGGCACGAACAACGTCGCCGGTGTGCCGGTGGTCGGCGTCGCATCATTGTTGTTGTAGGGCGAGGGACGAGCCTCGACGCATCCTTGCCAGCTCGCATACTGGCTCGTCTCGTATGTATAGAGTGGTGGCGTCCAATACCCGGAAGTACATTTGCCGTTTGAGTAGCGCGTGCAGACATACTGCTTGGAATTAGGGACTTCTTCTCGGTCGGACTGGACAAGCATGTCTTCGTAGAGGCTGAAGCGTGTAAGCGGCTGGCCCTTGGTTGCTCCCCAGCCATTGCCTTGCTTGTACCAGACCCCGCCCAGAAATTCGGCGTACTTCGCCGGATCGTTGGTGGAAGTCATCTTCGTCCAATCGAAGTTTTCGTGGTGGACGGGCGAAATGCCGTTCGTATCCATCCAGGATGAGCCGTCATATTCGGGGCCCACATTAACCGAAGCGGCGAACGGCACGAGCGCGAACTGGACGGGCTTTTCGATCTGCTTCATCAGCCCGGCCTGCAAGGACAGCGTTTCGATGAGCTGCTTCGCTGCGGCCTTCAGTAGATCGATGCGTTTCTGACCCGTGCCTGAGCCGAGTTCGTCCATCGATCCCGAATTGTCGAGGACGAGCGCGACTTCCAGCGTGTTCTTCAGCCGTATTTCGGCCGATGCGTCGAAGTTCAGTTCCGTCGTGCCATCTTCTTCGGCAGTGCCAAGCAGCTTCGCGAAAACGGGAAAGAAATACGGTTCATAGTCGAGCGTGGCCGACAGCTTGAGTGTGCCGCCGCCTGAGTTGTTCTGCGGCAGGACAACAGTCAGCGTGGCGTTCTCGGGGCTGACGGAGCCAAGATTGGCTTCGAAGAAGTCCTTTGCATAGGTCTTGATCTCGGCTTCGAGCTCGGCGTCGGTCATTTCCGGCTTAGTCTTGCCGTCCACGATGCGGCGCGCCGTGGCGATACCGGCTGCGTCGAGCGCATTCATCGTGTCCTGCCGCTGACGCGACATTTCGGCGTAGTCGACTGCAAGCGCCAGAGCGCCCATGATCGGAACGATCGCGATGGCGGTCAACATCGCGAAATTTCCGCGCTTATCCCTCAGGAACCTACGGATCATTGCTGCACCCCTGCCAGCTCAATGCAATGATGCAGGGTCGCACAGTTCCCTAAACTCGACGTTTTGGAATCAGGTCGAAACAACCGCGCGGAATTCATAGCTGATTAACCATGAGCGATGTGGAGAACGCCGGGCCTCTCCATGCGGATGGCATTCTCCACATTCGCGGCAGCGTCTTATGGGAAGCGAAAGCTGATGACAGCGTTCGCCGGTTCGGCTAATTCCGGGCGGTTTCGGGCTGACCGGCCCGTCGGGAGCGATGAGGAGACGCAATGGCCGCTCAGCCGAAAATGATCAGCTCGCTGGACGTGCTGACCGGCAACTACCGCGTGATTCTAAGCGACGTCTGGGGCGTTGTGCACAACGGGGTGGAGTCCTCGCCGGACGCCTGCGCGGCGCTGACGCGCGCAAGGGAAAAGGGGCTCGCCGTCATTCTCATCACCAATGCGCCACGGCCCCATGGCCCGGTTGAGGCGCAGCTTGCCGCGCTCGGCGTGCCCGACAGCGCTTGGGATAGGGTGATAACATCGGGCGACGTCACCCGTGACCTTATCCGGTCCGGTCCGCGCAAAGTGTTCCACCTGGGTCCCGACCGCGACATGATGATCTATGATGGTATCGACGTCGAGCTCGTCGAGGAATTCGAAGCGCAGTCCGTCGTTTGCACCGGGCTCTATGACGACGACACCGAGTCTCCGGAAGATTACGCGGAGATGCTGCGGCGGTTCAGGGCGCGAGATCTGCCGTTCATCTGCGCAAATCCCGACATCGTCGTCGAGAAGGGCGACCGCCTGATCTTCTGCGCTGGCGCGTTGGCGCGTGACTATGGCCAGTTGGGCGGACGCACCCAGATTGCCGGCAAGCCGCACCGGCCGATCTACGAGGCTGCTCTGGACGCGGCAAGCGAGGTGCTGGGACGCCCGGTCGAGAAGGGCGAGACGCTGGCGATCGGCGATGGCGTGCTGACGGATGTGCGGGGAGCGGAAAACAACGGCATCGATGTGCTTTATGTTTCGGGCGGCATTCACGCCGGCGACTATGGCGACCCGCAGGATCCGGACGAAGAGCGGTTGGCCGCCTTCCTCGGCAAGCACGGCCATCATCCGGTCGGCGTGATCCCGAGACTGCGCTGAGGAATCGAGTGCAAGCGGAGCAGGCAGGCGCTGAAACCGGCAAATCAGACCGAGTTGACCATTCGACGAAAAGCGATCGCGCTGCAGGGAAAACGGTGAAGACTGAGGAATTCCGACATATCACCGACCTGGCCAGCCTGCCGCGGGACCTGCGTGGCGGGGTGGTTGCGATCGGCAATTTCGACGGCGTGCATCGTGGCCATCAGGCCGTTCTGGAGCGGGCGCTTGCCGAAGCGGAAAGCCGGTCCGTCCCTGCGCTGGCGTTGACCTTCGAGCCGCACCCGCGCACGGTTTTCCGGCCGGACGAGCCGCTCTTCGTCTTGACGCCGCCGCCTATGAAAGCACGGCTTATGGCGAAACTGGGGTTTGACGCACTCGTCCAGCAGACCTTCGACCGCGCATTTGCGGGTTTGTCGGCGGAGGAGTTCATCGCAACAGTGCTCGAACAGGGCCTTGGTATCCGACACGTGGTAACGGGTTTCGATTTCCATTTCGGCAAGAATCGGCAGGGCGGACCGGCCTATCTGATGGAGGCCGGCGAGCGGCACGGCTTCGGCGTGACGCTGGTGGACGCCTTTCGCGATGAGGGGGCCGAAGTCATCTCATCGAGCCGGATTCGCGCCTTGCTCGAATGTGGCGATGTCGCAGAGGCCGCGGGTCTGCTCGGATACCGGTATACAGTCGAGGCCGAGGTGACGAAGGGCAGGCAGCTTGGCCGCTCGCTCGGCTTCCCGACCGCCAATATGAGGTTGCCGAAAACGACCGGGCTGAAGCACGGCATCTATGCAGTGCGCCTGCGCCGCGCGAGCGGAACGCTGCACGACGGTGTCGCCAGTTTCGGTCGCCGTCCGACCGTCGACGACGAAGGCGAGCCGCTGCTCGAAACGTTCGTCTTCGATTTTTCGGACGATTTTTACGGCGAGCTATGTGACGTCTCGTTTTTCGCCTTCCTGCGCGACGAAGCCAAGTTCGATAGTCTGGACGCATTGGTCGTCCAGATGAAGCGCGACGAAGCGGAAGCACGAGCGCTGCTTGCCGCTGTGCGGCCGATTTCGGATTTCGACCGGCGGGTTTCGTTTCCCGCCGGGTGACATTCCGTTACCGCCGCAGCGCCATGCCGAAGGCGATATACGACCAGCCCTGGAAGGTCAGGTCGATGGCAAGGAACAAGCCGAGGATGTAGAGGCTGTTCACCGGCCAGCGCATCGCGATGACGATGCCCGCCAGCAAGGTGATCACGCCGGCAGCGACGATCCAGCCCCAACCCGTCTGCGGGCGCGCACTGAAGCCGACCCAGATCCTGAAAATCCCGCCGGCGACCAGCGCGATCGCGAGGACGAAGGTGAGAACCACCGATGCGAGCAAGGGGTTCATTAGCGTAACGATGCCGGCCACCGCATAAACGATACCGCTAAGAAGCAGCCAGAAGAAGCTGCTCCACGTCTTCACGCCGAATGCGTGCGCGATTTCCGCGCCTGCCCCGATCAGCATCAGCACGCCGACATAAAACACGGAGGCGACCGTTGCCAAAAACACGTTGAAGAACGCGATGGCGCCGAGCACCAGAAGGGCGATGCCCAAAGCAACGAACCATCCCCATTTAGCCCGCACTTCCGCAACCGCTGTACCCAGGCCTCTAGGGGAATGAGAGATATCAGTCATTTAGCTGCCTCCAATCGGCTCGACCCAAAAGCGAATACGCCGAGAATCGCTTGGCCGAACAATAGCGCGAAAGCAAAAGGTCGTCCATTTCGAGCAACAGAGGCTGGCAAGGCCCCATTGCGCGAAGGCGCAAGCTCAACGCAACTTTAAGTCAATTTTTACCAGTCTGTCCGAGAAGAAGAAATGTCGGTGCAACCGATGCGCGTAGGGCTTGGGGTATAGTCTTGTTTCTAGTACGATTTTCGGCACTGGTTGCCGCATTTACACTTACCAATGCGTTGCAGGCAGGGGCACAGGAGAGCGGCGGCGGCGGTTTCCTGGATTGGATCCATGGTGACTGGTACCTGACGGTCGGCGCTGCCGGCTTTGTGGCTCCGCGCTTCGAAGGCGACAACAGCTATGCCTTCAATGCCGCGCCGCTCATCTCGCTAGGCAAAGCCGGCCCGCAGGCGCGCTTCACCTCACGCAATGACAATGTCTCCTTCGCCCTGTTCGACAAAGGGAGTTTCCGCGCCGGCGCGGCCGGAAAGCTTCTGTTCGAACGCGACGAGGATGCGTCCGACGATATCGAGGGGCTCGATCCCGTTCGTTTCGGCGGGGAGGTCGGCGGCTTCGCGGAAATCTACCCGACCGACTGGCTGAGGGTCCGCGGCGAGGTTCGTCACGGCATTCGCAGCCACGAAGGCGTGGTGGGCGATATCGCGGTGGATGCCTTTAGAGATGTGACGCCGACCGTGCGCGTGTCGGGCGGGCCTCGGCTTTCCTTTGCGTCGTCGGACTATTTCGACACCTATTATGGGGTGACGCCGGAAGAATCCGCTGCGTCGGGTCTCTCGGCCTATTCGCCGAAAGGCGGGATAAGATCGGCGGGTGTTGGCGGCGCGGTGACCTGGAAAACGACCGAGAAGGTGACGACCAGCGCTTTCGGGGAATATCAGCGCCTGCTGGGTCCCGCCGCCGATTCAAGTCTGGTCAAGGAGCGCGGATCGCCCAATCAATTCCTGTTCGGCGTCTCCGCCACCTACCGCTTCGATTTCCAGATGTAGCTTGGTTTTAGTCGAAGCTTGTATGTCTGCCCATTGCATGCCGAGGCGGGTATGACGTCTGCATTGGACGCCGGCTGAGCATTATCTGCTTTATTCTCTACCGAGGCTCCGCTAAAAGCGCGGGCATGACGGTGCGCACACTTCCTTTCGCCCTCGCGATACGAATTACGATCCCGGCCTTCCGCGCGGCTTGAGCTGCCGAAGGTCCGGGACATTTCCGTGCGCACCCCTCGCGCTTTTTCCAAATCATGATAGTGAACGCCCGGGCGCCACGCCCACGGGCCGCTGATATGGCAAGACGATGACCGATACCGCCGAAAAGATCGACTACTCCAAGACCCTCTACCTTCCGCAGACGGATTTTCCGATGCGCGCCGGCCTGCCGGAAAAGGAGCCGGCGCTGGTCAAGCGCTGGCAGGACATGGGCATGTACAGGAAGCTGCGCGAAAGCGCTGCCGGCCGGCCGCTTTTCGTGCTGCACGACGGCCCGCCCTACGCCAACGGCAACATCCATATCGGCCATGCGCTCAACAAAGTGCTGAAGGACGTCATCACACGCTCATTTCAGATGCGCGGCTACGATTCCAATTACGTTCCGGGCTGGGACTGCCACGGCCTGCCGATTGAATGGAAGATCGAGGAGCAGTACCGCGCGAAGGGCAAGAACAAGGACGAAGTGCCGGTCAACGAATTCCGCAAGGAATGCCGGGAATTCGCCAGCCACTGGATCAAGGTGCAGACCGAAGAGTTTCAGCGGCTGGGCGTCGAAGGCGACTTCGACAAGCCTTACACGACAATGGATTTCCATTCGGAAGCACGCATCGCCGGCGAGCTTCTGAAATTCGCCATGTCCGGTCAGCTTTATCGCGGCTCCAAGCCGGTGATGTGGAGCGTCGTGGAACGCACCGCGCTTGCCGAGGCCGAGGTCGAGTATCAGGACTACGAGAGCGACACGATCTGGGTGAAGTTTCCGGTGTTTTTCATGCTGCGCGACGGCGCGCAGATGAAATCGGACCTCCTGAATGCGCGTGTCGTCATCTGGACGACCACGCCCTGGACGATCCCCGGCAACCGGGCGGTGAGCTATTCGCCGCGCATCAGCTACGGCCTCTATGAGGTAACGGCTGCGGAGAATGACTTCGGGCCTCAGCCGGGCGAAAAGCTGATCTTCGCCGATGCACTGGCAGAAGAGTCTTTCGCCAAGGCCAAGCTCAGCTTCAATCGGCTACGGACAGTGACAGCTGAGGAACTTGGCGCGCTCACCTTGGCGCATCCCTTGAAGGGCCTCGGTGGCGGCTACGAATTTCCTGTTCCGATGCTGGCCGGCGACCATGTCACCGACGACGCCGGCACCGGCTTCGTGCACACCGCTCCGGGCCATGGCCGCGAGGACTTCGACGCGTGGATGGATCATGCAAGGGGGCTCGAAGCACGGGGCGTCGACACACGGATCCCCTTCACGGTGGACGATGCCGGCTTCTTCACCAAGGACGCTCCAGGCCTCGGCCCGGATCGCGACGGCGGACCGGCGCGCGTCATCGACGACAGCGGCAAGAAGGGCGATGCCAACAAGGCCGTTATCGATGAATTGATCAAGCACAATGCTCTCTTTGCGCGCGGACGGCTGAAGCACCAATACCCCCATTCCTGGCGGTCGAAGCGGCCGGTGATCTTTCGCAATACGCCGCAATGGTTCGTCCACATGGACAAGGATCTGGGCGGCTTCGGAATCACAGACGCCGCGACTGCCGAGAAGTTGAAATTCGACACGCTGCGCACGCGCGCTCTTGCCGCGATCGACGCCACCCGCTTTGTGCCCGCAGCGGGCCAGACGCGTTTGCGCGCCATGATCGAGGAGCGGCCCGATTGGGTGCTGTCGCGTCAGCGCGCCTGGGGCGTGCCGATCTGCGTTTTTGCGGACGAGAACGGCGAAGTGCTCGAGGACGAGGCCGTGAACAACCGCATTCTCGAGGCGTTCGAGAAGGAAGGCGCCGACGCCTGGTTTGCCGAGGGAGCGCGCGCGCGGTTCCTGGGCTCCCGCGCCAACGAGCCGTGGATACAGGTCATGGATATCCTCGACGTGTGGTTCGATTCCGGCTCAACCCACACTTTCACGCTGGAGGACCGGCCCGACCTGAAATGGCCGGCGGACGTCTATCTCGAAGGCTCCGACCAGCACCGCGGCTGGTTCCATTCCTCGTTGCTGGAAAGCTGCGGCACGCGCGGCCGCGCGCCTTACAACACGGTGGTCACGCATGGGTTCACCATGGACGAGGACGGCCGCAAAATGTCGAAGTCGCTCGGCAACACGGTCGTGCCGCAGGACGTCATCAAGCAGTCCGGCGCCGACATTCTGCGCCTGTGGGTCGTCACAACCGACTATTGGGAGGACCAGCGGCTCGGCAAGAACGTCCTGCAGACGAACATCGATGCCTATCGCAAACTGAGGAACACGATCCGCTGGATGCTGGGCACGCTGGCGCATGACGATGGCGAGACGGTTCCGCTGGACCAGATGCCGGAGTTGGAACGGCTGATGCTGCACCGCCTCGCAGAACTCGACGAGGTCGTTCGGGCCGGCTACGACGCGTTCGAGTTCAAGCGCATCACGCGTGTCCTGATCGATTTCATGGTGGTCGAGCTTTCGGCCTTCTATTTCGACATTCGCAAGGATTCGCTCTACTGCGATGCGCCGTCGAGCCTGAAGCGCAAGGCGGCGGTGGAAGTGGTCCGCCATTTGTTCGACCGGCTGGTGACCTGGCTTGCGCCGATGTTGCCGTTCACGACGGAAGAGGCCTGGCTCGACCGCTATTCTTCCTCACCGTCCGTGCATCTCGAACAGTTTCGCGAGACGCCGGCAGGGTGGAAAAATGATGCGCTCGCCGAGAAGTGGCGCAAGGTTCGCCAGGTCCGGCGCGTGGTGACCGGCGCCCTTGAAATCGAGCGCGCGAAAAAGACGATCGGCTCCTCGCTCGAGGCCGCGCCGGTGGTGCATGTCACCGATCCCGAGTTGCACGCGGCGCTTGATGGCGTCGATCTTGCGGAAATCTCGATCACCAGCGGCATCACAGTCACGGACCAGCTAGCGCCGGCGGATGCCTTCACATTGGACGATGTAAAGGACGTCGGCGTCGTGTTCGCCACCGCCTCGGGCACCAAATGCGCGCGCTCGTGGCGATACACCAATGACGTCGGGACGGATCCTGACTTTCCGGATGTCTCGGCACGTGACGCTGCGGCGCTCCGCGAGTTGAGAGCGCTAGGCCGGATCTGACCGGCCGTTGCGCTGCTCAGCTCGGCGTAGCGGTGTGGTTCGTTGGGGACGGCTTGGCTACGGTCGTTGCCGTCCGCTCCGGCATGCGTTACAAGCGCGACGGGGGCCGAACGCCTTGTTGTCGCCGGATTTTTCAGGGATGAGCAGTCAAGGATGGGCAATCCGGCCGCTTCGGATTCGATAAAACTGCTGCAGTGGGACTTTTTGGCATGATGGACAGGAAGCAAGCGCGGTTGGCGCTCGGTGCGCCGCTGGTTGCGTCGAGCCTGATGCTGGCCGGCTGCATCGGATCGCCGACTTACGGAACTGACAAGTCCGCGGCCGAACAACTGACGCAGGACGTGACCGGCATCCTGTCGATCACTCCGAACAAGAAGCCGCAGATTGATTACAAGCCGCGGCCGGATCTGGTGAGGCCGGCATCGCTTGGCAGCTTGCCGCCTCCGCAGCAGAAAGTCGCCGTCACCTCCAATCCAGCCTGGCCGGAGTCGCCTGAACAGCGCCGCGCGCGCGTTCGCGCTGAGGCAACCGCCAACCAGGACAATTCGGCCTACGATTCGCCGGTCATTTCGGATGTAGCTGTCGATCCGGACACAGCGTTCGGCCGACAGGAGGCTGGACGCGATGACGACTCGGGCCTCAGCCAATCCTTGACCAATCCACAATTCAAAAATGCGCGGGCTGAATACAAAAAGCGTCGGATCGAAACGAAGCAAGGCAGCGCGACCACCCGTAAATATCTGAGCGAGCCGCCGCTCGCCTACCGGCAGCCTGCTTCATCTGCTCCGACCAATGACATCGGTGAGGACGAATACAAGAAGGAGCGCCGCGCCAAGGCCGCGGCCCGAAAGAAGGGCGACTGGTCCTGGCGCCAGCTTATTCCGGGCATGTGAGAGCGCGGCTCAAGCCTCGCGCTTGAGCTTGAAGAAATCGCGCAGGATGGAAGCTGCGCGGCTTTCGCCGATCCCTGCGTAGACATCCGGCACATGATGACAGGTGGGTGACGCGAAAAACCTGACGCCGCTTACCACCGCACCGCCTTTCTCATCGACCGCCCCGAAATAGAGCCGCCGTATCCGCGCGAATGAAATCGCTGCAGCACACATGGTGCAGGGCTCCAGGGTCACGTAAAGATCCGCATCGAGCAGGCGTTCCGCGGAGAGCCGATCGGCCGCTGCGCGGATGACCAGCATTTCGGCATGGGCGGTCGGGTCGTTGAGTTCGCGCGTGCGGTTGCCGGCGCTTGCAATGACAGTGCCGTCGCGCACAAGGGCAGCTCCGATCGGCACTTCCCCGCGCGCCGCCGCCGCCTCGGCCTCGGCAAGCGCAATAGCCATGAAATCCGGGCGTTTCACGCGTCCGTCACCTCGACATTTCCCTCGCGCCTCGATGGCGTTCCTGTTATCTACCCGCCCGGAAAGGCAAAGGCCACATGGACGACGAACGAAAAAAAGGTCCCCGTAAAGGGGGCGGAAAATCCTCAGCAGCAACGCGCGGCGGTGGGCGCACCGGGCGACCGGGAAAGGGCGGGTTCGGCGGAAAGCCGTATGCCGCCAAGGGCAAGAAGCCATTCCGCGAGCGCAGCGCAGACGCCGGAGGGCAACCGGCGAAGCGTCCGCAGCGAGAATTCGGAAGCAACGACCGCTCCCGAGAAGAAAGAAACAAGCGGCCCGGCCGGTTCGAACGCGCCGAGCGTAGCTCTGGCGACGCGGCAGCGTCGGATCGGAGCGGCAGGCCGCCTCGCGAGCAGCAAGGTCCAGGCGACAGGCCTTATGTGAAGCGCGCGCCGCGTGACGGCGAACGGCCATCGGGCGAGCGTCCTTTCAGGCGCGATGACCGCCCGCGTGACGGTGGCGACAAGCGGCCTGGCCGGTTCGAACGCGCCGAGCGGAACGCTGGCGATGCGGCTACGTCGAATCGGAGCGGTAGACCGCCGCGCGAGCAGCAAGGTGCAGGCGACAGGCCTTATGTGAAGCGCGCGCCGCGTGACGGCGAACGGCCATTGGGCGAGCGTCCCTTCAGGCGCGATGACCGCCCGCGTGACGGTGGCGACAAGCGGCCCGGCCGGTTCGAACGCGCCGAGCGGAACGCTGGCGATGCGGCTACGTCGGAGCGGACCTTCAGGCCTGCACGAGAGAGGCACGGATCGGATGGCGAGGCCAAACGCCCGTGGCGCGACGGCGAGCGCTCCAGCGGAGAGAAACCGTTTGAGCGCGGGAAAAGGCCGTTTGCCGGAGGCGGCAAGGCGGGAGCAGATAGGCCGGACCGGCGGCCCAAGCCTGCTGGCGAAGGCAGCCGGAAGCCCTTCGCCAGGAGAAGCGAGGCGGCGAGCGAAGGCGAAGGCGAGCGGATCGCCAAGCGGTTGGCGCGGGCCGGTATTGCCTCTCGCCGCGATGCCGAGGAGCTGATCGCGGCCGGCCGCATCAAGGTGAATGGTAAGGTCTTGTCCTCGCCGGCGTTCAACGTCTCGCCGGACGACAGGATCGAGCTCGACGGTATGGAAATTCCGCCGATCGAGCGCACGCGCCTTTTCCTGTTCCACAAACCGGCGGGCGTCGTCACCACCAACCGTGACCCCGAGGGTCGCAAGACCGTGTTCGACGTTCTGCCGAAGGAATTGCCCCGGCTGATGACGATCGGTCGCCTCGACATCAATACCGAGGGCCTGTTGCTGCTGACCAATGATGGCGGTCTGGCGCGGGTTCTGGAATTGCCGGCCACAGGCTGGCTGCGGCGCTATCGCGTGCGCGTGCATGGCGCGCCCGATGAGAAAGCGCTTGTCGACCTGAAGAACGGAATTGCGGTGGACGGCGTCTTCTACGGTTCGATCGAGGCGACGCTCGATCGCCAGCAAGGCACGAATGCCTGGCTGACCATCGGTCTGCGCGAAGGGAAGAACCGTGAGGTGAAGAACATCCTGGGCGCCCTCGGGCTCGAGGTGACGCGGCTGATCCGGATTTCCTATGGGCCGTTCCAGCTCGGAGAGCTTCTGGAAGGCCACGTATGGGAAATGAAAGGCCGGACGTTGCGCGACCAGCTCGGGGAACGGCTTATCGAGGAGGCGGGGGCGAATTTCGAGGCCGAGATCGCCAAGCCGTTTTCCAACAAGCCTGAACGGCGTGAACCGCGCCACCCGGAGGAGCCGAAAATGGCCCACCGGGAAGAGCGCGAGAGGATTGGCGAAGGCGGCCTGATCAAGAACCGCAAGCGTGACCGGGACGACCGTCGCGAAGACGCGCTTGGCCGCCTCTCGACAAAGCGCGACAAGGGGCAGGGTCGCGGATTCGGTGGAAAGCCAGGCGACCGCGCGGAACGGCGGGACGAACCCACGCGCGCCCGCACGGCAAATGTCTGGATGGCGCCCGGCGCCCGTCCTCAGGGCAAGAAAAAAGATGCTTCGGCGTCAACCACGCCTTCCTCTCGCATGAACAGGGAGGGCGCAGGCAAGGAGCCGCGCGGCAAGCAGTCCTTTGGAAAGGGGCCCGGCCGGGAGCGGGGCTCATCGTCAGCCTTCCGAAGCCCGTCTCCCGGCTCCGGCAGACGCGACGGGAACGCCCGTCCGCCGCGTGGAAAAGGGCCGGGAAAAGGCCCGAAGGGACGGTAAATGCGGATTGTCGGCGGTGAATTTCGCGGCCGGCCGCTGGCTGCGCCGCGCTCTAACGCCATTCGCCCGACCACCGACCGAACCCGCGAGGCGGTGTTCAACGTCCTCGCGCATCGCTTCCCCGAAAGCCTTGGCGGCAGGGCGCTCGACCTCTTTGCGGGTTCCGGAGCGCTCGGATTGGAAGCGCTGTCGCGCGGCTCCTCCTACTGCGTCTTCATCGAGGAATCGGCTGAGGGCCGCGGCCTGATCCGGACGAATGTCGAGGCCTTCGGCCTGCAAGGCCGCACCAAGATCTTCCGGCGGGACGCAACGCATCTCGGAGAGTCGGGAACGCTGCAGCCGTTCAATCTCATCTTCGCAGACCCGCCCTACGGCAAGGGTCTGGGCGAAAAGGCGCTTCGGTCGGCTCGCGATGGAGGTTGGCTGGCGCCAGGGGCGCTCTGCGTGGTGGAGGAGAGCGCTGCCGCGCCCTTCAATCCGGGGCCGGTCTTCACCGTGGCGGATGAGCGCACCTACGGCGACACGATCATTCGCTTCCTGCTGTCTGCCTGAATGCGGCCTTGTTTGCCGGGCGAGATGGTTACGGATAATTCACTTGCAAGGCGGAGCGGAGCCTGTAACCACCCTGCCAAACAGGCTCGTGCGACGAGGCGGACATGACTTTTGAAGGCAGAGTGGGACGGCGCAGCCGTTCCAGTTTCATGGGGCTCGCGGCTGTCGCGCTGATCGCGGTGCTGCCCGCCCAGGCGGAGGCCCCGCGCGAAGCCGCGGCGGTGGGGAATTTTCGCCTGGACAACGGCATGGAGGTGGTCGTCATCCCCGACCATCGCGCGCCGATCGTCACCCACATGGTTTGGTACAGAGTGGGCAGTGCAGACGAGCCGCCAGGCAAGTCGGGCATCGCGCATTTCTTCGAACATCTGATGTTCAAAGGCACCAAGACTCATCCAGCAGGCGAGTTCGATTCGAAGGTTGCGGAGATCGGCGGCAACGGGAATGCGTTCACCTCCTACGATTACACCGCCTATATTCAGACGGTCACGCCGGAAGCGCTCGAAATGGTGATGGGCTTTGAGTCCGACCGCATGCGCAACCTGAATCTGACTGACAACGTCATTGGAACGGAGCGCGACGTCATCCTTGAAGAACGGCGCTCACGCGTCGAGAACAGTCCTGAAGCGCTGCTCTCGGAAGAAGTCGACGCGACGCTCTACCAGAACCACCCCTATCGCGTTCCGGTGATCGGCTGGATGCACGAAGTGGAAAAGCTGAACCGCACCGATGCGGTGGCGTTCTACGACCGCTACTATGCGCCGAACAATGCAGTGCTCGTCGTCGCAGGCGACGTCGATCCCGCCAATGTCAAGGCGCTTGCCGAAAAGACGTATGGCAAGGTCGAGCGCGGGCCGGATCTGCCGCCGCGCGTTCGTCCGCAGGAGCCGGAGCAGAATACCAAACGGACTGTGACACTGACCGATCCGCGGGTGAGCGTCCCGAGTTTCCGGAAGTCATGGGTCGTGCCATCCTATCAGGATGCCGAAACCGGCGAGGCGGAAGCACTCGACCTTCTGTCGGAAATCCTGGGCGGCGGCACACGCAGCCGCATCTATCAGGAACTGGTCGTCAGGCAGGGCATTGCCTCGTCAGCGGGGGCCTATTTCCAGGGCGACGCACTCGATCCTACGACTTTCTCCATTTTTGGCGCGCCGCGCGGGGCGGCTTCGCTGGAGACGGTCGAGAAGGCGATCGACACTGAAATCGTCAAGATCATCAAGGACGGCATCAGCGACACCGAACTCGAGAAAGCGAAGAACCGCTTCGTTCGATCGATGATTTTTGCGCGTGACAGCCAGTCGGGCATGGCCAACATTTACGGCTCCACACTCGCCACCGGCGGTACGGTGAAGGACATCGAGGAGTGGCCAGACAGGATTCGCCGGGTCACAGCGAAGCAGATACAGGACGCCGCGGCGAAGTACCTGAACCCGCAGCACTCCGTCGCCGGCTACCTGATGCCCGAAACGGAGTCGAAGAACTGAGATGATCATGACCACGCCAAGCCATTCTCGGTTTCTCACAGCCGCTGCATCGCTGTTTCTCGCGATCGTGCTTCTCATCCTGCCGACGCTGGTATCGGCGCGCGCAGCGGTCACGATCCAGGAAGTAACCTCGCCGAACGGCATCAAGGCATGGCTGGTCGAAGACCATGCCGTGCCGATCATCTCGATCCGCTTCGCCTTCAACGGCGGCAGCACGCAGGACCCGGCGGGCAAGGAAGGCGTGGCCAATCTGATGACCGGCCTGTTCGACGAGGGCGCCGGCGACCTGGATGCCAACGCCTTCCAGGAACGGCTTGACGATGCGGGTGCGGAAATGCGCTTCGATGCCAGCCGCGACTACGTCTACGGCTCGATGCGTATGCTGGCCGACCAGAAGGACGAGGCGCTGGAGCTCCTGCGGATGGCCATCGAGACGCCGCGCTTCGATGCGGCGCCCATTGACCGCATCCGCTCGCAGATCGTGTCGGGCATCGTGGCCAACGCAAAGGATCCCGAGACCGCCGCGCAATTCGCGTGGGCCAAGGCCCTTTACGGCGAACATCCCTATTCGCGCCGCGACGAGGGAACCGAGCAGACGCTCGCCTCGATCACCGCGGAGGATTTGAAGTCGTTTCACAAACGCCTTTTCGCGCGTGAGAATCTCACTGTCGCTGTCGTTGGCGCGATCGATGCAGAAACGCTCAAGCTTGAGCTCGACAAGCTTTTCGGCGACCTGCCCGAGAAACCGTCTCTGCAGCCGGTAGACCGGGTTCAGCCGAAGCTCGCCCAGGAGATTCGCATTCCCTACGACCTGCCGCAGGCCACTCTGCAGCTCGCCTATCCCGGCATCGAGCGGAGCGATCCGCAATTTTTCGCCGCGTTCCTGATGAACCACATCCTGGGCGGCGGAACGTTCACGTCCCGGCTCTTCAACGAGGTTCGGGAAAAGCGTGGTCTGGCCTATGGCATCGAGTCGTCGCTGGTGAACAACGAGCATTCTTCGGGCCTGGTCATTGGAACCGCCACTCGCTCCGACCGCGCCGGAGAGGCGCTTGCCATCATCCGCGCAGAGGTAAAGCGCATGGCTGAGCAGGGGGTGACGGACGAGGAACTGGAGGCCGCGAAGAAATATGTCATCGGTTCCTATGCGATTAACAATCTGGATACGTCGCGCGGCATAGCAAGTACGCTGGTGGAGTTGCAGATCGACAAGCTCGGTATTGACTATATGGACCGGCGCAAAAACGAGATCGGGGCCGTGACAAAAGAGGATGTGCAGGCCGTCGCGAAGCGGCTGCTGTCCGCGGAGCCGGCGATCATGATCGTCGGCCCCGCCGGAGACAGCGGAGGCAAGGGGTGAGCGATCGCCTGCCTGCCCGGCCCGCGACGCGGTTCAACGGCGGCGAGCCCAGTTTTGCAATTGCCTTTGGCGGCGGCGGGGCGAGGGGACTTGCCCATATCCACGTGATCGAAGCCCTGGATGAACTGGGCATCAAGCCGCGCACGATCGCAGGTTCATCCATCGGCGCGATCATGGGCGCCGGCATGGCGGCTGGAATGACCGGCCGCGAAATCCATCACTATGCCCGTTCTATCCTTGGCCGCCGCGCCGAAGTTGCGGCCCGTATGTGGCGTGCCAGGCCCGGCACGCTGAGCGAAATTATGGAAGGCGGGCTGCGTGTCTCGCAATTCAACGTCGAGCGCATCCTGGAAGCTTTCCTGCCGGACGCCGTGCCAGCCACGTTCGAAGCGCTGAACATTCCGCTCAAAGTGACGGCGACCGATTTCTTCGGACATCGCCCCGCTATTTTCGAGAGCGGCGATCTGCACTCGGCGCTTGCCGCCTCTGCGGCCATCCCGGCCGTGTTCCGGCCCGTGCGGCGGGACGGCATGCTGTTGATCGATGGCGGCATATACAATCCCGTGCCGTTCGATCTGATCGAGGACGATGCCGACATTACGATTGCAATCGACGTCGTCGGCGCCCCTTCGGATGGTGGCCGGCGGCGGCCGAATTCACTGGAACTGATGCTGGGCGCCACTCAGCTGATGATGCAGTCCATCAGCGCCATGAAGCTGAAGTCCACGCACCCGGACATTCTGTTGCGTCCTCCGGTATCGCGGTTTCGAGCGCTCGATTTCCTGAAAATCGAGTCTGTTCTCGCTGAGACCGCCTCGATCAAGGACCAGCTCAAGGCTGCCGTCGAAGCGGCCGTCAAAGCCCGCGAGAAGCGCCGTAAGGGCTAACCAGAGAACTTTAGTGTACCTGCGTGTGATCGGAGCGCTGCTTCCGAAGGCCAACAGCCGCGGCAGTTGTCTGGCGCGGCTGGAGCTTGGTCAGAATGAGAAATACAGCGTTATTCCGCCATAGCCCGGGTAGTAAGGGCGATAGTACGGGTAGTACGGACGATAGTACGGCCGGTAATATGGGCGGTAGTATGGACGGTTGTAGGAACGGTAGTACGGCCGGTAATATGGCCTATGGCGGCCGAAGCCGTAATAGCCCCGCCTGCAGTTATAGCAGGGACGACCGTAGTATCGCCCACCATACCGTTTTTTGTAGTGGACACTTTCCACGTCTGCGTTCAGCCCGGTAGGCTTCGGCATGACGGGCGCTGCGTTCAGCGGCATCACCGATGCGATGACGATGGATGCAGCCAGGGCGGAGCCCATGAGGCCCGACGCAAGTCTCCTCATAACAGCCTCCTTCGATAGAGACCCTTCATGTCATGAACGTCTTGCGCGCCGGCATATTTCCGGCGTGTGTACGGAGCGTACTGCCAATAAAACTGGAAGGCGAGCACCATCCGGGCAGGCTCACGGGTTTTTGAGAGCAGTGCATTCGGGAATGGTTTCGCGCCAGGAGCAATTCCAGGAAAAGTGGAGACCGGTTTTCTGTCGGGATTGCGTTAAAACAAAGAGTTAGAGCGGTTTAGCGATTCAATGAAACACTGAACCGCTCTAGTGTCCCGATTCTGAAATTCGCAAGAGTTCGATATCGGCGGCAGAGCGAATTTCAGAATCGAGGGACACTAGCAACTATTTGATTCTAGTGTCGTTTTGATTTCGAAGTTGGCTCGGCGAGTGATATCGAAAATCATGCGGACTTCGAAATCACGACACTAGCCGGAACCTGTTACTGGATGAGGATGCCGACGGTCGCCATCCCGTCTGTGACATAGAGATCGCCCCCGCCGTTGCGGCCGTCCTTGGTGGGGCCTCTCCCTTCGATCTCGTAGCTTCCGGACAATTGTTTCGCGGCGGTGAGATCGTCAACGATCAGATTGCGCTCGGCGTCGACGTTAGGGCCGATGTGGTGTGTGATTTGTCCCGTATCGTGACTGACCCCCACGCCGCGATCGAGGCTCGCCGAGCCGAGCCAAAGGGGGCGACCGTCTTCTCCAGTTCGGGATGTCTGCCAAAAACGGACGTGATGACGTTGATCGGCGCTTTCTCCGATCGGCTTTTCGAAGGCCAGGTCCTGCCGGCGTCCATCGAACATCAATGTGCTCACCGGTGCGTCTGGGTCGGGGCGATCGAGCACAACGCTCGCCCCGATCTCGATGCTGCTGCGCAGTGTGATCGGGTCCGCCGGGTCCCATTTCGCGGCCGCAAAGGCGCGCAGCACCTCCGCTTTCGAGCCGATCAGCCCGACATTGATCGGATCGCCGGGGATTCCCTGCGGCGTGACAGTCAGCATCTCTTGTGAAGCGGCAGTGTCCTTGCCGTAATGCCAGAACCACATGTCGGGTATGATCTCATACGCCGACAGGAAATAGACTCCGCCGCCGATCGCAATCGCGGCGGCAACCGCTCGCATGATTCTGCCACGGCGCATGGGTTTTAACCGGTTGGCGCTATCCATCGCTGAAGACTACACGCATGAGGCCCGCCAGTCCAAAGCGTGTGCTCGGGCAAATCCAGGAAAACGACGAAGCAACCTCCATTGGAACTGCATCGAAACAGAGATGGCGCGACGCCTTCCCTTCTCCCCTTGTGGGAGAAGGTGGCCGAGCCGAAAGGCAAGGTCGGATGAGGGGTGCTGGAAGAAACAAAACGCTTCAGAACTGTGCGCAGAGCATTGATTTCACAGCGCTTTCGGCAACGCCGCATTCCGGCCCAGCACCCCTCATCCGTCTCGGCGCTGCGCGCCGATCCACCTTCTCCCGCAAGGGGAGAAGGGAAGGTTGATGTCAGCGCCATCCGATCGAGGCTAAGCGCGAGCAGGTCCGTTCCTGACACTCAGTGGCAGGCTCGGCGTCCGTTGCGTCTCGGTTTTATATCGAAGTGGAAATGGTTGCGATGGTCGTAATTGTATCCCGGACCGAGAACCGTCGTGAAATAGCCGCAGCCGTCGGCGCGTACGCTGTTTAAGAAGCCGCGCTGGCGGAAGGCAAACCAGCCGGGCTTGCGGACGTCGATATCGCGGCCGTTCTTGAGCTCGATCCGCATGACGTCCAGCGCGTTGCCACGCGAATGTTCCGAGGAGGTGTGCGTGCCGTTGATGTTCCGGCACGAATAGCTCGAACCCTGATGGATTGTCTTGACGCCCGACATGTATCGGAAGCGGGCGGCGGGCGCGAGTTCGCGCTTCGTCCAAAGCGCGAAACTTGCGGCCATCTCGCAGTTCAGCGTCGCGGCGGGTCTCATTTCGATACCGCCCGATAGGCGCGAAACTTTCACCGGATGGTCGATACGGCATGACCCGCCGTCGTTGATAGGAGGCAGCTCGCGGTAAATGACGCCGAGCCGCTTGAGCTCGCGCCGGCAGGCGATTTCGTCGGCCGGCATGGCGGCCGGAGCGGAGAGTCTGGGCGGGTCCAGTCGTGGATATCCGACCGCTTCTACGTCGGAACGTGGCAGAACGGCCTGCCTCGGGGGAGGCGTGATCAGTGCCGCCGTCTGGACCTCTGTCTGAGCCTCGGGGACGATTTGCGGCGTTTCCGGCAGCACCGGTTCCGCCGCAGGTTCGGTCATGGCGACGTCCTGCTCGACGGCTTCCGACTGTCCCAGGTATGGCTCGGAGGGTTCCGAGGCTGGCATGGGTTCCGGCGATGCTGGCGTCGGTGCGTATATAGGTTCCGTCATTGGCCCGGACTCGACGGCGGCCATCTGAGGTTGGGAATACGGATCGGATGCGGGAAGCGCAGGCTCCATGGGAGCAGGCTCGATGGCAGGTGCGGCGGCCATCTGAGGCTGGGAATACGGATCGGAGACGGAAAGTGCAGGCTCCATGGGAGCGGACTCGAAGGACGGTGCAGCCACGGCGGCAGTATGCACACCGACATCGACCGAGGGGCGCATGGCAAGGACGCTGTCGCTTGTGCAGGCCGACACAAAGACACCCAGCAGGCTGGCGCTGATGGCAGTGGCGGCAAGCGCCCGACATCTCAATGCCCGTATCGCTGGCGGCATGGATCGGCTTCCTGTCTGTAGAGCGACGGACGCTCTGTGATGTCGAGGCAGCGCAGGGGGCGCTATTCCGTTTTTCGGGCATCGGATCTCCCCGTGTTTGCGGGTAAGCGGATGCCCGATCGGGAACGATACCGGCCAAGGGTAAAGGAAAGCTCAGCGGCCGGGTTTACCTCTGTGGCGAGATCCCGTCGGGCGCCATTATTGGCAGAAGGTCCCGCCATTGCGGCGCATGGCGAGGTCGAAGTGGAAATGGGTCGCGTGATCGCTGTCGCTGCCAGGTCCGAGGACGGTCTTGAACGGTCCGCACGCGGCCGTGCGGACCTTCGAAAGAAACAGCGAATGCTTCGGATTGCGGGTAGTGTCCACCGCGATGACCGTGCCGTCCATCAGGGTGAAGCTTGCGATGTCTATCGCATTGCCGAAAGCGTGCTCCGA
>JBEVEP010000411.1:0-41731 GCA_040512755.1 Mesorhizobium sp.
GTGGGCGTCAAAGTCGACCAGAACGCAACCGACAGCCGGCTGAGATAGGAAGGATCCTCGATCGTCGGATCGGGCTCGAACAGACCGCCAAACAGCCGCCTGCCCCCGATCAGCAGCACAACAGCCGCGACCAACGCAAAGAACGTGGCAGCAAGCATCGAATTCAGCTTGAACTGCACGACGAAATGCAGCCACGAAGAAACCGTGCGATAGAATTTGTCTGTTTCCGTAGAGACGGCGTCGGATACCTCGCTCCCCAATGTCAGATCGAGGTCATATCGCTTTGTTAGCAGGCGAGCGAACAGCTCGCGCCGCATGTCGGCTATCTTGCTGACAAGGCCGCTGGTGCGGATGGAGAGATTTTCAGCCGCGCCGAGGATAGCGTTGATGTCCGCCTTTTCGGCCGCGAGGTCCTGGCGTTCCTGCGTCACTATCGAAGGTTCGGGAGGCGCATCCTTTTCTGGCGGCGCGCCAAGCTGATCCAGCCGCGCGCTGATTTCGGCCAACCTCGGCCGGAACGCCTGCCCGCTGGCCAGGAGTTCGCGGTTAACTCCCTCCAGTTGCAGGCGAATCTCGACAAGATGCGCATCGTCTTCGGAATTGGCGGTGATGCTCTTCTCGAGGTCATCGATCTTTTTTGCAAGCGCCTCGATGGTCTTTTGCTGCTGATTGACAATCCCGTCTTCGGCTTGAACCACCGCTTGCGCCAGCGTTCCGGATGGCAGCGCAACCGTAGAACACAGAATCAGGAAGGCGACGAAGCATCGGATGGCGGTAAGGAGCATGATTTCTAAGGCCTACGGGCCATTCGCAACGGTTCGGCAAGTCTCCCTTGATAAAGACGCGCGCTCGAAGGGGCAAGCCGCCTGCATGCTCTTCTGGGAGAGTCGGCCAAACGAAAGGCTGTGGCGGAATCTTGGCTTTGGCTTTGCCGGCTGGTCTATAGTGTGTCGCGTCGCATTGGATGGAATCATCGTAAATGGCGGAATATTCGGTCTTTTCGCTGCTCAAGAACGCGTTTTCGGGTAACCGGGACTGGAAGCCGGCATGGCGGAAGCCGGATCCGAAACCGTCTTACGATGTGATCATCGTCGGCGGCGGCGGTCATGGACTTTCGACCGCTTACTACCTCGCCAAGGAGCACGGGATCACAAACGTCGCTATTGTGGAAAAAGGGTGGCTCGGCTCTGGCAATGTCGGCCGCAATACGACTGCCGTCCGATCCAACTACCTGCTTCCCGAAAACTTCCGCTTCTACGAGCACTCCATGAAGATGTGGGAAGGGCTTTCCCACGATCTCAACTATAACGTGATGTTCTCGCAGCGCGGCGTGATCAATCTCGCACATACGCCGGCGCAATTGGATGAATATGCCCGCCGCGGCAATGCGATGCGCCTCGAAGGCATCGACGCCGAACTGCTGTCGCCTGCGCGCATCGCCCGGCTGATTCCCGGACTGGATATGACCGGCTCAGCACGCTTCCCGATCGTCGGCGGCCTCATGCAGTGGCGCGCTGGAACCGCGCGTCATGATGCGGTGGCCTGGGGCTATGCTCGCGGCGCGGACCGGCGCGGCGTGGATATCCTCGAAAACTGTGAAGTGACCGGTTTCCTGCGCGACGGCGACCGGATCACGGGAGTCGTGACCACGCGCGGTGAGATACGGGCCAAGAAGGTCGCCGTCGCGGTCGCCGGGCATACCGGACATGTCATGCGGCTTGCCGGGATCGACCGGATGCCGATCGAAAGCCACACCCTCCAGGCGTTCGTATCGGAATCGCTGAAGCCCTTCCTGCATACTGTTTTGAGCTTCGGCATGGGCCACTTCTACGCGTCCCAGTCCGACAAGGGCGGCCTCATCTACGGCGGCGACCTCGAGGGCTACAACAGCTACGCCCAACGCGGGAACCTGCCTATTGTCGAGGAAGTGATGAGCGAGATGCTCGCGCTGTTTCCGAGCCTTGCGCGGGTCCGGCTGTTGCGCTCATGGGGCGGCGTCACCGACATGTCGATGGACGGCTCACCGATCATAACCACCGGCCCGTTGCCTGGAATGTACCTGAATTGCGGCTGGTGCTACGGCGGCTTCAAGGCGACGCCAGCGTCGGGGTGGTGCTTCGCGTGGACAATCGCCAAGGATCAGCCTCATCCGCTCAACGCGCCCTTCACGCTCGACCGTTTCCATCGCGGCATTCTCATAGACGACAAGGGCCAAGGGGCCACCCCGAGGCTCCATTGACCGGACAATCCCAATGTTGATTACGTGCCCGTATTGCGGTCCACGCGACCTCTCCGAATATGTCTACCAAGGTGACGGCAACCGCACGCGGCCCGACCCGGCTACGACGGATCAGGCTGTCTGGAACGCTTATGTCTACGACAGGTTGAACCCGGCCGGAGAGCATCATGAGGTCTGGCAGCATGCAGGCGGTTGCCGCGCGCACCTTGCAATCGTCCGCAACACCCTGACGCACCAAATCTCCAGCGTCGGGTTCGCGCGAGAAGCCGGACACCGGAAGTCCGAGCGTCACCGCGCGGGCGGACGTGCCGCATGAGCCCGCGCCGGACCAATATCGGCGGCGGAATCGACCGTCATCGCAGCATACGCTTCAGCTTCGACGGCAAGGATTACACCGGCCATCCCGGCGACACGCTCGCATCGGCCTTGCTCGCCAACGGCGTTACGCTGTTCGGCCGATCGTTCAAATATCATCGGCCGCGTGGCGTGCTGACAGCCGGGATCGACGAACCAAATGCGCTCGTCACCGTGCTCAGGGCAAACGTTCGCGAGCCCAACATCCCCGCCACACTTCTGGAGATCCATGACGGCCTGACTGTCGTCAGCCAGAACCGCTTCCCTTCCCTCGCCTTCGATTTCGGAGCCCTCAATCAGCTTGGCGGCAAACTTCTATCGGCCGGCTTCTACTACAAAACCTTTATGGGTCCGGCGATCGGCCCGCTGAAGGGCACGCGCTTCTGGAGATTTTGCGAATATTTCATCCGGCGCGCCGCCGGGCTGGGTCGAGCGGGTTATGAGGCGGACCCCGCTCGTTACGAGCGCATGAATGCCTTTTGCGACGTCCTCGTCGTGGGTTCGGGACCTGCCGGCTTGATGGCGGCGAAGGCGGCTGCTGAAAGCGACAAGCGCGTTATTGTCGCCGAGCAGGAGCCCCGTCTGGGCGGATCGGCCAAATGGTCGGGTGAAATCATCGACGGCATGCTGGCCGCCGATTGGGCCAAGGCGATGGCGCATGACTTGGGTTCGTACGTGAATGTTCGGATGCTCAAGCGCACGACAGTCTGGGGCTACTATGACGGCAATACGCTTGCGGCCCTTGAACGTGTCACGGACCATAAGAGCGCGCCCCACAAAGGTGAGCCGCGCCACCGTCATTGGACAATCCGCGCCGGAACCGTCGTGCTCGCGACCGGAGCCTTCGAGCGTCCGCTGGTGTTTCCGGGGAACGATCGCCCGGGGATCATGCTGGCAGGCGCGGCCGAACGCTACGTCAATGAATTCGGTGTCCTACCCGGACGCAAGATCGCGGTGTTCACCAACAATGACAGCGCTTACCGGGTGCTCCGGGCTCTGAAGGAAGGCGGCGCAGAGATTGCGGCGATTGTCGATATCCGCAGGGAAATCTCCAAGGCTGCGCGAGCCTATGCACAATCGGCTGGCGGCCGTCTGATGACCGGCCACGCAGTGGTTGCGACCGAGGGCGGCAAGGCAATCTCCGGCATCAAGATACAGCCCTTCGATTCCAACACAGGTATGCTATCCGGCGATCCGCACAACGTGGAAGCCGATTGCCTGCTTGTCTCCGGCGGCTGGTCGCCAGCCATTCATCTCGCTAGCCAGGCCGGGGCCAAGCCCGAATGGGACCCATCACTGCAAGCTTTCCTGCCGCCGTCGGCCAATCAAAACTGGGTCGGCGCGGGCGCCTTCAATGGAAGCTTCTCGACATCTGAGGCCCTCTCGCAAGGCGAAGCGGCCGGTCACAAGGCCGTGGGCTCATCCCCAAATACCACCCCGCCTTCCGTCGAGACGCCAGCTTTTGACTATCACCCGGCGCCAGTCTTCGAAATCAAGGCGAAGGGCAAGGCGTTCGTCGATTTCCAGCACGACGTTACGGCCGACGATGTGCGTCTTGCCCATCGCGAGGGCTTCGTTTCGGTCGAGCACCTGAAGCGCTATACAACGCTGGGGATGGCGACGGATCAGGGCAAAACCTCCAATGTCCCTGGTCTGGCGATCATGGCCGAAGCACTCGGAAAACCCATCCCGGATGTCGGCACGACGCGTTTCCGCCCGCCCTTCTCGCCAGTGTCTCTCGGAGCGCTCGCAGCCGAGCGTTACGGCGACCTTCGGCCAGAACGCCTGACGCCGATGCACGACTGGCACATCGAACGCGGTGCGACGATGTACTCCGCCGGCCTATGGTACCGGCCGATGATCTACGCAAAGCCCGGCGAGACCATCGAGCAGGCCTATGTTCGCGAGGCAAGAACTGTCCGCGAGGCGGCCGGCATCGTCGATGTTTCGACCCTTGGGAAGATCGCAGTGCAAGGCCCGGATGCTGGAGAATTCCTCGACCGCGTCTATACGAACGTCTTCTCGACCCTGCCAGTCGGCAAGGCACGCTATGGGTTGATGCTACGCGAGGATGGCATCGCGATGGACGACGGTACCACGTGGAGGCTGGGACAGGACGACTTCCTGATGACCACCACCACGGCAAACGCCGGCAAGGTCATGCAGCATCTGGAGTATCTCCTGGACGTTATCTGGCCGGATCTGAAGGTGCATCTGACTTCCGTCACCGATCAATGGGCGGGCGCGGCGATCGGCGGTCCGAAAGCGCGGGAAATCCTGGCTTCGTGCGTCACCGGAACCGACGTCGACAACGAGGCGCTGCCTTTCATGGGAATCGTCAAGGGAGAAATAGCCGGCGCCCCCGTCATGATCTGCCGGCTGTCCTTCTCCGGCGAAATGGCGTTCGAAGTCTATTCCGGCGCCGGCCACGGCGTTCATGTGTGGAATGCACTGATGGAAGCCGGAAAGTCATTTGGCCTTGTGCCCTACGGACTCGAGGCGCTTGGTACGCTGCGCGTCGAGAAGGGCCACGTCACAGGCGCAGAAATCGACGGCCGGACGACCGCGCGCGACCTGCATCTCGATTGGATGCTGTCAAAGAAAAAGCCTTTTGTCGGCTCGATGATGATGGACCGGGAAGGCCTCGTTGCGGACAACCGCCTTCAGCTTGTCGGCATCGTCTCACACGACAACCGCCCATTGAACGGCGGGGCACACATTGTCGAAACGTCCGATCCGGAGGGCCCTCACAAATCGATCGGCCATATTACGGCGGCGTGTTACTCGCCGGCCCTCGGCAAATATATTGGGCTTGCATTGGTGCGCGGAGGCAAATCACGCCACGGTCAGCGCGCTTTTATCTCTGATCCGTTGCGCGGGCGCTTTGGCCCGGTCGGAATCGCAAGCCATCACTTCTTCGACGCCGAAGGGAAGCGCATGCATGGTTGACCTTCTGTCACCCCTCAAGCCGGTCTGGAAGCCTGGAACCCACGGCAATACGGCTGCTGGCATCGGAGTTGTTCTGACCGAAACGCAGCCCGGCTCCATCGTCCAACTCGCCGCATGGACAGGTCAGGAAAAGAAACTCATCGCCGCTATCCGGGACGTCACCGGCCTTGCGCTGCCGGACGGTGCAGGCGGTGGCATTGCGAATGAAACTCGTGCGGCCTTCGGTTTCGCGCCGGGGCGGTTCCTGGTCGTCGATCAGGCCGAGGGGATCGCGACGAAGTTCGAAAAGCGCGTGACATCAGCTATTGGCACCGTCACTGACCTTTCCCACGGGCGCACGGCGCTCAGAATCTCCGGACCCAGGAGCGAATGGGTTCTTTCGAAGTTCTTCGCGATCGACTTTGCACAGCCGGCATTTCCCATTGGCTCCGGCATATCGACCGTTCATCACGACGTATTTGCGCAAATTCAGCGAACGGGCGCGGATCAGTTCGACCTCTACGTCTTCCGCTCGTTTGCCCGCTCTTTCTGGCAAGCGCTCTGCCATGGTTCCGACGAGGTCGGCTACGAAGTGAGTTAATCCACTCCGGACTAACTCCTGAAAATGACCCATTCCTCCTGCGGCGCCCGCTCGGTCCGCAGACTGTTCTCAGGCTTCGAAGGATCCTCGTAGCCGAGCGCCATTCCGCAAACCACGATCTCTTCGGTTGGTATGTCGAGCACCGGCCGTATCTGGTTGTGGTAAGGCGCGAAGGCGGCCTGAGGGCATGTATGGAGTCCTCTCGCCCGTGCAGCCACCATAATGTTCTGCAGAAACATTCCGTAGTCGATCCACGAGCCCTGGTTCAGTCGGCGATCGATCGTGAAGATCATGCCTACGGGCGCGTCGAAAAAGACGAAGTTTCGGTCATGCTGCTCGCGCATCTGATGCACATCGCGCTTACCGATGCCCAGCATGCTATAGAGCGCGAAGCCGACGGCGCGGCGGCGCGCATAGTAAGGCTCGAAGAACTGATCCGGATAATATTTGTACTCGTCCCACTTGGCCTTCTCGGCGCGAATGCCGGAGTTCAGGACCGCATCGCTGATCCGCTCCTTCACGGCGCCGGTCGTCACATAGACCCGCCACGGCTGCATGTTTGTGCCTGACGGGGCCCTCGCGGCCACGTCGAGAATCTCCCGTATCGTGGCCTCATCGACCGCATCCGGTAGAAAAGCACGAACCGAGCGGCGTGATACGATCGCCTCGTCAACGATGGCGGTCACGTCAAGCGGTTTAGACTTGTTGTTGCGCAAAAGCATTTCGTTTGCCGGTTTTAGGACCCGTCCTGGCGCTGAAAAGCGCCAGATGCTGGCTTGGCACAAGCATTGGCCATCCCGCAAGCAAATCTTGGCCCAGGCCGAATTCCGCTTGAAATTTTCACAGCAATCAGCTTTCGTGAAAATCGGGTCAAAATTTTCATGGATAACATGAGTCTCGTAGCTGAAAAGCCAGGAGTTGAACCGCCAGCGGCCACACGGTTGCTGGCGCGCGACCTCCGCGCATTGCGCAAGGCCCGTGGGCTTACGCTGACCGAACTGGCTTTGACGCTTGGCCGCTCGGTTGGCTGGCTGAGCCAGGTCGAACGAGGGCTCTCGATACCATCGATCGCCGATTTGCGCGCCTTTGCGGATGTTTTCGTGGTTCCGGTCAGCCTGTTCTTCGGCCATGACGTTCCGAGCGAGGAGGAGCGTGGTGTCATAGTGCGCGCGGAAAGGCGCCGCTCGCTCGGCACGAGCGATTCAGGTCTGGTCGAGGAACTTCTTTCACCCGACCTCGGAGGAAGCTTCGAAGTGCTGCGTTCAGTCTTTGCGCCGGGCGCGGAGTTGAAGGAGGCCACGCTGCGGCCTACCGAAGAGGCCGGATATCTTGTCTCGGGCGACTTCGACATCGAGATCGGGAGCGTCTGGCACAGCCTTTCGGCCGGAGACAGCTTCCGCTTTGAAAGAAAACCGTTCCGCTGGCGCAATCCGGGCCCGGAACCGGCCGTCGTCATCTGGGTGGTGTCGCCCCCGGTCTACTAGATTGAATTGGGATGGCCGGCCAACGGCCACCAGGAGGAAAAATGGTCAACGTCCCATCGACTGCACGGGTGGTCATCATCGGCGGCGGCGCAGTTGGAGTGTCATCGCTCTACCATCTGGCAAAGGCCGGATGGACAGACTGTGTACTCCTGGAGAAGAACGAACTGACATCGGGCTCGACGTGGCACGCCGCCGGGAATGTGCCGACATTCTCATCGTCGTGGTCGCTCATGAACATGCAACGCTATTCGGCCGAGCTCTATCGCGATCTTGCGGCGCAAGTCGACTATCCGATCAATTACCACGTCACCGGTTCGGTGCGGCTGGCTCATGGCAAGGAGCGTATGCGCGAATTCCAGCGCGCCAAGGGCATGGGCCGCTACCAGGGCATGTCGATCGATGTCATTGGGCCCGATGAGATCAAAACGCGCTATCCGTTCCTGGAGACCCACGATCTCACCGGGGCGCTTTACGATCCGAATGACGGCGACATCGATCCGGCACAGCTTACCCAGGCGCTGGCGAAGGGCGCCCGCGAGCTGGGCGCAAAGATCATTCGCTTTTGCCCGGTGAGCGGCGTGCGGCGTGACGGCGACGAGTGGGTGATAGAGACCACCCAAGGGGAAATCCGGTGCGAATATGTGGTCAATGCCGCAGGTTATCGTGCCAAAGAGGTCGGAAAACTGTTCGGCCGGGATATTCCCATGATGGTGATGAGCCATCAGTACATATTGTTCGAAGAGATCCCGGAACTCGCGGCATGGACAAAGGAGAACGGCAAGAAGCTGCCGCTGCTTCGCGACGTCGATACGTCCTACTATCTGCGCCAGGAAAAGAACGGGATGAATCTCGGCCCATACGAGAGAAACTGCCGCACGCACTGGGCGTCTGCCGATGACCCGATGCCGGACGACTTCTCATTCCAGCTTTTCCCGGACGACCTCGACCGGCTGGAATGGTATCTCGATGATGCGATAAGGCGGGTTCCAATTCTCGGTACCGCCGGCCTGTCGAAGGTCATCAACGGCCCGATCCCCTACGCGCCGGATGGCAATCCACTGATCGGACCCATGCCAAGCGTACCCAATGCTTTCGAAGCATGTGTGTTCACTTTCGGTATCGCGCAAGCGGGTGGTGCAGGAAAAGTGCTGGCCGAATGGATCACGGAAGGCCAGACGGAATGGGACATGTGGTCCTGCGATCCGCGCCGCTTCACGGCTTTCGCCTCCGACCCCGGCTATTGCGTGGCCAAGGGCATGGAAGTCTATGGACACGAATATGCGATCCATTTTCCACGCCATGCCTGGCCGGCTGGCCGTAGCCGCAAGCTCTCGCCGATTCACGACCGCATTGTGGCTCTCGGCGGACAATTCAACGCCTACAATGGTTGGGAACGAGCGACCTGGTTCGCAAGACCCGGCGATGATACATCCGAGGAAGCAACCCAGACCTATGACCGCGCTGGCCCTTGGGAGAGCAGAGTGCGCGAAGAGTGTCTGGCCGTGCGCGATGGCGCAGGCATTCTGGACCTGCCAGGTTTCTCACGCTTCCGGCTGCAAGGTCCCGGTGCGCGCGACTGGCTTTCATCGCTGATCACCGGCGCCGTTCCCAAGCCCGGCCGGATCGGTCTTGGTTACTTTGCCGATGAGAAAGGCCGTATCGTCACCGAAATGTCGATCATGACGATTGACGAGGATTTCTTCTTCCTCATTACCGCCGCGGTTGCGGAGTGGCATGACTTTGAGTGGCTAACGAAGCATCTCCCGCAAAATACTGAAATCACTCTGGGAAATGTCACCGACGCCTTTAGCTGTCAGATCCTGTCGGGGCCGAAATCCCGGGAACTCCTGGCGGAAGTGACGGATGCCGATCTGGCGCGGCCCTGGCTCACACACCAGTCATGTCAAATCGCGGGCCATTGGCTTCAGCTGGTGAGGGTTTCTTTCGCCGGTGAACTTGGCTGGGAGCTGCATACGAAGACGGAAAGCACCGGCCCGGTATTCGACGCGGTTTGGGCCGCGGGCCAGAAGCACGGCCTGAAGCCCTTCGGTATGTTCGCTATCGATTCGCTTCGTCTGGAAAAGGGCTACCGCGCCTGGAAGGGCGATCTCTCTACCGACTATACCGTGCTGCAGGGTGGCCTCGAGCGGTTCGTGAAGTGGGATAAGCCCGCCTTCAAGGGAAAGGCCGCACTTCAGAACGAAAAACAGCAGGGCGTGACAAAACGTTTCGTCACACTGGTTCTGGACGGACCGGGAAGCTGCGATGCACCCTATATGTCGACACTCTGGCATGACGGAAAGGTGGTCGGCGAAACCACCTCAGGCGGCTGGGGTTATCGTGTCGAAAAGTCGATTGCGCTAGGGATGCTGCGCGCCGATCTCACCGTACCGGGCACCAAGATCGAGGTGGAAATCTTCGGAGAGCGGTTCCCCGCGACCGTACAGGAGGACAAGCCGCTCTGGGACCCGGAAAACGCGAGGCTTAGGGCGTAGCGTCAAACGAAAACCGTTTTCCAGCGACATCCGCGTTTTTGCCGTTGGCAGAGACCGTCACGAAGTGAGCGGAAATCGCGCACGTCACATCAAGAACATAGAACCTGAAAGACCTGAAAATGCCCACACCCTCTTCCCGCATTACCGGCATCATTCCTTCCGGCAAGGATGGTTGGGAGGTGCATTTCGCCGCCTTGACACGCAAACAGGCCGGCGAGCCGATCATCATGCTTTCGGTCGGCGACCACGATTTTGACACGCCTGTTGAGACGGTCGAGGCTTGTGTGACCGCAGTGCGCGGCGGCTTCCATCACTATACGCAACTGCCCGGCATCCCGGCATTGCGTGAGGCCATGGCGAAAGTCTCGACCCGCTCCACCGGCGTCCCGACTTCGGCTCAGGAAGTGATCGCTACACCCGGCGGCCAGGCAGCACTTTACGCTTCAGTGCAGGCCGTGCTGGATGCCGGCAGCCATGCGATCATCGTCGCGCCCTATTACGCGACGTATCCGGGCACGTTCCGCGCTGCGGGCGCCGACTTCACCGTGGTCGAGGCCCACGCCGAGGACGGTTTCCAGCCGGATGCGCAGGCGATTGAAAAGGCTGTGCGGCCCAATACCCGCGCCATGCTGATCAATTCGCCGAACAACCCGACAGGGGCCGTCTATTCGCGCGAATCGCTGGAAAGAATTGCCGATATTTGCCGCCGCCACGACCTCTGGCTGCTCTCCGATGAGGTCTATTGGACCCTCGGCAGCGGCGAGCACGAATCGCCACGCGCGCTCGCCGGCATGGCCGAGCGCACGCTCGTGATCAATTCCATGTCGAAGAGCCATGGGATGACCGGTTGGCGGATTGGCTGGCTCACGGGTCCGAAGGAAATCATCCGGCTGCTGATCAACCTCAACCTGGTCGCGACTTATGGCCTTACCGATTTCGTATCTCGGGCTGCGACTGAGGCGCTTGAAAATGACTATGGCGTCGAAGAGATCGCAGCGCGCTATGCTCAACGTCGACAAGCGTTCCTGAACGATATTGCCGGCCTGAACCACATAACGGTGCGTGGTTCGGAGGGCGGAATGTTTGTCATGCTCGATATCCGCGACGTCGAACCGGATTGCGAGGCTTTCGCCTGGGCCTTCCTTCACGCCGAAAAAGTTGCCGTGATGCCGGGCTCAAGCTTTGGCGAGGCCGCCGCGGGCCATATCCGCATCAGTCTCAGCCAGCCGGAGGATGTACTCAGGGAGGCCGCCATCCGTCTCCAACGCTTTGTCCGGTCCTATACCCCTGTCGCGAAGAGCAAATCCGCATGAGTTCTTTACCCCCCTCGAAGGCCCGCGCGGTGATCATCGGCGGCGGCGTCTCCGGCTGCTCGGTCGCCTACCATCTGGCAAAGCTCGGATGGACCGACATCGTGCTTCTGGAACGCAAGCAACTCACCTCGGGCACGACCTGGCACGCGGCCGGGCTGATCGGGCAGCTTCGCGCTTCGCAAAATATGACCCGCCTCGCGAAATATTCGGCCGATCTTTACGTGAAGCTGGAAGCGGAGACTGGCGTCGCAACCGGCATGCGGCAGGTGGGCTCGATCACCGTCGCTCTGACTGAGGAGCGCAAGCACGAGATCTATCGGCAGGCGTCGCTTGCGCGTGCCTTCGATGTAGACGTTCGTGAGATTTCACCGAATGAAGTCAAAGAGATGTACCCGCATCTGGATGTATCGGATGTGGTCGGTGCGGTGCATCTGCCGCTTGACGGCCAATGCGACCCGGCCAATATCGCCATGGCGCTTGCCAAAGGGGCCCGGCAGCGCGGCGCGAAAATCTTCGAGAACGTAAAGGTGACGAAGGTCCATACAGTGGATGGCAGGGTTACCGGCGTTTCCTGGCAGCAAGGCGCGGAACAGGGAGCGACCGACAGTGACATCGTCGTCAACTGTGCCGGCATGTGGGCGCGCGAACTGGGCGCGATGTCCGGCGTCACAATACCTCTGCATGCCTGCGAGCATTTCTATCTGGTCACGGAAGCAATTCCCGGTCTGACCCGCCTGCCCGTGCTGCGCGTGCCGGACGAGTGCGCATACTACAAGGAGGACGCCGGCAAGATGATGCTCGGCGCGTTCGAGCCCGTCGCCAAGCCGTGGGGCATGGAGGGCATTCGCGAGGACTTCTGCTTCGACCAATTGCCCGAGGATTTCGAACATTTCGAGCCGATTTTGGAAATGGGCGTCAATCGCATGCCGATGCTCGGCAGCGCCGGCATCCATACATTTTTCAACGGTCCGGAGAGTTTCACCCCGGACGACCGCTACTATCTCGGTGAAGCGCCGGAGCTTCGCGGCTACTGGGTCGCCGCTGGTTACAATTCGATCGGGATCGTTTCATCGGGCGGCGCGGGCATGGCGCTCGCGCAATGGATCAACGATGGCGAGGCTCCTTTTGATCTCTGGGAAGTGGATATCCGCCGCGCGCAGCCCTTTCAGAAGAACCGGCGCTACCTCAAGGAGCGGGTATCGGAAACACTGGGCCTGCTCTACGCCGATCATTTTCCGTACCGCCAGATGGAAACGTCGCGCGGGGTCCGTCGCTCGCCGCTGCATGAGCACCTGAAGGCGCGCGGCGCTGTCTTTGGCGAGGTCGCCGGCTGGGAGCGCGCAAACTGGTTCGCAAGGCCAGAGCAGGAACGCGCCTACCGCTATTCCTGGAGACGTCAGAACTGGTTCGACAATCAACGCGAAGAACACCTGGCCGTTCGCAACCAGGTCGGACTGTTCGACATGACCTCGTTCGGCAAGATCAGGATCGAAGGCCGCGATGCGCTTGCCTTCCTGCAACGGCTTTGCGCCAACGACATGGATGTCGCTCCGGGGAGGATCGTCTATACGCAGATGCTCAACCGGCGGGGCGGCATCGAGAGTGACCTGACGGTGACCCGGCTGTCGGAAAACGCCTTCCTCGCTGTTGTACCCGGAGCCACGCTGCAGCGCGACCTCGCGTGGCTGCGAAAGCACCTCGCTGACGAATTTGTCGTCATCACCGACGTGACAGCCGCTGAAAGCGTGCTCTGCCTGATGGGCCCGCAATCCAGAGCGTTGATCCAGAGGGTCAGTCCCAACGACTTCTCCAATGCCGCCAATCCATTCGGAACATGTCAGGAGATCGAAATCGGCATGGGGCTCGCCCGCGCCCACCGGGTCACCTATGTCGGCGAACTCGGGTGGGAAATCTACGTTCCGACGGACCAGGCAGCGCACGTATTCGAGACGATTGAGGAGGCCGGTCACGATCTGGGCCTCAAGCTTTGCGGTCTCCACACTCTCGATTCCTGTCGCATCGAGAAGGCCTATCGGCATTTCGGCCATGATATCACCGATGAGGACCATGTCCTTGAGGCCGGTCTTGGTTTCGCGGTGAAAACCGGAAAAGACGACTTCATCGGCCGCGATGCCGTGCTTGAGAAGAAGGCTGCCGGGCTGTCGCGTCGCCTTGTGCAGTTCCGGCTTAAGGATCCCGAACCGTTGCTCTTCCACAACGAAGCCATCGTGCGCGACGGCATGATCGTCGGCACGATTACCTCCGGCAACTACGGCCATTTCCTCGGCCGCGCGATCGGGTTGGGCTATGTGCCGTGCAAAGGCCAGAGCGAGGCTGAAATTCTTGCGTCGAACTATGAGATTGAAGTAGCGGGCGAACGCTTCTCGGCTGAGGCGTCGCTGAGACCGATGTACGATCCGAAGGCGGAACGCGTAAGGCTGTAGCGGATAGCTCCGCTTGCTGTGAGGATTTTGTTGAAGCGGTTCAGAACGCCACGAGCTTCTGTTTGACTCGCGAGAGGAATGCCGCCCGGCTCGCTGGCGTCGAGACGTCCATCATGTAGTGCGCGAGAAACAGCGTCTTGCATCGCCTGGCGCAGAGCGCGCGAATGCCACGCATGATCGTCTTCTTGCCCGGCTGACCGACAACATAGGACCACCAGCGCGGCGCTCCGCATGTGGTCACCACCGCGATCTTCGATACATGCGTCATCAGCGGCACCGCCATTCCGTTGCCTTTCAAGGTGAAAGCAACGTCGGTTGCCCAGACCCGGTCGAGCCAGCCTTTCAGCATGGCCGGGAGGCCGTACCACCAGGTCGGGTAAACGAAAACGATCATCTCGGCCCAGCCGAGGTTGTCGACATGCGCCCTGAGAGCGGGGTCCGATGGGGACCGCATATTGTAGAGACGGCGCTCCTCGCAACGCATAACCGGATCGAAGTCCTCAGCATAAAGATCGACAAGCCGCGCCTCGCACCCCCTCAGCGCGATAGCCTCCAGAACTGCATCGCGGAGCGCGGCGCAGAAGCTGTCCGGCACCGGGTGGCAATAGACAACCAGCACCCGCATCAGAACGCGCCCATTCTGGCGGCAACCTTTGACATGAAACTTTCGCGTGTATGCGGAGTGGACAGATTCATCGAGTAGTGTGCGAAGTAAGAAACCGAAGCACCGGGCTTTACCGTCAGTCGCAGGATTCGCTTCACTTGCTTGCGCGGGGGATCGCCCATCAACATGGCACGCAGCCGGCTGCCGCCATACGTCGTCACGGCGGCCACTTTCCCGATATTGTGAAGGCTGGGCTGGACCTTGCCGTTCACAAGCCTGAACGACACTCCGGGGAGGAAAACCCGGTCAAAGAACCCCTTGAGAATCGCCGGATAGCCGAAATTCCAGACCGGAAACGAAAGGACCAGAGCATCAGCGACGCGAAGCCTTTCGACATAGGGTCGAACGCCTTCGATATTGGCCGGAACGTCGTGGTAACCGAGCAGTTCGGCTCTACTCATGCAAGGATCAAAGCCTTCAGCATAGAGATCGCAATCATCCACCGTATGGCCCGACGCGGAGAGTCGCTCAAGGATCAGGCGATGCAGCGCGGCATTGAAGCTGGTTTCCGAAGGATGCGCATAAAGAACCAAGACTTTCATGCGCCACCTCGGAGGATCTCTAGGAAGCCCGCTGCAAGCCGCGAAACAGAAAGGTCTTCTTGGAGCGATAGTCGAAGTCCGGATTTTCCCAGGCGATCATCTTGCCAGGGTTGAGCAACCCTTGCGGATCTGCTTGCCGTTTGAACGCAAGTTGAACGTCGTCGGTCTGTTTCATGCCGCCCTCTTCCAGCGTGTAGCGATGAGGGTTGAAGATCGGACAGCCATTTTCCTCATGCAGTCTCACAATCTCGTCGAGGCGCTCCTCAGTCGTGAAGCGGATCAGCGGCAGACCCATTGCCGTCACGGCGCCATCGAAGCGGACGAACTCGAGATGGGAAAACAGCTCTCCCGGAAACATCCGCACCATCTTGTCGATAAGCGCGAGATGGCCGGGAGACGGATAAAGCGACTGAAGATAAGTCATCGACGGATCGACCCGGATAGCGCGCAAGGTGGTGTGGTTCCAGGCGAGTTCAAAGGCCGGCGGCAGCCCCTTCTTGTCCTCCACCGTCGCGGCGTTGAAAACGATCTCGCCGCCTTCGCGTGCGGTGAAGGCGAGGAATGCGTCCAGGGAATGCGGCGCGACCATCACGACGCAGATGCTCTGGTCTTCCTTCAGAAACTTCTGGTGCCTTTTGAAGTAAAGCCACGGAACAGGCGCAGATATCGGAGTGATCAGCTTGGTGAGGATGCCGTCCTGGCAAGCCAATGCATTGCCGTAACGGGCCGCCTCCGTGAAGCTTTCGAAGCCGATAATCACGTCGACCCATTCGTAGGAGGCCGTCAGCGGCATTTCCACTTCGGTGATCACGCCATTGGTTCCATAGGCGTGAGTCACCTTGTGTAAATCCTCGCCTGTAAGCTCCAACACGCGTGGTTCGGCTTCCATCGTCACGACGCGGAGCCGCAGAACGTTGCCGAAGTCACGCAATCCGCCGAAGTTGATCGAGCCGACACCGCCAGAGCCGCCAGCAATGAAGCCGCCGATGGATGCCGTGTTGTAGGTCGATGGGTGGATGCGGAGTTCCTGGCCTGAATGCGTGCGCGCTGCCTTATCCAGATCGGCAAGGATCAGCCCCGGGCCGGCAACAACGCGTCCGGGCGAAATCGACCGCACATCGTTCATCTCGGCAAGGCTGAGAACGACCCCACCGGAAAGCGGCATCGCCTGGCCGTAATTGCCGGTTCCGGTTCCGCGTGGCGTTACAGGGATACCGAGACGATGGCAGGCAGCGAGAACGCGGATCACCTCCGCCTCGCTCTTCGGCGACACGATCAAATCGCCGGTCACGTGGTCGAGTTGCCGCTTGAGGACCGGACTATACCAATAGAAATCCCGGCTTTTTTGCTGGACGATGGCGGGATTGTCTTCGATCTTGAGCCCGTCGAGTTCCCGTTTGAGGGCGGCAATATCCATCATTGCACCATCAGATCGTCGAGTTCGGAGTAGTCCGGCAGCTCGCGCTTTATGAGCATTCCCTTGCGGATGACGATGCGATCGGTCTCGGGCCGCGACAGCAGCTCTGTCCAGCTTCGGCCCTTGAATATGATGAGATCGGCGTCACCGCCGGCCGCCAGAATGCCAGCGCCTTCCAGTCTCATCACCGTTGCGGGCGTGGCCGCCACGGTCCGGGGCCAGTCATCGACCGGATGGTCCAGGTGGAGGATACGCGTCGCCATGCGGTACACTTCCAGCATATCGAGATCGCCGTAGGGGTAGAACGGATCTCGCGTGTTATCCGAGCCGATACAGACAGGGATGCCGCGCGCACGCATCTCGTGAAGAAGTGTGACGCCGCGCCAGCGCGGCGTCGTACCATCCCGACGACGGTCCTGAAGGTAGAGATTGCACATCGGCAGGGAAACCACAGCAAGGCCGGCCTTCGCAACCCTGTCCAGCGTTGTCAGAACGTCCAGTGCCGGCTGCCGCGCCAATGAACAACAGTGCCCGACCAGTATCCTGCCCTCGAACCCGTTCCAGATAGCCGCCTCGGCAATCTTCCTCAAGGATATTGCGGAGACGTCATCCGTTTCGTCCGCGTGAAAATCCAGATCGAGTCCGTACTCCATAGCCAGCCCGAAAACACGATCGAGCAACTCCTCCAGGTCCGGCAGCATGTAGGTCACTACGCCCAGCACGCCCCTCGCCGCGGCGACACGGCGTGCCAGCCGTTTGATCCATTGCTGATCGCGGACGCCTTCGATGCCAAGCAGACAGGCGCCCTGCAATTCGATCCGGCCACGCCACCGCTCCCGCATCTCCTCGAAGACCGGCCACGATATCTCTTCCTGCGGAGCCACGCTGTCGATATGCGTACGCAACGCGCTTGTGCCGTGCGCAAATGCCGAGCGAAGCGAGAAATCCATCCGGCGGGCAACGTCTTGCGCGGTCCAACGCGTTGCCCGATCTTCGTCCGTCGCTTGAAGTGCGCCTGCGAATGTACCGTCCGGATTGGATTTTCTCTGCCAGATATGCCCTTTGTCGATGTGGGTGTGACAATCGACGAAGCATGGCAGGACTATGCGACCTTTAAGGTTGATGTCCCCCGAGGCTTCCGGACTGCCCGACATCGAGGCAATGCCGGTGATCTTTCCGCCTGAAACCAAAAGTTTTGCAAGCGCAAACCCGTCGCTGTCGAACGTCGCCGCGAAACCCGGCGTGAGCGACCTGTGGACGCGCGCATTGGCGAGCCTGAAGTTGCCGCTGGCCGGAATTTCCACCGCTACCGCTCCTGCTTCAGCGCGCTCTCGTGCCAGCGCCGCAGGACCAAATGCGAAATGAGCGTCAGCACCAGGAAAATCAGAATCCCGGTCACAGAGATAAGGATCAGCGCAGCAAAGAGCCGTGGCGCGTTGAGCCTGTACCCCGCCTCGATGATGCGCGACGCCAGGCCGGAGGATTGGCCGGACGCACCCGCCACAAACTCCGCGACCACAGCGCCGATCAGTGACAGGCCGCCGGCGATCTTCAATCCACCGAGAAAGTACGGCATCGCCGCCGGAAGGCGCAGATGCCAAAGCTCCTGCCAGCGCGTTGCGCCATTGAGCCGGAAAAGATCCAGCAGATTCCTATCAACAGAATTCAGCCCCAGTGTCGTATTCGACAGGATAGGAAAGAAAGCGACGATCCAGGCGCAGAGCAGCAATTTGGTCGTCTGATTGTCGACATAGATATTGATGAGCGGGAAAATCGCCACGATCGGAGTGACCTGAAGGATAACCGCGAACGGGAAGAAGGACATTTCCACCCACTTGGACTGTGTAAAGAGCACCGCTAGGCCGACGCCTCCCGCCACTGCGAGAGCGAGGCTCAAAAATGTGATCTTCAATGTCACAAGCAGCGAACCGAACAGCAGCGCAGCGTCGTTGCGAAGCGTCTCCAGAACCACACCCGGACGAGGAAGGATGTACTGCGGAATTTCGTTCCAGACGCAAATCCTGTCCCAGAACCAGACGGCCAGGACCATGATGGCCATGGGGAGAACCCAACGTCCCACGCGCTCCAGGCGCTCGGTTCGCAATCGGCGCTGTTCCTCAACATCAAGTGCCTGTGTCGGCTGGGCAAGGTCGGTCATGCGTTCGGCCCTCCTCCCAGTACCATCGCATCCGCCAGTACATCCGAAGCCTGCCGGCAAAGCGCTGCGTAACGAGGTGAGGTGCGGAATGCTTCGTCGCGAGGATATGCCGCGTCGATCGCAATTTCCCGATGCACGCGTCCCGGCCGCGCCGCCATTACAATGATACGGTTCGACAGAAAGACGCTTTCGAAGACGCTGTGCGTGACGAACACAACGGTGAAACGCTCGTCCTGCCAAAGCTCGAGCAAATCGTTGTTCAGCTTAAAACGTGTAATCTCGTCGAGTGCCGCAAAAGGCTCATCCATCAGGAGCACACGCGGCTTGGTGACCAAGGCGCGGGCGATCGATACCCGCATCTTCATGCCTCCGGACAGTTCACGCGGCACTGCATCGTGAAAGCCTTCGAGATGCACCCGTTCAAGCATCTGCTCGATGGCAGGCATTGCCTCTCTGCGCGAGATCCCTTTGAGGCGGAGCGGTAGCCAGACATTGTCGAACACGCTGGCCCAGGGCAGCAAAGTCGGTTCCTGAAAAACGAACCCGATCTTCGGCCGACCATCGACGCGCCCGCCGAACCATTCGAGCGAACCTGTCGATGGAGTGGTAAGCCCCGCGATCAGTCGCAAAGCTGTCGATTTTCCACACCCTGACGGACCGAGAAGGCTGAGAAAATCGCCTTCCCGGATTGTCAGGTCGACGTTTCGCAAGGCTGTAACGCCGTTGGAGAAACTCTTGCTGACGCCGCGCAGGGCGAGGAGCGGTTCGCGACCACTCCCCATCGCCTCAGATGAACGCGCTTCGAACTGGTTCAGCATGCCGGCGAAGCCGCAATCACTTCTTCAGATCGAGCCCAACCCCCTTGTTCACAAAATCGAGCGTATAGGCCTTCTTGATGTCCAGGCCTTCGGGAACAACCTTCGCGTTGACCATCGTGTCGTAGAACTTGGCGATGCGCTCGTCCGTCATTGCACCGATACCCAGCTTTTCCGTATCCCCGGAATCTACAATGCCGAAATCCTTCATTTGCTTGATCGAAAAGGCGATCAACTCGTCGGTGATGTCCGGATTGTCCTTCTTGATCATATCGTTGGCCGCTTTGTTGTCGCCGTAAAGATAGTTGTACCAGCCTTTCGCAGAGCCATCGACGAAGCATTTGACCACCTCCGGCCGCTCGTCGATCGTCTTCTGCATCACTTCGATCGTGGTCGCGTAATTGGCCCAACCATTATCCGCCAGCAGGAAGATATTCGGCTTGAACCCGCCTTCCTTCTCGACGGCAAACGGCTCCGACGTCACGTAGCCCTGCTGAATTGATTTCGGATTGGCGATGAACGGCGCAGTGTTGTACGTGTACGGAACCCGCTTGGCAGCGTCGAAGCCATGGTCGATGATCATCCACTGAAAGAAGCTCTGGGCCCCCTCATCGCCGAGAATGTATTGATCCGCAGACTTGAGATCTTCCCACTTGTCCAGCCCCTGACCCGGGTGCGACATGATCACTTGCGGGTCCTTCTGGAAGGAAGCCGCTACGATCCGAAGCGGGATATTCTCCCGAACGGCGTCGAACGTCTGCAAAAGGTTTCCGCCCATATAGAAATCAATCTTGCCTGCCAGCAGAAGTGGTCGGCCGCTCACCTGGGGCCCGCCCTGCTGGATAGTGACATCCAGACCGCAGGCGGCGTATGTGCCGTCAGCAACAGCCTGGTAGTAACCGCCGTGCTCCGCCTGAGCGAACCAGTTGGTCATGAAGGTGATCTTTTCCGCGGCGAACGCACCTGACGCGTTGATTGCAATCAAAGCGACTGCGGCCACGGACACACTGAGTTTCTTTATCATCGACATGTCCCCATTGCTGACCCGCCCAGCGGGAATTCGTACCAGTTTCACCACGCAAGACCCGTGCCACAAGCGATGGGCATGTTTCCAACCAGCTTGCGCCCCGCTTCGCGCCCATACGTGCTGCGTTCCTGGTCATCGTGCCCATTTTCCAAGCGCCTGTCCATTGGCGCAAAGGCGACCACGCGGAGTTGAAAGCAGGCCGGGCCTCGATCTAGAGTCTTGGCCTGAATGGAGATTTTCATGGTCCGATTTCTTACGCCGGCAAAGGTCAAGCCGCCTTTCGCCCGTTACAGCCACGGCATCGAAGTGCCTGCAGGCATGCGTCTTGTGTTCTGCTCGGGTCAGCTCGGGATTGGACCTGACGATAGCATTCCCGAGGACGTCGCCGGCCAAACGGAGCGCTGCTTCGCAAACATCGCCGCCATACTCGAAGAGTCGGGTCTTACCCTATCGGATATCATCCGGATCAACGCCTATGTGACTGACCGTTCCCATCTCAGAGCATACATGGATGTTAGAGACAGATTATTCGCGGACCCTGCTCCCGCATCCACACTCATGATCGTTTCCGGATTCGCCCGCCCGGAATTCAAGGTAGAAGTGGAGGCAATTGCAGCGGGCAAGTGACAGGAAGGCATCCCTGCGATAGAGGAAATATGCTGGTGCAGCCTCTGCGTGGGCTCCAAAATGTGAGGTCAGAGTGAGCACTGCTGGAAGACGGGCCTGGTGGGGCGACTACAAAACTACGGACTATACGTCCATCGATCCAGAGGCGACGATCGCAATCATACCCCTTGCCGCGATCGAACAGCATGGACCGCACCTGCCGGTATCTACCGACACGACAATCATGCAGGGCATGCTGGAAACCGTCATCGCGCGGCTTCCGGATGGACTGGACATTCGAATCCTCCCAATTCAGTCGGTGGGCAAGTCGAATGAGCATCTCTATGCGCCAGGTACCCTGACCCTGCCGGCAGGCACTTTGATAGAGGCCTGGACAGAACTCGGCGCTTCCGTGGCGCTTGCTGGTCTGAAAAAGATCGTGTTCGTCAACTCTCACGGCGGCAACGAGGAGATCATGGGCATCGTTTCGCGCGAACTGCGCGTTCGGTTCGGCATGATGTCTGTAAAGACCAGTTGGCAGCGCTTCGGGCGGCCTGCCGGGATGTATACGGAACTGGAAGACCGCCATGGTATCCACGGCGGGGATGTCGAGACCTCGCTAATGCTGCATTTCCGGCCCGATCTGGTCGAAATGTCAAAGGCACAGAATTTCCCGTCGAATGTCGCCCATGCAGAGAAAGCATTTGACCTGTTACGCCAAACAGGCACCCATGCATTTGCTTGGGTCGCGACCGATCTCAATGCTCATGGAGTTGTCGGCGACGCGAGCATTGCGACTGCGGAAAAAGGTCGCCTGACAGCCGAGTTCCAGGCGGACGGCTTCATCGAATTGCTTGACGATATACGTAAGGCTCGACTTACTGAATGGCTGGCGCCGCAGTAAGCGCAGGAAGCGACGTCTCCTCCCCCGGTTCTTGAACATGTGACTCGGCAGCGCATTGTTGGCAGTTGAGCTGGCTACGCGGCCATGTCTGTCCCCCGGCCTATGTCGGCAAGCGCCGGAGCCAGATCACCGGAAGACATGATCTCAACGCGATCGAGCTCAAGCCAGTTGGCCATACCCTTCAATTCGCCAAGCAGCGCACCGGCCGTCTCCGGCGGCGCATGGTCTTCAGCGTATGCCGCGTTGACGCGCAACGCGCTCGCCTGCCGGTCAGCCTTCAAGCACACGCGACCCACTAATCTTTCACCCAACAGGAAGGGTAGCACGTAATAACCATGGACCCGCTTGGCAGCCGGCGTGTAAATTTCGATACGGTATCGAAAGTCGAATAGCCGCTCGGTACGCGAGCGCTCCCAAACCAGCGGATCGAACGGAGCCAGCAGCGCTTTTGCTTCGACACGTCTCGGCCGCCGCGCCTTCGGATCGAGATAGGCCTTGCTTGACCACCCCTTGACCTTGACCGGCAAGAGTTCGCCCGCTTCCACCAATTCGGCAATCCGCGGATCGGCGTCGCCCGGAGACATGCGGAAATAGTCACGAAGATCGCTGGCGGTGGCCACGCCCAGCGCGTGGGCGGCTATTCTCAACAACTCGCGATGGGCTTCCGCTGGCGTAGGCGTCGGCATCGCCAGAACAGATTTCGGCAAGACTCGCTCCGGCAGATCGTAGAGCCGCTCGAAGCTGGGCCGTCGCGCCGCCGCCGTGATGCGTCCAGACCAGAAAAGGTACTCCAGCGCACGCTTGGCATCGCTCCAGCCCCACCAGCCACCCTCCCCCCGTTCTCCGTCGAAATCTGACGCCGAGATTGGGCCACGCGAGGCAACCTCGGAAAATACAGATCGAATGAAATCCGCGCGTTGGGCGGCAAATTGGGCCACATTGGCCCACATCCCTTTGCCTTGAGCGGCCTGCTCCATTCGCCAGCGCATGAGTGGATAGGTTTCGACCGGTAGAAGCGAGGCTTCATGTGCCCAGTATTCGAAGAGCAGCCGCTTGCGGCCCGTCGCGGCCTCATCGACCAGTTCGCGTTTATAAGGACCAAGCCGGGAAAAAAGCGGCATGTAGTGCGCACGCACGATCACATTGACCGAATCAATCTGGAATAGGCCAAGCCGGGACAAAACGCGCTTCAGGTGATTGCGCGTGACCGCGGCGCCCGGTTTGGGATCGGCGAAGCCTTGCGCCGCAAGAGCAATCCGACGGGCAGCAGAAATCGAGATTTCTTCCATATCTAGTGCACACTCCTGTCCGCGGCTTCACTCGAAATCCTATGCAGCATGGGGAAGCCTGCGCCATGTGCAACCCAAAACCCGCTGCTAGCCGATGGTTCCTGACAAATTTGCAACAGCTTCTGCCTGAACAAGGCTTCGGAGAGCGCCAGTTGGATTGGCAGCGTTCGGTTTGCGCGAGAGTTTTTGCAGCCCCGCTGAACCGAGCGTGACGGCGTAAGCCAAAGCGCCCGCTGCAACGTGGCACCGGCCAGCGTGCTTCGGTTTCCGTCTAGAAAGTACGATGAAAATGATCTTCAATCGTCTATGTCATGCGGCTCGTCACAATGACGACATGTTCGACCCCTGATCCAAATCATCTGATACGATGTGATCGAGTGTCGGACGATCGACGGTGGGAGGAGCGCCTGCGGTATGCTCTTGGTAGCCGGCAACATAGGCGCGCCCAAACCGGCAGCGGGGAGAACCGTGTTGAACTCCCTCCCAGGCAAGACGTTTCCTGAACGAAGAGCATGGTGGGCTGGTTGACCGTTTCTGTCATAGGCTCAAAGATGAGCCGACAGCTCCCTGACGCTGCAATGATCGCTTTGTTGCAGCGCGAAAAGGAAAGTGCGTGCACGGCAATATACGATGCAACCGTGAATGTCCTAAGACGGTTTTGGCTTGCACTGACCGGCTACCAGCCGGCGTGGCTTCTGTTGTGTGGAATTTGACTGAATGAATATCCGGACTGAACCCGCTCTTCTGCAAGCAGGAATCCATCCGCTGCCAGCGGATGCTGAACTGCCAATACGTTCGACCTTCCTCCACGAAGACAATTTGAGAAGACTGGGCGAAAGCCTGGCCAAGGGCGAACTGGAATTCTTCTATGGGCTGGGAGCCTTCGACTTCCAGAAGCGCAATCGGGAAAACGCTTCAAAGATCCTTGAGGTCTACCGGTTGACCAATGAAGCCCAGGCACGGGGCGAGATCATTACGCCGGCTGCCCAATGGCTCCTCGACAACCATTATGTCGTTGAAGAAACTATCTTCCAGATCCGTCGCGACCTGCCTCGCCGGTTCTATCGGGAACTCCCGACCATCAACGTCGGCGGCCATCAGGTTCCACGCGCGCTCGCGCTTGCGTGGCTGTACGTCGCCCATACCGACAGCATGGTCTCAGCCGAGATGTTCCAGGCCATCGTGGAGGGCTATCAATCCGTCGAGCCCTTGCGGATCGGCGAAATCTGGGCTCTGCCGTCACTGCTGCGCTTCGTGCTCACGGAAAATTTGCGCCGGTTGGCCTTGCGCGTGAACCGCGCGCGCGAAATGAGGCAAATTGCCAACTCCGTTGCGGATGCTGTGCTGGCGGCAGGCGACGGCGACGATATCCTTGCCGGTTATACGTCGCACGCTCGGGATACAACCTTTGCAACGCAGCTTCTCTATCGGCTGCGCGACGGCTCCCAGAATGCTGGGAAGGCGCTGATCTGGCTAGAGGGCGAACTGGAGAATTCCGGGTCCGACGCCGAGGAAATTACCATCAGCGAACACCGCACGCTATCCAGCGGTAACGTCACTTCCGGCAACATCATTCGCGGCCTGCGCAAAATCAACGATATCGATTGGACCGAATGGTTTGAGTCGATCAGTCGAGTCGATGCGTTGTTGCGCGAAAGGACTGACTTTGCGGCACTGGATTTTCCCTCTCGCGACCAGTACCGCACAGCGATTGAAGACCTCGCCCGGCGCGCCAAGCTGAGCGAATACTATGTCGCGGACCGCGCGCTGCAACTCGCGGGTGCGACGCCTGACGTTGCATCGGACGAAGCTGAGAGTGCCGCGACTGCACGACAGCCGGGATCAGACGATATCGGTTTTCTACTGATCGGCGCACGCCGTGAAGAACTCGAACAGGCAATCGGCTATCGCCCCTCCTTCGGCCGGATGATCAACCGGTCATTTCAGAAGGCCGGTTGGGCAGGCATCGCCGTACCGGTCGCACTGTTGACTGCGCTGTTGCTATGGGTGACCGGCACAGCATTGACGGCGCTCGGACTTTCCGGCGCGGTGATCGCCCTCATGCTGGCGCTTTTCGCCTTCCCGGCAACCGAGGCGACGCTCGGCTTCTTCAATACGGCAGTGCTCCTCTTTCTCAAACCTACCCGCCTTGTCGGTTATGAATACAAGGAGGGAATTCCGTCTGACGAGCGCACAATTGTCGTGATCCCGGCTCTGATCGGGTCTCGTGACGACGTCGAGGAGAATGTCCGCAACATCGAGGTCCACTACCTCGGCAACAGCAAAGGCGATGTGCGATTTGCATTGCTTTCGGACTGGCCGGACAGCGATCTCGAGCAGCAGCAGTCGGATCTACAGCTTCTCGATTTCGCACGCGAAGAAATAGCAAAGTTGAACCGCCGCTACCCTTGTGAAGGTTCTCCCCGTTTCCACTTCCTCCACCGTCGCCGCCTCTATAATGAAGCACAGGGATGCTGGATGGGGTGGGAACGCAAGCGTGGCAAGCTGCATGAATTCAACCGCCTGCTGCGCGGCGATCAGGACACGACCTTCTTGCCGCCGACCGATCCGCTGCCGGAGGGTGTTGTCTATGTGATGACGCTCGACGCCGATACCCGGATGGTGCGGGATACCGTGACCAGGCTGGTCGGCAAACTCGGCCACCCCCTCAATCGTCCGTATCTCGACCCGAAGACCCGCCGCGTCACAGCCGGCTATAGCATCCTGCAACCGCGCGTCACCGCTTCGCTGACGACCGGTGACGATGCGTCGTTCTTTCAGCGCGTGTTTTCGGCCAATCGCGGTCTCGATCCCTATGTTTTCGCGGTTTCCGATGTTTACCAGGACGTGTTCGGAGAAGGCTCCTTTACCGGGAAGGGCCTCTACCACATCGACGCAATGGAGGCGGCGTTAGAAGACCGCATCGCGGAAAACAGCGTCTTGAGCCACGACCTCCTCGAAGGCGCGCTCGCCCGTTCCGCCCTGGTCACGGATGTCGAAGTCGTCGAGGATTATCCTACCCGATACGCGGTTGATGCCTCCCGCCATCATCGATGGGCACGTGGTGATTGGCAGCTCCTACCCTTTATCTTCGGCCGTGCCGCGAGCGATGTTCCGCCACTTTCGCGCTGGAAAATGGTGGACAATCTGCGCCGCTCCCTGACGCCGATCTTCTGGGTTCTGGCATCCATTGCAGGCTGGACGCTGCTTCCGTTCGCAGCCGCTGCACAGTGGCAGGCTCTGCTCGTCCTTAGCCTTTTCGTGGCGCTGACGTTCGGCATAATCGATTCAATCTTTCCGTCCAGCAGCGAGACCACGGCGCGTGGTCACGTCAGCGCCCTTGCGCGCGATTTCGCGTTCGGCACGGCGCAAGTGGCGCTCAAAATTGTATTGGTCGCCGACACGGCCTGGATGATGGGCGACGCCATTGTCCGATCCCTGTACCGGCTTCTCGTCAGCCGGCGCTACCTGTTGGAATGGCGCACCGCATCCCAGGCAGCCAAGGCCCGCGGCAATGACATCACGGCCCACTACCGCATGATGTATGGCGCCGTCGTCATAGGCCTTGCCGGACCGGTGCTTCCTTTCCTTCTCGGTTCCTCCGGTGTCTATGTCGCACTGATCTTTTCTGCTTTCTGGATCTTCTCGCCGGCTTTCGCGTGGCTTGTGAGCCGTTCGGCGGAAAATGAGGACCGGCTTGAGATCGGCGAGTCCGACAGGGCGAAACTGCGCACCATTGCGCGCCGGACCTGGCTTTATTTCGAGACGTTCGTCACAGCCGAGCACCACATGCTGCCGCCGGACAATTTCCAGGAAACGCCGGCGCCGGTTGTCGCCAATCGTACTTCCCCGACAAACATAGGTGTCTACCTTCTGTCTATCGTTTCAGCGCGGGATTTTGGATGGATCAGCCTTGCGAATGCTGTCGACCGTATCGACGTTACGCTGACCACGATCGAGCGGATGGAACGCCACCGCGGCCATCTTTATAACTGGTACGACACGCACACCCTGCGTCCGCTTCATCCCCTCTATATTTCGAGTGTCGACAGCGGCAATCTCGCCGGTCACCTCGTTGCGCTCGCTGCCGCGTGCCAGGAATGGGCTGAAGCACCCGCGGTTCACCTGCAGGGCGATTTTGAGGGCTTGGTCGATACAGTCGCGATCCTCGACGAAAGCCTCGATGCGCTGCCCGATGACCGGCGCCAGCTCCGGCCGCTCCGGAAGCGCCTGCGAGATCGGATCGGCGGCATGCGCCGGGCGGTCGAGACCATCAAGAACGAGCCCGAGATGGCTTCGATCCGCACTATCAACCTCGCTGTCATTGCGGCCGAGTTGCGTAAGCTCGCCGACTCCATTCATCACGAAACGGCTTCGCCCAAAAGTGAGGAACTTGCCGGTTGGGCCGCAAAGCTTGAAGCCACCTGCGAAGCGCATGTCCAGGACGCCCACAGCGATCAGGCCAATCTCGCTGCTTTGCGCAAAAGGCTTGAGCATCTTCGGGATCGGGCGCGCCAATACGCGTTCGAGATGGACTTCTCGTTCCTCTTCCGACACGAGCGCAAGCTTCTTTCCATTGGCTACAGGGTCGAGGAGCACCAGCTCGACGAGAGCTGCTACGATCTTCTGGCTTCCGAGGCCCGGTTGACCAGCCTGTTTGCCATTGCCAAGGGCGACATTCAAACGGATCACTGGTTCCGTCTCGGCCGTCCTATTGTTGAGATCGGCTTCCGCGGAGCATTGATGTCCTGGTCGGGCTCGATGTTCGAATATCTGATGCCGCCGCTTGTGATGAAGGAACCGCAGGGCGGCATCCTCAACCAGACCAGCCATCTCGTGATCAAGCGGCAGATGCAGTATGCCCGCTCAAAAGAAATCCCGTGGGGTATCTCGGAGGCCGCCTATAACGGCCGCGACCGCGAGATGACCTATCAGTACACAAACTTCGGCGTGCCGGGTCTCGGGCTGAAGCGCGGATTGGCACAGAATACAGTTATCGCGCCTTACGCGACAGTTCTCGCGGCACAATTCATGCCGCAAAATGCGGTCGAGAATTTGCGCCGGCTCCGCCTGATCGGCGCCATGGGGCGCTACGGCTACTACGACGCGGTTGACTTCACTCCGCAACGTGTCCCCGAGGGAGACCGCCGTGCCATCGTCTATAACTACATGGCGCACCATCAGGGCATGTCGATCGTAGCCATCGCCAACGCCGTCTTCGAAGGTCGCATGCGTGATCGCTTCCACAGCGATCCGGTGATTGAGGCCGCGGAACTGCTGCTTCAGGAGAAGGCTCCCCGGGACATTCCCGTCTCCGTCGCAAAACCCGAGGCCGCTGAACGCAGCAAGGTCGAGACGTCCGAAGTCAGTCCGGACACCCGCGTGATCCTCAATCCGATGCGGGCGTTGCGCGCCACCAATGTTATGTCGAACGGTCACTACTCGGTCATGGTGACCGCAACGGGCTCGGGTTACAGCCGTTGGAATGATCTCGCGGTGACGCGTTGGCAGCCTGATCCGACCGAGGACCGGCTGGGCGCGTACATCTTTCTGACCGATGTCGAAACGGGGGACTGGTGGTCTGCGACTGCCGAGCCGAAGCGCGCGCCCGACGAAACCGTTCAGACGCTTTTCTGCGATGACAAAGCGACATTCGTTAAGTCGGTTGGTTCACTGCGTTCCGAAGTGGAATGCATCGTGGTTTCCGAGGCCAATGGCGAGGGCCGGCAAATCGTCATCTTCAATGATGGGAATACTGACCGCCAGATCGAGGTGACGTCGTTCGCCGAACTGGTTCTGGCGCCGGAGGTTTCCGACAGCGCCCACCCCGCTTTCTCGAAAATGTTTGTCGAAACGGAGATCGCGCCGGACAGGAGCTCTATCTTTGCCAGCCGCCGCAAGCGCGACAAGAACGACCCGGATATGGCCTATGGACACTTCGTGACCGGCGGCTCCGGGTTCGGTCGCGATGTCGAGGCAGAGACCGATCGGCGCGCCTTCCTCGGCCGCGGCCGCACGATAGCGAATGCAGCAGCCTTCGACCCCGGCGCCCGGCTTGCCGGAAACGACGGCTTCGTGCTCGATCCGGTCGCTGCAATCCGACGGCGCATCAGGGTCCCCGCCAAGAAGAAGGTTTCTCTGACATTCTGGACCGTAGTCGGCCAGAACCGTGAAGAAGTCGAAACCGCAATGGCCCGTCTCGATCATTCCGAGAGCTTCTCGCGCCAGGCGATGCTCTCCTGGACGCGCTCCCAGGTCCAGACACGTCATATCGGGCTCACCCTCACACAGGCCGCGAACGTACAGAAACTCGCGCGCTATCTGCTCTATCCGGATCCATCTGTCCGGATCGCGGCCCAGTCGATCGCGTCCGGTCTGGGACGCCAGTCGGCACTTTGGCCTATGGCCATTTCCGGGGATTTTCCGATTTTCGTTCTTAGGATTGGAGACGTTGCCGATATAGACATCGTCGCGCAGACCCTGCGTTTCCAGGAGTACATGAGGGCGCGAGGATTGGTGGCGGACCTGGTCATCGTCAACGAACAGGCAGCTTCCTACGTGCAGGACCTGCAGCAGGCTATAGAATGGCTGTGCGAGAACAGCCGGCTTCGCGGTAGGGAGTTGGGGCCACGCCAGCATATTTTCGCCGTGCGGCGCGATCTGATGGACGAAGCATCGTACCGGACGCTGCTAGCCGCCGCGCGTATCGCCTTCCATACACGCAATGGCACGGTCTTCGACCAACTCGAGCGCGCTGAGGCGGCAGCTCTGGCGATGCGTGACGCAGCAATGCAAGCGCTTGCAGACAGGACGGAGGCACGCGCACGGCCGGCTCTCGCACCTGTCAGGCCCCGCCGCTCCACCACAGGCGCAGATGCCCCCGTCGACGGACTGGCCTTCTGGAACGGTTTCGGCGGCTTCGCCGACGGCGGCCGCGACTATGTCGTGCGTTTGAGCGATGAGCGCTCAACACCGCATCCGTGGGTCAACGTGATTTCAAATGCATCCTTCGGCTTCCATACCTCGGCCGAAGGCGCTTCGTTCACATGGAGCCGCAACAGCCGCGACTTCCAGCTCACGCCGTGGTCGAACGATCCGGTCAGCAACAGGCCGGGGGAAGCGATCTATGTCTATGATCATGCCAGCGGCAAACTGTTCTCACCGTTTGCGGCAGTCGCCCGTGATACATCGATGGTCTACGAGGCGCGTCACAGCCAAGGCTACTCGACCTTTACCGCCCGACGCGGTCCACTCTCGATGGAAGTGGTCCAGATCGTCGATCCTTCGGATCCCGTAAAGGTTTCCCGGCTCAGGATCCGGAATACAGGTTCGACACCAGTCCGGCTGCGCGTCTACGCGTATGCCGAGTGGGTCTTGGGCAACAGCCGGGCGCGGTCAGCGCCCTACATCGTGCCAAGACAAGATGCGGCCACCGGTGCGCTGCTCGCGCGAAATGCCTACAGCCTCGACTTCGGCGAACGCGTGGCGTTTCTCGCCAGCGACGAAGCCCCACATTCCTTCACGTCGGATCGCCACGAATTCATTGGCGCCCGAGGCACGGTGGAACTGCCAGAGATGGCGGCGGCGGGCCTGCATCTGTCGAACCGAACTGAGGCAGGCGCCGATCCATGCGCCGCAATGGCGCGCGACATCGATATCCCGGCAAGCGAAGAAGTGAGTCTCCTGTGGCTGCTTGGTGATGCGGGTTCGGAGGAAGAGGCCAGTGCTTTGGTTGCGCACCATCGCGTGAAGGACTTCGACGAACGCATCGCAGAAGCGACGAAAAACTGGCGCGGTTTTCTTGACACGCTACAGGTCGAAACTCCCGACAAGGCGTTCGACGCAATGGTCAATCATTGGCTGCCCTATCAGAGCCTCGCCTGCCGCATCCGCGCTCGATCGGCGTTCTATCAGGCGAGCGGTGCGTACGGCTTCCGCGACCAGTTGCAAGACACCTTGGCGCTCCTGCTCCATGATCCTCAACTCGCGCATGCCCAGATACTGAATGCCGCGCGGCGGCAGTTTCCGGAGGGGGATGTACAACATTGGTGGCTGCCGCGCACGGACGCCGGTGTGCGCACGACGATTTCCGACGATGTAGTCTGGCTCGGCTATGCCACCGCTCACTACATCTCGGTCACGGGCGACCAATCCATTCTTCAGGAAAGCGTCCCCTTCATCGAGGGTAAGCAATTGCAGCCTGGAGAACACGACGCATTCTTCACGCCAGAGGTCTCCAAACAAACCGCCACACTCTATGAGCACTGCGCTCGGGCGCTCGATCTCGCCATTGCGCGTACCGGCCAGAGCGGGCTGCCGCTTATTCTCGGCGGAGACTGGAATGACGGCATGAACCGCGTCGGGGCGGAGGGCCGTGGCGAGAGCGTGTGGCTGGGCTGGTTCCTTCTGAGCACGCTCGAGAATTTTGCACCAATCGCCGCACAGCAAAAAGACGGGAAACGGGCGCAAAGCTGGCAAAAGCACGCGAAATCTCTGAAGCGGGCACTCGAAAATGCTGCCTGGGACGGAGAATGGTATCGCCGGGGCACATATGACGACGGCTCGCCGCTCGGCTCGCGAGAATCCGACGAGTGCCAGATCGACTCCATCGCTCAATCCTGGAGCGTACTTTCCGGGCACGGTGATCCCGCGCGTTCAGAAACCGCGATGCAGTCGGCCATGAAGCGGCTTGTCGACGACGAGCTCAAGATTGTGAAGCTTTTCACGCCCCCCTTCGCCAAAACCGACAAGGAGCCCGGATATATCAAGAGCTATCCGCCTGGCGTGCGGGAGAATGGCGGGCAGTATACGCATGCGGCCACATGGTTCGTCATCGCGCTGGCTGAAACAGGCCGCACGGACGATGCCTGGCGATGCTTCCAGATGCTCAATCCCGTCAACCATTCGCTCGATGCCGCTGCTGCGGAACACTATCGTGTCGAGCCTTACGTTGTAGCCGCCGACATTTATTCGGGAGGCAGGAAGGGCGGGCGTGGCGGTTGGACCTGGTACACGGGTTCCGCCGGCTGGCTCTACCGCGCCGCGGTGGAAGGTATTCTCGGAATACGTAAGGAAGGCGATCGGCTTCGCATCAACCCCAGAATTCCGTCGCACTGGGACGGGTTCGCAGCGACGATCAACATCGCAGGCGCAACCTACAAAATCAAAGTCAAAAAGGCCGAAAATGCAAAATCTGCGGTGATAGAAGTCAACGGGCGTAAGATCAAGGACGCGACAATATTGCTCTCCGATCGCGGAGAGCGCGATGTACTTGTGACGATTCCAGCCTAGTATTTAGGCTGGAATCCCTTATCCGACGGCCCCGCCCAGCCTTGCTTTCGCCCTAGTATCGCCATTTTTCCTTATTTGTCAGTTTGTTACGCAATCACGACAGATTACCGCCCATGCAAAATGTTGTCCAAGATTCCGGAACCTGCGTCACCCGGAAGCATTGTAAAGTGTCCTGCTAGAAGGTACCTGTCCGGCCATCGCAGTGCACAATTTTGTCCCCGCGGGGGTGTCTAGTGTCCTTGTTCGAAGTTTACTTGAGAGCGCTCCGACACCTTGCTCCGGCAAAGCGCCGGGTATTATTGATCTGTGCGGCAAACGTTGTGCTGGCGATGGTTTCTGTCGCAGAGCCGATTTTGTTCGGCCGCATCATCGACGCGATTTCTGACAAGAGAGATGTGATCCCTACCCTCGCCTTCTGGGTCGGCCTTGGCATGTTCAACATCGTGGCTTTCGTGCTGGTCGCGCGGGGCGCCGATCGGTTGGCGCACGAGCGACGGGCGTCCGTTCTGACTGAATCCTTTGAGCGCGTCATCACGATGCCTCTCTCCTGGCATCACCAGCGGGGCACCTCGCACGCACTACACACGCTCTTGCGAGCAGTTGAAGCTCTGTTCAGCCTATGGCTGGAATTCATGCGACAGCACCTCTCAACGGCCGTGGCGCTGCTTTTGCTCGTCCCGACATCGATCTCGCTGGATCTGCGCATGTCGGCCGTGCTGCTCTGCCTTGGTGTGCTTTATGTGGCGATCGGCCGTCTGGTGATGCGCAAGACGAAAGACGGACAAATGTCCGTCGAGCGTCACTACCACCGCGTTTTTTCGCACGTCAGCGACTCGATCGGAAACGTATCGGTGTTGCAGAGCTACAATCGCATAAGCCAGGAAACCAAGACGCTGCAGGAGTACACGCAGCAGCTGATCAAGGCGCAGTATCCGGTCCTGGACTGGTGGGCGATTGCTTCCGCGCTGCATCGCCTTGCCTCGACGATCTCTATGATGGTTGTCTTGCTGATCGGCGCTCTGCTTGTAACGCACGGGCAATTGAGGATCGGCGACATCGTCGCTTTCACCGGCTTCGCCGCGTTGCTTATCAGCCGCCTCGACCAGATCACTGCGTTCGTTAACCAGGTATTCGAGGCACGGTCGAAGCTGGAAGACTTCTATGCGCTGGAAGCTGCCTGGGCTGTCGGTCGCGAGCCGGAAGGTCTGCGCGAACTGGCCAGTGCAACCGGGCACGTACGGTTCGAGAATGTCGGCTTCACCTTCCCGAATTGTGGGCACGGCGTTTCCAACGTCTCGTTCGAGGTGCAGGCTGGGGAAACCATTGCCATCGTCGGGCCGACTGGCGCCGGCAAAACAACGCTGATCAATCTGTTGCAGCGGGTCTACGAACCCGACGAAGGCCGCATCCTGATCGATGGCATCGACACGCGGACCGTCAGTCGCAAGTCGTTGCGGCAGTCGATCGCCACAGTGTTCCAGGATGCTGGCCTCTTCAACCGTTCCATCGAAGACAACATTCGCGTCGGTTGTGAAACGGCCACCTATCAGGACGTCCATGCCGCCGCGCAGGCGGCGGCCGCACAAGACTTCATCCTGTCCAAGAGCGCGGGCTACGACACGCTTGTCGGGGAGCGCGGCGGGCAGCTTTCCGGCGGCGAACGCCAGCGGATCGCAATCGCGCGCGCCGTCCTCAAGAATGCTCCCATCCTCGTGCTTGACGAAGCGACCAGTGCACTGGACGTCGAGACAGAAGCGCGGGTGAAAGAAGCGATCGACTGCCTTCGCGACGGACGCACAACCTTCATCATCGCGCACAGGCTGACGACAGTTCGCGATGCAGACCGCGTCATCTTCATGGACAACGGCCATATCATCGAACAGGGCGCATTCCACGAGCTTGCCGTGAGCAACGGACGCTTCGCCGGGCTCCTGCGCGCTGGCGGCCTTCTCAATGACGAGGAAGTACGGCGCCTGAGCCGGATCTCGGTCCCGGGAGAGGCTGCTTAGAGCAATTCCAGGAAAAGTGGGAAGCGGTTTTCCGTTCGGAATTGCGCCAAAGCAGGAACTCGGGGTTCAGCAACAAAACCCGAAACTCTGAACCGACAGCGAAGCCTTCCCGGCGATCATCCGAAGCCTGTTCCCCGGACATCATCCTTTGCTTAGAGACAGCATCTTGCGGCTTTTCTCGTAGCGGCTCCAAGGGTCGGGTGCTTCAAGTGCGTCCGAGAGGCTACGCCCACCGATACTGAATTCGGAAGGCGAGAGCCCCTCCAGCGCCTCCCAAGGAACCGGAACCGATACGGTCGCTCCCGCCTTGGCGCGGCTTGAATACGGGGCCACGGTGGTCGAACCGCGCCCATTGCGAAGGTAATCGATGAATACGCGTCCTTTGCGCGCCCTCTTCGAAAGCGTTGCCGTATAGCGGTCGGGATTTGTCTGTTCCATCGCGCGAGCAAAATCATGCGCAAACGTCTTCACTGTCGCCCAGTCTGCCTTAGGCTTCAGAGGCACGACCACATGAAACCCTTTGCCCCCTGAGGTTTTCAGGAAACTGGGCAGCTCGAGATCATCGAGCCTGGCCTTGACATCCAGCGTCGCCGCCCGAACGTCCGCTACGTTCAGTCCCTCGTCCGGATCGAGATCGAAGACAATCTGGTCGGGGGCGCCGATCGACTCCACCGTCGCGCCCCAGATGTGAATTTCGACGACTCCGAGCTGCACGAGCGCAGCGACGCCATCGAAATTCCGGATGAAGAGAATTTCTTCATTGTCTTCCGGATCCCTCGACTTGAAGATCGCCTCATGCATGCCCGGCATCGCATGCTTCTGAAAGAAACGCTGCCCGCCGATTCCGTCTGGCGCCCGAACGAGCGCCAAGGGGCGCTCGACGACGAAATCCTTCATGCGCGGCCATACCGCGGCGTAGTGGTTGAGCAGATCCTGCTTGGTCACGCCTTCGTCCGGCCAAAGTGCCTTGTCCGGGCTGGAAAGGACCACCGCAGTTCTCGGCGCCGAATTGCCCGCCGCCGGGGATGCGGCCTCGTTTTTGCCGCGCCGCTTGGCATTGGCCTCGCCTGACTTCGCTTCGCCGGCTGGTTCGGGCTTCTCCATGACTACCTCCCCGGCCGGCTTGTCTTCGCGCAGACCCTGGAACGACGCATGTCGAATGCTACCGCCCCTCGTCCACGAACGGAACTCGATTTCCGCAACGAGTTCGGGCTTGACCCACACTATCCCCTTTTCCCGGCCCGCCGATCCCTGGAGGATTGACGCACCGGTGCAAACAGCGTCGAGCCTCTCCTTCAGCTCACTCGTCATCCTTCCGGAAAAGCCTGTGCCGACACGACCCGCGGGCTTCCAATCCTTGCCCTCCTTGTAGGCGAGGACCAGCGATCGCAGTCCTCTTCCCTTGACTTCCGATGGCACATAACCGGCGATCACGAATTCCTGACGGAGCGAACATTTCGACTTGATCCAATCGTGGCCGCGGCCGCTGTGGTAGGCCGCATCGGCGCGTTTGGACACAACGCCTTCCAGTCCCATGCGACAGGCATGCGCCAGCATGACCTTGCCCGGTTCCGTGAAATGCTCGCTGTAGCGCAGGACGCCTTCACCGCTCCCGTCGGAGAGGAGATCCCTGAGCTGCTCCTTGCGCTCGAGTAGCGGCTCGGAGGTCAGGTCTGTTCCATCGAGATGCAGGAGGTCGAATACATAGAAGAGCATTCGATCCGTGCGATTTTCGGAAAGTGCAAGTTGAAGTTCGGAGAAGACGGAAATGCCGCTTCTGTTCAGAACGACAATGTCTCCGTCGACTATGGCGTGCGTCCCGAGCTTCTCCAGTGCCTCGGTGATGGGGCCGCCAAATCGGTCCGTCCAATCAAGCCCCGTACGGGTGTAGAGCTTCACTTTATCGCCGGAGACATGCGCCTGAATGCGATAGCCATCGAACTTGACTTCGTGAACCCATCCCTCGCCGGGTGGAGGACTGCTTTTCAGCCGGGCCAGGCATGGCGGGATGAAGCCAGGCATCGCGGTCCGCGTCTTACTTGCGCCGGCCTTACCTTGCTTATCTGACCCTTCACCCTTGGCCTTTCCGGTTTTTTTCGCGCGAAGCGGCTTCGTTCCTCCAGCCGTATCCTCGATCGTCATGCCAGACTTCACGGACTGAGGGGCGTCCTCAAGAATGTCTCCTTTACGATCGGCGAATTCATCATCCGACTTGATCAAGAGCCAGCTATCGCGCTTCTCCCTGGGACGCTGTTTCAGCCGAACCAGATGCCACGTTCCGTTCAGTTTGTTTCCCTGAAGTTCGAAGCGGAGATGGCCTTTCTTCATACCCGCAGCCGGATCCCCTTCCGGCTTCCATATCCCCTCGTCCCAGACGATCACGGCGCCGGCGCCATACTCACCCTCAGGGATCGCGCCTTCAAAGGAGGCGTAATCGAGCGGGTGATCTTCAACATGGATTGCGAGCCTTCGCTCGGACGGGTCAAGGCTAGGCCCGCGGGTAACCGCCCAACTCCACAACACGCCGTCATGTTCGAGGCGAAGATCATAGTGCAATCGCGTGGCGTCATGCTTGTGGATGACAAATATCCCGCCGCGCGACGGCGACCCCGCACGGCGGCTGGTTCGACCTGACGGTTCGCTGGTAACCCGGAAGTCCCGTTTGGCGCGATATCGCTCGAGATTTGCCACGATGCCGCCAGCTCAGCCAGCTTGACGCTTATGCGACGATGCCGGCTTCCTGCTGTTCCTCTTTGCTTTTGGGGTGGACCCACGTTTTCCAGCCTCGGGCTTCCGAGACCTGGAAGCAGCTGCGCGAGTGCTATCGCCTGCCTCGCCGGAGGAAAGACTCTCCTTCAGCGCATCGAAGAGATTGATCACATTGGATGGCTTCGACGGCTCCTTGGTTGCCGGCGCCTTGCGGCCAGACTTCTTCGCCCGGACGAGTTTGGTCAACGCCTGTTCATGTTTGTCCTTGAATTGCCCGGGATCGAACTTCGCCTGTTTTTTCTCGATGACGCGCATCGCCAGCTCAACAAGTTTGCCATCCGGCTTCGGCTCGTCGAATCCATCAATGATCTCGTCGGGCTGGCGAACGGTCTTGTCATAACGCAGTGTCGTGAGCAGCATGCCCTTTCCGAACGGTTCTATGGCGGCAGGCCGCTCACGCCGCCAAAGCACGATCCGTGTCAGGCCGACCATTTTCTTTTCCTCAAGCGCAGTCCTGATGACGGCAAATGCCTCCTCGGAGACTTCATCTGCCGGGGTTAGATAGTAAGGCATATCCAGATAGATTTTCTCGATGTCCGATTTGCTGACAAACCTGTCGAGGCTGAGTGTGTGCGAAGACTCGATTTGCACCGCGTCGATCTCGTCCTCCTCGATCAGCAAAAACTCATCGCCGCCAAGCTCGTACCCTTTGACCTCATTCTTCTCCTCGACCGGCTTGCCGGTCGTGGCATCGACATACTGACGCCGAACAGTGTTTCCGGTTCTGCGATTCAGAATGTGAAAGACGATCTTTTCGCTTTCGGTCGTCGCGCTGGTGAGTTCGACAGCGCACGTCACCAGTGAAAGCTTCAAATACCCTTTCCAGGCAGGACGCGGGGCCATCGGCGCGTATCCTCGTTCGCGGCAGGAGTTCGCTACATGCCTAACGCTGTTGATTGCGGCCGGTTCCTGCGGTTTTTCCGTGACGTGCAAACGAAGAAAGAGCCGGCCTTTCGACCGGCCCAAGAGCAAAGATGACGGGCCATGGGGTGGGGGATCACCCGTCACCGTTGCTGCAAACTCGCGAAGGGAAGAAAAGTTCCGGGGCTGTTCGAAAAAAACAATATGCGACTGGCCCGCTTTTGAATGTGCAAGGCGGACCGAAGGGCCTAACATTTATTTGTGTTCCAGGATTGCTGACACCCGCATCACGGCGGCAGATTCTGGGCAGACGCGGTAGGAAAATTTTTCGCTGAATTGGTACTTGTTGGTTCGTGATCCCTTTGCGGCGCGGTATTTAGCGGCAAAAAGGAAAAATGTTCCGCACGCCCGCCAGTTCCGAAAAGCTGCCTGACTATGCCCTGCCGCCCGTGAGGGACGGCAACGACAAAATCAAGGTAGATACCGATAGATTGGCCATTCAAGAGCCAGACAGAGCAAGGAGGCATCATGGCCCGCCTTCACAAGCCATACGGATCCGTTCTGGAATTAATCGGAGAAACCCCGATTATCGAGTTGACCAAGTTCGATGCCGGAAAATGCCGTCTGTTCATCAAGCTTGAAAGCCAAAACCCGGGCGGATCGATCAAGGATCGCATCGCGCTATCCATGATTGCGGATGCCGAGCGCTATGGCCGGTTGGCGCCCGGTGGGACCATTGTCGAGGCAACGGCGGGCAATACAGGCCTCGGACTGGCCCAGGTGGGGATACCAAAAGGATACCGTATCGTGCTGGTTGTTCCCGACAAAATGTCCCGTGAGAAAATCCAGCACCTCAGAGCCCTGGGCGCCGAGGTCCGCATGACCCGTTCGGACGTGGGCAAGGGCCATCCCGAGTACTATCAGGACATGGCCGAGAAGATCGCGGCAGGCACGCCCGGCGCCTTCTACGTGAACCAGTTCGCCAACCCGGCCAATCCCCTGGCCCATGAAACAACGACAGGTCCGGAAATCTGGGAACAGCTCGACAAGGATGTCGATGCCGTCGTCGTCGGCGTCGGCTCCGGCGGAACCCTGACCGGTCTCGGCCGGTTTTTCAAGCAGGTGTCACCCAAGACTGAGATGGTGCTCGCCGATCCGGTCGGGTCGGTGCTTGCGCCTTTCATCAAGACCGGGCGAATGGAGGAGGCTGGAAGCTGGACCGTCGAAGGCATCGGCGAAGACTTCGTCCCGCCGAATGCGGATCTCTCGCTGGTGGGCCGTGCCTATTCGATTCCCGACAAGCAGAGCATGCTGGCAGTGCGCGATCTGCTTTCGAGGGAAGGGATTCTTGCCGGCTCCTCCTCCGGCACTTTGTTGTCTACTGCGCTTCGCTATTGCCGCGAGCAAAAGACCGCCAAGCGTGTCGTGACGTTCGTTTGTGACAGCGGCAACAAGTACCTCTCGAAGGTTTTCGACGATTTCTGGCTCGCGGAACAGGGGCTCTCGGAGGTGAAGCACCATGGCGATCTGCGGGATCTGGTCGCCCGCTCCCACCGCGAAGGTGGCACGGTCTTCGTCGGGCCGGACGACACGCTGCTCACCGCCTATGGCCGCATGCGCCGCGGCGATGTTTCGCAACTCCCGGTGTTGCACGACGGCAAGCTCGTCGGCATTGTCGATGAAAGCGACATTCTGACTGTCGTCGAGGGGCCTTATCAGGGACGTTGGGACCGCTTCAACGGGCCGGTGCGCACGGCCATGGTGTCGGAGCTTCACATTCTGCAGGCCAGCCAATCACTCGATGCCTTGCTGCCTGTCTTCGACCGCAACGAAGTTGCGATCGTCTTCGACAAAGACGAGTTTGTCGGGCTAATCACCCGCATCGACCTGATAAACCATTTGAGACGCAACCAATGAGCCACGCTCCCAGAAATCGCCTCGCCTTCTCCACGCGCACAATCCACGGCGGACAAAGCCATGATCCGACAACCGGCGCGGTGATGGTCCCGATCTACGCGACGTCGACTTACGCCCAGCAAAGTCCGGGCGTACACAAGGGCTTCGAATATGGGCGCAGCCAAAACCCGACGCGGATGGCCTTCGAGCGGGCAATCGCTGATCTGGAGAGCGGTACGGCGGGCTTCGCCTTTGCATCTGGACTGGCAGGCATTGCTGCTGTTTTCGAACTGCTCGACGCCGGCGCCCATATCGTTGCTACCGACGATATCTATGGTGGCACCTTCCGGCTTCTCGAACGCGTACGCAAGCGTTCAGCCGGTCTCTCGGTGACCTTTGCCGATTTCACCGATCCCGCATCAGTGGAGGCGGCTATCCGGCCCGATACACGGATGCTCTGGGTTGAGTCGCCGACCAATCCCCTCCTCCGTATCGTTGATCTCGAAGGGATCGCCGCCCTGGCAAAACGCAAGAACCTCATTTCGGTGGCAGACAACACTTTCTGCAGCCCCTATCTGCAACGGCCGCTGGAACTCGGCATCGATATCGTCGTGCATTCAACGACAAAGTATCTCAACGGTCATTCCGACATGGTGGGAGGCTGCGTGGTCGTCGGCGAGAACGCTGACCTCCGGGATCGGATGAAATTCCTCCAGAACGCAGTCGGAGCGATCTCCGGCCCATTCGACAGCTTCCTTGCACTGAGAGGCATCAAGACGTTGGCGCTGAGAATGGAGCGCCACTCCTCCAACGGCCAGAAGATCGCCGAATGGCTGGAGCGGAGGCCGGACGTTCGTCGCGTCATTTATCCGGGCCTTCCAAGCCACCCTCAGCACCATATCGCCAAGGCACAGATGCACGCCTTCGGGGGCATGCTGACAGTCGAACTTGACCGTGACCTCGCGGGAACGAAGCGTTTTCTGGAGCGCACTCAGCTTTTCACGCTGGCTGAAAGTTTGGGAGGGGTCGAAAGCCTCATCGAACACCCCGCCCTGATGACCCATGGCAGCATTCCTGCCGAGACTCGCGCAAGAATAGGAATCTCCGACTCGCTGGTGCGACTTTCGGCTGGCATAGAGGACGCCGACGACCTGATAGCGGACCTTACCCAGGCACTGACCGCCTGAACGGGGCGCACTACAGCGTTTTCGGATGAATCCGATGCGCAAGAACGGCCCAAAGCCATCAGACAGGCAAATTGCCAGTTTCAGGGTTCGGGCGATTTGCTTAAGTCGAGGCACTTCGTCTGCCCGCGTGCATAGTCTACCGTTCGCCGCGAAAAAGGCGCCTGCCCCGTACACGAGCAGTCCCGGCGCGACGGTACGACTGCGGGGAACTCTCCAAAACAGTGATCTTTCCGCCCTGCGACTGAATGCCTAATCTGAGGGCTGGACAGGCGGGTACGGTATGGCTATATGCGCGCCATCCGTCAGTATATCTGGCGCGTGGGTGTGTAGCTCAGTTGGTAGAGCAGCTGACTCTTAATCAGCGGGTCCTCGGTTCGATCCCGGGCACACCCACCAATAATTTCAACAACTTACGTGGATGGTTCGCTTTCGTTGTTT
>JBEVEP010000415.1:0-3120 GCA_040512755.1 Mesorhizobium sp.
GTACGCTCCGTTCCGGTTCTCGAAATCCACCATTTTCGACGCGGCCTGACCTGAATCCCAACAGACCCCTCGTTAGATTGCGAAACTCTCCCGGAAGAGGCGATTGATGTCATCGATGACCTTCGAGCCCTGATCGTCTCCCGTCAATCCGGTGTTGAGACGATCGGATGCGGCCTGCTGGAACGCCATGTATCCAGCATGACGCGGCCGCACCCAGGCACCCTCGAGGGTTGCGCGCGTATGTCGGTAGAAGTTGTTGGTCGCGGCGTTGACGGCAGCGTCTGCCCAAGCAGCAGCGTGGCCGGGCTGACCGCCCGCAGCGGCGTAGGGACCACGCTGGATGTCACCGCTCGCTATCCAGTAGGCGAAGTCGATGGCAGCATCTTTGGCGCTGGAGAAAGCTGATACCGCGATGCCCGTCCCGCCCAGCGCCGAACCGATCGGACCCTTGGCGCCTGCGGCAGGGATATCGGCGAAGGCGAGCCGGCTGGCCCGGAAGCCGTCGATCGCATAACTGACATAGCCGTAGATCAATGGCGCACAAACAGCGGGTGACTCTCGGCTGGCCATCAACTCCAAAACCGCGATCGGATCCATGTCGAAACAGGTGCGATCGACGAACGATGCGATTTCGCGCATCATTTCAAACACCTTGGTTCCCGCCTCTCGGTCGACGAGGTCCGACGGCCCTTCGCTCTCACAGGCGTGACCCGGATTGGCTGAAAGCGTGTAGAACGTCATCAGAGAGTGTGGGGGCCGAAACGGAATGAGCACGCGGCCCGCACGTGCAAGAGCGAGAACATCGTTCCAATGCGTCGGAGCAGCCTTGAGGGCGTCCGGGCGCCAAGCCTGAACCTGCGCCGCGGCGTCGATCGGAAACGCCCATTGCCGACCCTGCCATGTATAGCTGGGATAGGATCGTCCAACACTGGCCTTCGAAAGCGCAATCAGATCAGCTTGCCGCCCGGCCCCGTCCAGCGGTTCGAGGCACCCTTCGGCTGTGATCTGGCCGACATGCGGATGGTCAATGACAATCAGATCGTAGGCGCGCGCGAGTTCCTGAACAGGAAAGGACTCGAAATCCTGCAACGAGCGTTTGTCCCATTCGATCGCGGTGCCCGTCTTCTCCTTCCAAAGCTGAGCGCAAGCGACCACCGGATCATAGCCGCGCGCATGGCTCCAGGTCATGCCTTTCAAATTCTTGGCGGTCACAGACCGAACTCGTCCCGGATACTGTCGCTGTGTTCTCCGACACGTGGTGCTGCGCGCACCACGGTTGTTCGGACCCCGTTCACGCGAAGCGGTGAGCGTGTGGTCAGTATGGCTACACCGTCGTCCCGCGTCACGGTCTGAAGCATATCCAGTACCTCGAAACCTTTGCTGTCGAGGAGCTCCGGCCAGTTCATGACCTTTGCGCACCAGATATCGGCGGGTTCGAGAACCGCCAGCCATTCCTCGACGGTTCGAGTTGCGATCCGCCGGGCAATAATCGCTTTGATTTCATCTCGCGCTGTAAACCAGCTTGCGGGGTCGTTGCGATAGGGAGCGAGGTCTTCTGCTGAAAGCAAATCCTCCAGCTTCGGGATCGGAGTCATGGCGATCGCCAGGTAGCCGTCTTTCGCTGCATAAACGCCATACGGTGCAGAGAGGTAGGCATGTGCACTGCGGGTGGCTGAGCGACGCGGTAGCCTGCGGCCGTCATTGAGATACGTCGTCAGCACTTCGAACTGCAGATCCACCAGGGCTTCGAGCAGGCTTGTCTCGACATGGCTGCCCTGGCCGGTAACGCCGCGCCGTACAAGTGCCGCCAGGATGCCTTGCGCGGCTGCCGCTCCGGCGAGCATGTCTCCGATAGCGAGCCCGATCGGAACCGGCCCTTGCTCCTCGTCGCCGTTGAGCCACATCACGCCCGAGCGTGACTGGGCCAATAGGTCCTGCCCTGGCCGGCTTACCCAGGGGCCTTCCTCGCCGTAGCCACTTATCGACGCGTAGACGATCCGTGGATTGATTTTACGAACCTCTTCGTAGTCGAGACCCAGTCTCTCTATTACTCCTGGACGGAAATTCTGGATCACAACATCGGCGTTCGAGAGAAGGTTGCGCAGAACGGTGATATCGGCCTCGCGCTTCAGGTCGATCGCAATGCTCTCCTTGGACCGGTTGATGGCGTGGAAGATCGTGGAATCTCCCCCGATTTCCGTGTCGCTGAGATAGAGATGTCGTGACAGGTCTCCACCATCTGGCCGTTCGACCTTGATGACGCGCGCTCCAAGGTCGAGGAGGCGAAGAGAGCAATAGGGTCCCGACAGAAACTGGCTGAGATCGACGACGATGAGACCGGCAAGCGGCAGTTCCTTGTCGCTGATCATGCTGCTATTTCTCTGTCTTGCCGACAAAATCGGTTGGGTTCCGGTACTTCACCGTCTGCAGGTGTTCGCAGTAGAGCACGAGTTCGCCTTCGCCTTTAAAGACCTGATAGCTGGCTCGGATCAGCCCCATGTCCTTATAGCGTGGCGTTTTGGCGAGGTTGGTTCGGATCGAATAGATCGTATCGTCGATGAAGACCGGCTTGATGAATCGCAATTTGTCGTAGCCGTATGAGAAAGCATTCACGCAGTTGGTCGCGACCAGCCCTAGCCCGGCCGAGAATACGAACGCGCCAGCGACGAGACGTTTGCCGAATATGCCTTCGCGCTCCGCAAACATCTGATCCTGCACGTAGGGGTGAATGTCCAGGACCAGCGCGTTGAACAAATGGCTTTCGCCTTCAGACAAGGTCCTTCGAAGCGAGCGGATCTTCTGGCCGACTAACCAATCCTCATAGAACCAGTTCTCCGAATTCCAGACAGGTAGCTCCGCATGCTCGTGCGGCATATCTGGCGGATGGGTTGAGGAGACGCCAACTGTCGAAGTTCCTGTCATGTTTGCCCCTCTCGTGGCCCTCTTACCCTCGAACAGCCGGCACGGCATTTCGCCACGATTGCCGCGCTCCCCGCGTCCTCTCTTCTTTTATGAATACTATATTCACATATGAGGCTCTACGGCAAGTGCCTCTGGTACCGCACTTGGCGGCCGCCCTTTGCAGCAGCATGTGGTCATTTTCTAATGTTCGCCGGTGCA
>JBEVEP010000137.1:0-10372 GCA_040512755.1 Mesorhizobium sp.
AGGCTGGGCGAGCTCCTGAATCGTATCGCCCGCGCCGTAACCGGTAACGGCAAGTTCCGGCGCGATCAGCAGGTCCACGCGTTTTTCCGCTGCTTCGCGAACGGCCCGTTCGATGCGGGCGAGGTTGGCTTCCGGATCGCCCGGCACGGCTCGCATCTGGAGGGCCGCGATCCGCATGCTCATGGCTCCGATGACATGGCGCCGAGCAGCCGCCTGATATCGCCGAATTTCGCAATCAGGCCGAAGACGACGGCGGCGATCGCTACGAAGAAAATCGACACCGACGCCATAGTCGGCGTGTAGCCGTAGCGCAGAGCGTTGAAGATCTTGATGGGCAGCGTCTCCCGCGTGAAGCCGATCGTCATGTAGGCAACGATGTACTCATTGAGCGACAGGACGAAGGCGAAGGCGTAGCCCGAAACGAGATAGGGCAGGATCAGCGGCAGCACGACCGTTCTCAGCACCGTACGGTCATCTGCGCCCATGGTCGACGCCGCTTCGACGAGCGAGCGGTCGATCGAGGCGAAGCCGAGCGACAGCGTAACCAGCGGAAGCGTGACGAAGAAAATGCCGTGGCTGATCGCTGCCGTCCAGGTCTGTCCGTAAAAGCCGGTAGTCGCCCAGAATGTGAGGAAGCCGAGCGCGGTGATGACCGGCGGCAGAATGAAGGGCGCCACGCCGAGCAGCTGGAAAACATTCGCCCAGGGCGCAACGCGTCGCCACAGAAACCAGGCCAGTGGCAGTGCGATGGCGACCGCGATGGCGGCAGCAGTCAAGGCGAGCAGCACGGACGCGATGAGTGCGCTGCGCCATTCCGGGTTTGTGAAGATCTCCGAATACCAAGAAAGCGAGAAACCCTTCGGCGGAAAGGCCAGGTCCTGCTTTTCGTTGACGGACACACCCGCGACCACGATGAGCGGCGCGGCAAGAAACAGTCCGACAAGGAACATATAGAGGCGTCGAAGCAATGTTTCGGTCATGCCGCGCTCTCCCTGCGCCCAACCAGCAGCGTAAGGCCCACCAAAGCCAGAGACATCAGCACCAGGAACACCGCCATCGCCGCGGCGAACGGCATGTTGGACTGATAGATCGCCTGGTCGGTGATCAGCACCGAAAGGGTCCAGTGCTGCGGACGGCCAAGAATCTGCGGCAGCAGATATGAACCGAGTGCAAACACAAAAACCATGATGAGCGTGGCAACGATCGTATTGCGCAGCGCCGGCACGACGACGTTCAGGAAGGCCCGGGGCGGTGAGGAACCGAGCGAGCGAGCCGCCTCCAGCAGTGTCGGGTCAAGCCGTACCAGAGCAGGATAGAGCACGAGGATCGTGTAGGGCAGCGCCTGATAGACCATGCCGGTGAGCACTGCGCCAAAGCCCGGGAGAAGCGCCTTGGGTTCGCTCATCAGCCCGGCGCCGACCAGAAGGTTGGTGATGCCCGCGGTACGCGAGAAAAGCGTCGACCAGGCAAAACCGATAATGACCTCCGACAGCGACAGAACCGAAAGCAGACAGACCAGCCAGACCGTCTGCACCTTTCTCGACTGCCGGGTCAGAAGGTAGGTGAACGGAAAAGCGATCGTCACGCAGCAGATCGCCACCGTCACGGCCAGCATCAGCGAAAAGCCGAGCACGGTTCCAAAGAAGGTGGAAAGGAACCGCGCATAATTGTCGAAGACGAAATCAGGCGTGTAGAAACCCGCCGGATTCCGCTTGAAAAAGCTCACACCGATCATCGTCGAAAACGGGATGACGAAGAACACAATGAGCATGAACGCCGGAAAAGCGAGCGGCGCGTAATCTGCCAGTGCTTTGGGAGGCTCGCGTCTCATTGTTTCAGAACCACGCAGCTCTCGGGCGGAAGGACGATACCCACCTTCTGCCCTTCAACGACGTTTGGCCGTTCACGTGGCGTGGCGACCGCCACGATGGACTTGCCGTCCACCTCGACGAAGGTTTCGATCGTGCCGCCAAGATCGCGCACGAAGGTGACGATGCCCGTGATGGTGTCGGCTCCCGGTTCGATCAGGTGAACATCTTCGGGCCGGATCGATACCGAAGCTTTGCGCATGCCGTTCGGAAGCTTGAGTCCTGGGGCCGAATGGCCAAGCATGACGGCCCGCCCCGAACCGTCTGCCTCGATCTCCAGCAGGTTTGTCGAGCCGATGAAGTCGGCCACGAATGCATCGGCCGGCTTGCGATAGATTTCGATCGGAGAGGCCGCCTGGCGGATCTTGCCATTGCCCATGACCACGACCAGATCGGCCATGGTCATCGCCTCGCGTTGGTCGTGTGTGACGACGATCGTTGTGATGCCGAGCGTCTGTTGCAATTGCCGCAACTCGACCTGCATTGCCTCCCGCAGCTTGGCGTCGAGCGCCGACAGCGGTTCGTCGAGCAAAAAGAGCTTCGGGGAAATGGCGAGCGCGCGGGCGATTGCGACGCGTTGGCGTTGGCCGCCAGACAGTTTGGCCACGGGCCGGTCGGCGAAGCCGGGCAAGTGGATGAGATTGAGCAATTCATCCGTGCGCTTCTTCTGCTCGTCGCGCGATGCGCCACGGATACGCAGCGGATAGGAGATGTTGTCACCAACCGAAAGGTGGGGAAACAGCGCGAGCGACTGGAAAACCATGCCGAGGTTCCGCCTGTGGGTCGGGATCGGCGTGATGTCCTGATTGTCGAGGACGATTGCCCCGCTTGTCGGCTCTTCCAGTCCGGCGATCATCCGGAGAAGCGTGGTCTTGCCGCAGCCGGACGGGCCGAGCATGCAGACAAAGGTACCGTGGGGCACAGTAAGCTGCACGTTGTCGACCGCAGTGAAACTGCCAAACTGCTTCGAAACGTCCTGAAGCGTCAGTCCTGACATCGCACTCCTCACCTGTTTCTCGAACACTGCGGGCTGCAACTCCGGCAGTCAATGCATTGCTATGTTCATCCAGCGCAGTCGTCCAAGCGCTGGCTGATTTGGGCAAGGCAGCGGCGCCGATGGTTGACGCCGCGCCGACCTTGCTGCGGCAGCTGCTGAGACGCCGCGGGCGGCGGCCAACGCTTGGCCGCTACCCCCGAGACGTGCACTTTCAAGCTCGGACGTACGCCCGCAAGCGCAGAGACGGGCTCGCTGGTTTGCGCCTCAGCCCCCGACGATGAGCTCGGTCCACTTCTGGTTAATCCAGTCAGCCTTGGTCGTATAAAGGTCATAGCGCGGGATGATCGGGTCGATCTCCGACGAAACCGCCGCGAATTCCTCCGGTGTCAGGTCCAGCACCTCTTTCTTGAGTGTCGGCGCAGTGCCGACCTTGCGCGACATCAGTCCCTGGATGGCCGGCTGGCTCATATAGTCGATAAAGGTATGTGCTTCATCGGCCTTGGTTGAGGCGCGTGAGATAACCCAGTTGCCCGAATCCTGAATGCCGCCTTCCTTCGGGAAAGTCGAGCGCACCGGCTGGCCGTCCGCTGCCGCAAGGCCGGTGACATCGTGGTAGTACTGGCCCATCGGAATCTCGCCAGACTTCAGCGCCTGCTCGAACTGTGCCTCGTCACGATACCAGAGTCGGACGTTCGGCTTTACCTCTGCGAGTTTTTCGAATGCCTTCAGGATGCCCTCCTCGGTGTCGAGCGCATTCGTGCCGCCCATGAAAGTCTTTGCCGTGACTTCCAGCAGGAACGAGTTGGATGCTAGCGCCAACAGGCCGAGCTTGTCCTGATTGGCGGGATCCCAAAGCGCAGCCCAGGACGTGGGCGGTTCTTTGAAGACGTCGGTATTCGTGACCAGCGTGATGTACCACGCGACGGCCCCTATGCCGGCAACTCGGCCGTCCGGATACTTGTTGATGAAATGTTCAAGCAGGCTGTCATAGTGCTTGATCCTTGCGGGATCGATCGGTGTCCACAATTCGGTCGCCTGACCCTTCAAGGTAGAAGTCTGCGACATCATCGACACGTCGGCGGGCGCCTGCCCGGCCTTCGCCGCCTGCTCGAGCTGCACGAGCCAGGCCTCGCCGGTCGGTTCCGCGATCGATTCCACGGCAATGCCGGTCGCCTTGGTGAACTCGGGGAAAATATTCTCGTCGAACGATTTCTTGAAGTAACCGCCATAGACGCCGATCTTCAGCGACTTGTCCTGTGCTCTGAGGATCGAAGGCATGGCCAGCAGACCGGCAGTGGCAAGGCCGGCGCCCAGCATCGTTCGCCGGCTGATTCCGTTCTTGGGATATGCACTCATCTTTCTTCTCCTTTGTCGCCGGTTGCCCGGCTGGTTCCCACTCGGTTGGTTTGTTCAGGACCGTTCACGCTCAGTGCACGGCCGCCCGGTTTTCCAGCATGCGCGCATAACGTGTTAGCGGAAAGCAGAGCGCGAAATAAATCAGCGCGACGAGCCCATAGACGGTAAAGGGTTCAAATGTCGCGTTGTTGATGGCGTTCGAGGTGCGGACGAGTTCCTCGAACCCGATGATCGATGTCAATGCTGTGCTTTTGATCAGCTGCACGAGAAAACCGACGGTTGGAGGCCGCGTGATCGCAAAGGCCTGTGGCAGGATAATCAAGCGCAGTTGGGCCACATAGTGCAAGCCGAGACTTGCCGCCGCGTCCCATTGTCCGCGCGGCAGAGCTTCCACGCCGCCGCGCCAGATTTCCGCCAGAAATGCGCTTGCGCAAAATGTCAGGCCGAGGACCGCTGCTGTCCAGGGCTCAATCTTCAATCCAAGCAGCGGCAAGCCGAAGAACAGAAGGAAAAGCTGCATGAGCAGCGGCGTACCCTGGAAGAGGGCGATATAGAGTTCGGCGCCGCGCCGCAGCCAAGGGCGCTTGTCGATCCGCAAAAGCAGTATTGCGAGCCCAACGGCTATCCCGCCGGCAAAGGCTACGGCCGAGAGGAGCACGGTCCAGCGCGCCGCGAGAAGCAGGTTGCGCAATATGTCCCAAAAGGTGAACTCGATCACGACACTCCTCCGGAGAGGACGCGGCGCCCGCCGGCAACCATCACGCGCCGCAAGCCGACACTCAGACCGAGATAAACCAGCGTCACCACGAGATAGGTTTCAAACGCGCGAAAAGTGCGCGCCTGTAGCATGTCGGCCTCGTAGGTGAGCTCGCGCACGGCGATCTGCGACACGACAGCAGATTCCAGCATCATGATGATGATCTGGCTGGTCAATGCGGGATAGATCACAACCAACGCCTGTGGCAGCACGACCTTGACGAAAACCTGCCTCGGCCTCAGCCCAAGCGCAAGCGCTGCCTCCTTCTGACCGCGCGGAACGGCATCGAGTCCGGCCCCGACGATTTCGGTGCCGTAGGCGGCAAGATTGAGGGTCATCGCGATCATCGCGGCCACGACCGGGTCGAGCCGGATGCCGATCGATGGAAGGCCGAAGAAAATGAAGAAGAGTTGGACGAGAAACGGCGTGTTACGGACCAGCTCGACATAGAGGCTGATCGCCTTGCCCAGCAGCTTGTTGCCGCTACGCCGACCCGCCGCGCCGAGGATACTGAGCAAGGTGCCGGCCAGCCCCGCCACGACGATCAGCAGGATCGTCATGGCAGCGCCCTTCGCGATCGTCTCGATCCCCTCAGTCAGCCAGCCGAAATTGAGGCCGTAGGCCACGGCTCAATCAATCCTTGAGGTTTTCAGGATTGAGGGGGGTCTTCAGCCAGGCTTCGGAACTTGCGTTCAATTTGCCGTCCGCCTGCATCTTGGCGATGGCGTCGTTGATCGCAGTCTTGAGCCGGTCCTCGTTCTTGTTGAGGCCAATGTGAGACGGCGAGGTGAGGAGTTGGAACTTCTGCTCCGGCTTCAGCTCTTCCTGCCGCGCGAGAACCTGCGCGCCGACATCGTTACCAACCACCATCAGTTGGGTCTGGCCGGAGATGAAGGCCTGGATCACTGCATTGTAATTGTCGAAGCGCTTGATGTCCGCAGTGGCCGGCGCCGCCTCGGTCAGTGATGTATCCTCCAAAGTGCCGCGGTTGACGGCGATGCTCTTGTCACCGAGGTCTTCCTTGCCTTTGACTTCGAGAGCAGCCGGGCCGATGACGGCGATGTAGTAGGGCGCGTAGGCGGCGGCGAAATCGATGACCTGCTCGCGCTCCTTGCTGTAACCGACGCTCATCAGCATATCGACGCGCTTTTCGGTCAGATAGGGAATGCGGTTCTGGCCGGTAACCGGGACCGGATTGAGCTTAACCTTGAGTGTGTCGGCGATGTATTGGGCGACGTCCATGTCGTAGCCCTTCAGGCTCATGTCGGCGCTCGCCGAGGAGAACGGAGGAAAGTCTGCGAATACGCCGACATTGATAACGCCGGCTTTGGTGATGTCGTCGACAGCGTCTGCTTTTGCAGCGCTTGCGCCGGCAACCAGCGCGACTGCCATGAGCGATGAATAAAGCGTGCTTTTGAGATTCATGTGTTTGTTCCCTCTTTCAGATTGCAGATAGCGGCCCGACCGGCTTGTTGTGGTGTTTCCGGTCAGGTTTTCTTTGCGGCGTTGCCCCCGCGCTGCTCCCATGCAGCTCGGTGGCGCGCCTGTTTTAATTCATGCGCCGGAGCCTCGCTTGCTCGCGACGAACGGGCTGAAGACCATCAGGCTAAGAATTTCGAACAGCACCTGCGCTCCGGCCAGCGCGGTGTTGGTCGTGGCATCGTATTGCGGCGCGACCTCCACCACGTCGCCCCCAACAAGGTTGAGACCTTTGAGGCCGCGCAGGATTTCGAGCACCTCGCGCGTCGTCAGTCCTCCGACTTCCGGTGTACCGGTACCAGGTGCGAAGGCAGGGTCGAGACTGTCGATGTCGAACGAGAGATAGGTCGGTCCGTCGCCAACGATCTTGCGAGCCTTCTCGATCACAGCAGCAATGCCCATCCCCGAGATTTCCTCGGCATGTATGACCGTCATCCCGGCTTCGTAGGAGAATTCCCACAGATACTCGGCCGAGCCACGAACACCGATCTGGATCGTCCGCGTCGGATCGAGCACGCCGTCAAGCACGGCGTTCCGGAAAGGACCGCCGTGGTGGAATTTGGTCTGGTCGAAGGCGCCGGCGGTATCGCAGTGTGCGTCGATATGGATCATACCGACCGGACGTTCCCTGCCAACGGCCTTGAGGATCGGATGGGTCATCGAATGGTCGCCGCCGACCGACAGCGGCACAACGCCAGCATCGACGATCTGGCGAATGCGGCGTTCTATGTCGACATGGCTTTGCTCGAGCCGGTAACGGCTGGCAAACGGCACGTCGCCGATATCGGCAACCCGAAGTTCAAAGACCGGCGTACAATCCAGGACGTGATTGTATGGGCCGACGCGTTCGATAGCGCGCAGCGCACGCGGGCCGAAGCGTGAGCCTGGACGGTTGGTGACGCCGAGGTCCATCGGCACACCGACGATCGCGACCTCGAGATCGCCGAAATCCGGATTGTCCGCGTCGATCTGGCGATACGGGGCGCTGAGAAAAGTCGGCACGCCGGCATAGGGCGCCATGCGTGTTCCGCTTCCCGAAAAGATATTGTCGGCGACGCGGCGGAATTTCGGATCGAACAACTCACCGCCATGGCTCTCGCCATATTTCCTCTGCAAGGCGTCGAGCTTGCTGCGGTCCCATGCCATTCGGACGTCCTCCCGAGTATGGAGACATTGCGACGGATATGGACTTGGTCGAAACCCCCGGATAACCGGCTGTCGCGGGTTGTCCTCTTGTCCCACGTCGCACCATTTCGCCATTGTTGCGGCAGAGTCATTGAAAACGCAATTGATATTGTTATAGGGTTTGATGTGAGTTTTCTTCACATAGGTCGGCTATGGCAAGGCGACTTCCGCCCTTGAACCCGTTGCGCGCTTTCGAGGCAGCTGCTCGGCATGGGTCGCTCACCAAGGCGGCTGGCGAGCTGCATGTCACGCATGGCGCAATCAGCCACCAGATCAAGGCATTGGAAGCGTCGCTAAGCGTGCGCCTGTTCGAACGTGCCGGACAGAGGCTGAAGCTGACATCACATGGCGCGGAGCTCCTGCCTGCCGTATCCAATGCTTTCGAAGGCATTGCGGCAGCGACTGCGCGCATGTCGCGGCCGACCAGTTCGGGCGCGCTGTCCATCAGCTGTGTGCCGGCTCTATTGTCGTTCTGGCTCATCCCGCGGCTTGCCAGTTTCACCGCCCAATTTCCCGATATCAGCCTCACGCTCAATGCTTCGAACGATCCCGGTGACATTCATGCCGCGGATGTCGATGTCTGCATTCTCTATGGCAACGGCAGCTGGACAGATTGCTGGCTCAAACTCTGGGCACATTTCGACCTCTTTCCGGTCGTCAGCCCGACGCTCATCAACAACAAGCCGATCCGCACGATCCGCGATCTCGCCGATCACGTCATCCTGCACGCCGACGACGGACGCGAATGGCACACCTGGCTTGCCGCTGCGGATGCGCTCGATCTCGAGCGCGGCAGGCAATATCATCTCAACGACGCGCGGCTCGCGATCGAGGCGGCAGTGCATGGGCACGGCGTAGCCCTTGGCGACACAATGACCGCAAGTAGCCTTCTCGCCAAAGGACAGCTGGTCACGCCGTTCAATCTGTCGATGCCTGCCGTTGATGCTTTCTATGTGGCGTGCCGCAACGACCTGAAAGCGATGCCCATCGTGCGCGTCTTCGTCGACTGGTTGTTCGCCGAACATCAGGAAGAGTCCGGCCGGATTGACATGCCGGTCGCCGGGCAGATCAGCATTCGGAGACGGCGCGCAACGTCCGCGGCGAAGGCTGGTTGAGAATGGGAGCGCTCCATGACGCCATTCGTCTTCAATACCACCCCATCCATCGTGTTCGAGACAGGTTCGGCCAGACGGCTCGGTGAGATTGCGGCGGGAAGTCTTGGCGCAAGAGTGCTGTTCGTCACCGACCCGGGCCTGCGAAGGCTCGGCCTTTGCGACGAGGCCATGGCGTCGGTCGAGGCGACCGGGCTTTCGCTGACGGTGTTTGATGCGGTCGAAGCCGATCCATCTCGCGCAACGCTGATGAGGGCTGTCGAAGCAGGGCGCGATGCTGCCGTCACGGGTGTTATAGGCTTTGGCGGTGGCTCCTCGCTTGATGTCGCAAAGCTCGCTGCCTTGCTCCTCGGATCCGGTGAGGACCTTGATGAAGCTTGGGGCGTGGCCAACGCGAAGGGCCCACGCCTGCCGCTAGTGCTCGTGCCGACAACTGCGGGAACAGGCTCCGAAGTTACCCCCGTCTCGATCATCACGGTCGGCGAAGAGGAAAAGCGGGGCGTTTCATCGCCGGTTATCCTGCCGGACATCGCCGTGCTCGATCCGGAACTGACGCTTGGCCTGCCGCCGCAAATCACGGCAGCGACCGGCATCGACGCGATGGTTCATGCGATCGAAGCCTATGCCTCGAAGAACGCCAATAACAATCCGATCTCCAAAATGCTTGCCCGACAGGCGTTGCGGCTTCTTGGCGCCAACATTGAAACCGCCGTGTCCAACGGGACGGATATTGACGCACGCGGGGCCATGCTCCTTGGTTCCATGCTGGCCGGCCAGGCCTTCGCCAACTCGCCGGTGGCGGCGGTCCATGCTTTGGCCTATCCGATCGGGGGGACGTTCCACGTACCCCATGGCCTGTCCAACGCCTTGGTCCTCCCGCATGTTCTGCGGTTCAACGCTCCGGTAGCGGCCCAGGTATACGCTGACATTGCGGCAGACGCCTTCCCCGCACTATCGACCGAGGAGGGAGCGCAGGGCCTTTGCGCGGCTTTCATTGAGAAGCTGGCAACGCTGGCAGGTAAGCTCGGCCTTGCCGCGCGCCTGCGCGAGGTGGGCATCGGCGAGGATCATCTACCGAAGATGGCGGCAGACGCGATGAAGCAGACCCGATTGCTCGTCAATAATCCGCGGCCTGTTTCAGAGGCGGACGCATTAGCAATCTACCGCGCAGCGTGGTGAGATCGCGGCGGGAAAGGGTGGGCGTGTGGGCGCTATTTTTGTCGATCCGGCACTGCAAACCAGAGGCGCGAGTTCGATTTCGATGATATAGGCCGGAGATTGGCAGCCGCAGCGGTTGCTGCGCGCACGATTTGGCTCCGGAGGGCGGCAGTTCGACATGACGAAAACCGATATTGCCCGGCGTGTCTATAATCATACCTGGAAACTCGATCCGATCGTCCGCAGCCTGCTCGACACGGATTTCTACAAACTGCTCATGCTGCAGATGATCTGGGGCTTGTACCCAAAGGTCGACGCGACGTTCTCCCTCATCAATCGGACGACCTCGGTGAAAATCGCCGAGGAGATCGATGAGCAGGAACTGCGGGACCAACTCGATCACGCGCGTACACTGCGCTTCACGAAGAAAGAGATGATCTGGCTGGCCGGTAACACGTTC
>JBEVEP010000399.1:0-12159 GCA_040512755.1 Mesorhizobium sp.
CGTCCGGCGAGCGCTAGCTGCAGCTTGAAGCGGGTCAGGATCGTCCTGAGATCGTGGCTGACGCCGGTGAGCATTGCGGTGCGCTGCTCGATCTGCCGTTCGATGCGTTCGCGCATCTGGATGAACGCAACGCCGGCGCGCCGCACTTCCTCGGCGCCGCGCGGCTTGAAATCGCGCGGCATCGGCCGCCCCTTGCCGAAACTCTCTGCCGCTTCGGCGAGCTTCATGATCGGCCGTATCTGGTTCCTCAGGAACGGAATGGCGATCGTCAAAAGCACGAGCGATGTACCCACCATCCAAAGCAGGAAGATATGCGTGCTGGAAGCATAGGCTTGGCTGCGCCGGGCAAAGACCCGAAGCACCTTGTCCTCAAGCTGGATACGGATCTCGACGATGTTGGAGTTGCCGACGGTATCGATCCAGAACGGCCGGTTGATCTGCCGGGTTATCTCAGACGACAGGATCTGGTCGAGAATCGAAAAGAATGGTTTTGCGCCGGGCGGCGGCAGCGGATCCGGGGGGAGGATGTCTATCTTCAGCGCGAGCCGTTCCTGCGCGATGCGGACTACTTCCGAGTAGGCCTGATCGTGCGGATAGGTCTCGATCATGTCGATGATTGCGGCGATATCGCGCGTGACCGCCTGTGACAGGCGCAAAGTTACGGTCTGCCAATGCCGTTCCATGAACATGAAAGCGATGACGGACTGAAGCAGGATCATCGGCGCAATGACGATGATCAGCGAGCGCGCGTATAGCCGCTTCGGCATATAGCGTGAAACGAAGCGCCAGAAACGAACCCAGCCCAGGCGCACCACGCCGAACGTATAGCCCAGGCGCGAGCGGGAATGCTCCCGCTCAGCCCGCGTTATCTCGGAGGTTGCCATCCACCCTTCCTAATTCGTGTCGCCCGCGCCTTCGGACCAGAACGGCGGTCAGAGCCGATAGTCTAGCCACAATCCGGCATTTTTCCAAAATCAAAGGACGGATCTGTGCGTGCCGGGAAGGGCATATAGGGTTCTCGGTCAAATGAGCCACGGTGAATCCGCATTGGCGTGGCCGAATCCTCTCCTTTCCATCGCGTGTTAAGCTGCGGTTAGGCTAGGCAGCGGATAATTCCGCGGGGAAGGGTCGGGCAGTTTCGCCAACTGGTCACGTGATTCATGAAATGTCTGATCGCCGCCGCTGTGGGCCTGGTGCTCATCGGTCCCGTTGCCGAAGCCAACGCCGAGGCGTTTCTCTGCGTGGGTCAGCTCTCTACGGGTTTCGGCTGGGCGGACGGCAAATGGCAGGTGCGCGCTTTCGGTGTCGAGGACAGGGTCTTCGTTCTGCAGCCCGGCATGGCTGATGAATACACGGTCACGCGGATTGGCGACGCTGCCCCCAGCCACTATTGCCCGGCGCTGCGGCCGACTGACGGCTCGGTCCGGCTTCTTTGCGGCGGCCTGGGCAACGGATTCTCCTTCTCCTCGCGCACGCTCCGCTTTCAGGAGAATTACGGCATTGGCTATGTCGACGCCGCGAATGGAAGCGCGAACATGCCCTATCTGCTCATCGGCAAATGCACCAAGCTCGACCTGCGCGGCATCCTGCAGGAATAGGGCTATCGGCTTACCACGGCGAGCGAGAGCCCTCACAGAGAGCGCGATTTACTCTACACTCAGCCGATAGCCGATGCCCCGCACGGTTTGCAGCCAGATCGGGTTGGACGGGTCACGCTCGATCTTACGGCGCAGCCGGTTTATCTGTACGTCGATCGTGCGTTCGCCAACATCCGACTCCCCCGCAACCAGTTCGTGACGCGGGATTGTCTCGCCGGCGCGTTCGGCAAAGATCGCCAGGATCTCCTGTTCGCGGTCTGTCAGTTTCAGTGGCTCGCCGCCCTTCTTCAACTCGCGCCTTGCGATCTGGAATGTGTAGGGACCGAAGACGATTTGCTCCAGTTTCGGCGTCGGCTGCGGCCCGCCGCGCCGCAGGATGTTGTTGACGCGAAGAATGAGTTCCCGCGGATCGAAGGGCTTGGGAAGGTAGTCATCCGCGCCAGCCTCCAGGCCGACGATGCGGCTGTCCGTTTCGGACAAGGCCGTCAGCATGAGGATCGGCACATCTTTTTCCGAGCGCAGCGACTTGGTGAGTTCGATGCCGCTTTCGCCGGGCATCATCACGTCAAGCACGATCAGATCGAAGTCGAGCCCGGCAAGTTTGCGCCGCGCCTCGTCAGCGTTCCCAGCGACGGTGATTCGGAAACCATGCTCGGTCAGGAACTGTTTCAGCAGATTGCGAATGCGCGTGTCGTCATCGACGACGAGCAGATGTGGTGCGTCATCGTGCGGCACGGCCACAGGCTCGGTCATGTCACTGTTCTCCATGCACTTTCCCGGACCGCTGCAGCGACCTAGGGCAAATTGTCGATCTGGGGCCTCAGTTCCGGATTCACCATCGCTTTCAGGAAGCGCTCCACTGTCTGACGATCGCCAGGTTCAGCTTCTCTCAGTGCCTCCCTTATGCGGCGTGACTGTGGCCGCGCCAGATCAAGCGCCAGTGTACGCCCTTTGGCTGTCGGGTAAAGTTCGCGCTGTCGGCGATCCCGTGGCCCTTGCACCTGAATGATGTGGCCCGTGTCGATGAGCTGTTTCAGGACGCGCGCCAGTGACTGTTTCGTGATCTTTAGCACATCCAGCAGCTCCGCAACGGTAAGCCCCGGCATACGATTGACGAAATGCAGGATCCGATGATGCGCCCGGCCGAAGCCGTAGTCAGCCAGGATCTGGTCAGGATCGGAGGTGAAGTCGCGATAGGCAAAGAAGAGCAGCTCGATGAGCGCGAAGTCGATGCCGTCCCCTTCCGTCAACGCCGTCCGGATAGGGTTGGCGTTTCCCTGCAAGCGTTCCGTCATAGAGAATCCCGGTCTTTTTGGATTTATGTCAGCTATGTTGACATATTTTAGGGTCGATGGTAATTTTTGACAAGCTTTTCGACGGATTGCGAACGAAAAGGCAAGGTTGGGCCGTTTTTCCGGAACTTCCTTTGATTTGCCTTCTCCTCCTTATCCGCCTACGATTTGCCCGTCGGTGTAAGCGCTGCCGCCGGGCGGCAGACGCAACACAATGATGCTCGGGCAAGTGGCCCGCGGGAGGTATTCATGGCATCCGTTCCCTTCGACCAGCTCGACGGATTTATCTGGATGAATGGCGAGTTCGTCAAATGGGCAGATGCCAAGATCCACGTGCTTACACATGGCTTGCACTATGCGAGTGCCGTGTTCGAGGGGGAGCGCGCCTACGGCGGGGAAATCTTCAAGCTGACCGAACACACCGAACGGCTGCATGAATCGGCTCGTTTGCTCGGGTTCAAGATTCCCTTCAGCGTCGCCGAAATCGACGACGCATGCCGTGCGCTGCTGAAGAAGCAGGGCTTCCACGACGCCTATGTTCGCCCGATCGCCTGGCGCGGCAGCGAACAAATGGGCGTTTCCGCACAGAACAACCGTATCAATTGTGCAATCGCTATCTGGCAGTGGCCGAGCTATTTCGATCCGGCGCAGAAACTGAAGGGCATCCGCCTGGACATCGCCGAGTACCGCAGGCCGGATCCGCGCACTGCGCCGTCGAAGTCGAAAGCGGCCGGCCTTTATATGATCTGCACGCTCTCCAAGCATGCGGCCGAAGCCAAGGGTTATGCCGATGCGCTGATGTTCGATTGGCGCGGACAGATCGCCGAAGCGACGGGGGCCAACGTCTTCTTCGTCAAGGACGGCAAGATCCACACACCGACACCTGACTGCTTCCTTGACGGTATTACCCGCCGGACGGTTATCGACCTTGCCGGCAAACGCGGCTTCGAGCTCATCGAGCGCGCCATTATGCCGGAGGAATTGGAAGGTTTCGAACAGTGCTTCCTCACAGGTACCGCCGCTGAGGTGACTCCGGTTTCCGAGATTGGCCCATATCGCTTCGAGGTCGGCGAAATCGCCAAGACCCTGATGACCGACTATTCGGCCGCCGTTCAGCCGAAACATGCGGTAGCTGCCGAATAGGGATACTGTCGGCGCGGGGACCGGATAGGTCTAACCAATTACTTGAATGTCAGGCCCGCGTTGTTACGGCAACGCGGGCCTGAGTTTTTATGGCGTGAGGTGTTTGAGATCTTTTCGCAGCGCTGGCGGGTTGTTTACGACTGCTTCGGCCGCTGTTCAGTACGCGCTCATTTGACTTTCGTATAATTCAGGTCTGATGTTGTAATGCCGAATCACTGAATTCGGCAGCTATCAGAGGGAATAGTCATTATGGAAGCGCTTCTTCCGATCATTGTTCAGGTTATTACGGGTATTATCGGAGGTCAGGCGGTAGGTGCGGCGTTGACGCAGGCGGCAATGGGTCAGCTCCCGAAAATCCTCAGCGGCGCGATCGGCGGCGTTGGCGGCGGGGCGATACTTGGCAGCCTGCTTGGCGGCGACCCGGCCACTGGCGGTGCGTTGGGCGGTCTCCTGGGCGATGCGATCGGCGGCGCCGGTGGCGGCGCAATTCTGACGGCCATCGTCGGCGCAGTCATGAAGTCCATGAACAAGGCCTGACCGGGCGGCGTTCTATTGTAAAACGGGCGGCTTCGGCAGCCGCCCGTTCTCTAAACTGTGCCGGCTCATTTGCGATCCCGCGGGTGGCATGTTACCGCGTGCCGTCTGAAGGAAAGGAAATCGGATGGGCCAGCTTAACGCCGGGATTATCCCGGTGACTCCGTTCCAGCAGAACTGCACAATCCTGTTCGACATGGACGACAAGTCCGGCGTCGTCGTCGATCCGGGTGGTGATGTCGACCAAATCCTCAAGGCGCTCGACGACCATGCGATCGCGGCAAATGCGATCTGGCTGACACACGGCCATATTGATCATGCAGGCGGGGCAATGGACCTGAAGCAGCGGCTCGGAGTCGAGATACTCGGGCCGCACGAGGCAGACCGCCAACTGCTTGCCAATCTTGAAAACCAGGCGCTTCGCTTCGGGCTGAGCGATCCCGTCCGCAACTGCGTTCCCGACCGTTTCTTGAACGAAGGTGAGGTCGTTTCCTTCGGCAGCCACTCATTCAATGTGCTTCATTGCCCCGGCCATGCGCCCGGCCATGTCGTCTATTTCAATCCGCTGGCCAAATTCGCCCATGTCGGCGACGTGCTGTTTCGCGGTTCGATCGGCCGCACGGATCTTCCCGGAGGCGATCACGCCACGCTGATCCGCTCCATCAAGGAAAAGCTGCTGCCGCTCGGCGACGATATCGGCTTCATCTGCGGCCATGGACCGGGCGGTCGCTTCGGCGAGGAGCGGCGGACCAATCCGTTCCTGCTGTGACTCACGCTCGGGTCGCCCCACCAGAGGCCGAGCCGAGATAGGCTTGAGTTTGTTGGCCGCAAGTGCGAACGGCGTCGCCGGTTCGAATGCTTTCGAGGTCAGCTATCGACTTCCGGGTGGGGCAACGAACAAACCGAGAAAACTATGCAGGCATTCGCGGTAAAGCGCGCTGCGTTTTTCGAGATCGAGGTGCCGGTCTTTCAAGAACAACCCGGGCGGGGCGACGGGCCGCTGCGTCAGTCGCCCTTTGGCCAGCGGGTCGGAGCCCCGGCTGGCCAAAACGATGGTGCCACTGTGTCTGTGTCCTATCGGCAGAAATGCTCGCGACCGTCGTAGCCGACAAAGGTGCCGCTGCCTGGATCGAAGCTGCGGTAGCGGCTTTCGCAATAGCGGAACCATTCACGGCTCCACGGCTCCAGCCCACCGCGTACATAGCGGGGTTGGTTGTAGTAGCCGTTGCCGTTGTAGCCGTTGCCGTAGTAGGCAGGCGCCTGGCGGTAGCGGTCGACATAGACCGGCTCACGATAGGCCGGTCGCGCCGCGAGGCCTCCGATAATCGCCCCGGCTGCAAGGCCGAGAACGCCGGCGGCGACCACGTCGCCCGTCGAATTCCCTCTGTAGTGATTGTTATAATAATTGCGGCGCCACCGATCGCCTGCACTCGCATCGGCGACGGCTGCCAGGGTTGTGGCTGCGACCGCGACGGAAAGGACGGCGGATTTGAGAAAGCGGGTCATTCTTTTGTCTCCTTCGCGCGGGCCTTTTGAGCATGGCCGCTTCATGATCTAAGCAATAGGAGGGCGTTGCTGAACGTAAGCTGAACGGCCGCCCGGAGCCTTCGGTTCCAAAACCATGGCCGGTTCGGTTCTCGGTCCTCGATCAGGGCCGACTATGCCAGCGCGTCCAAATGGCGCATTTCTTGCGGCTGGATGCTGGTTTTGAGGGGATGATGGCTTGCCAGCGCTCGGGCGTTTTGTCCATAAAACAATACCTGCGGAGCCCAATCCGGCGGACCCCCCAGCGTCCGGACAATACCTGCCCGCTTCATGCGGGTATTCCTGCCGTCGGTCCGGGATCCGCAAACCCCGGACGTCCGGTCCTGATCGATCAGCCGATCGACAGATTGACTGCTTTCGGACCCTTGCCGCGCTTGTCCGGCTCGGTATCGAATGTCACTTTCTGCCCATCTTCAAGGCCGGGAAGGCCGGAAGCCTGCACCGCCGATATGTGGACGAAGACGTCTTTCTGACCATCATCGGGGGTGATAAAGCCAAAGCCTTTGGCGTGGTTGAAGAATTTGACAGTGCCGGTTTGCGGCATTGGAAACTCCTATTTCTCCCATTGGTACTCAATGTGACGGGCGATAGCACGCCACGCTGTCGGTCGTTCACTGGGGGAGAAGAAACAGTTCCCCGCATCGGGATCCTTTTCGAACCCTCTCATTGACGGGTTGTCCGGGTTAGCTGAAGTAACCCTGGCGCATGCCATTCCAGTCTCCGGGCCCGTAAATGCCCGAACGCTAATTTTCTCCTTTATTTTGAGGCCGCGCACAAGAAAAAGTTTTGCGCCGCATGGGGCGCGCCAGGAACGGCACGGCGTGTCCTGCCTTTTCCGCGATGGTGAGATTCCTCGGAATTCGGGAATGGCAGCGTGATTCGCCGGTATTGTCAGGTCAACAAAAAGGCACGGGCGGAACCCGGCCGCCCGTGCCTTCGAATCATGGGAACCGCCCCTGCGGGCGGAGCCGTATTATGCTGCGCGGAGATTGACCGCCTTCGGGCCTTTGCCCATGCGGTCAGGCTCGATGTCGAACGTCACCTTCTGGCCGTCGACCAGCGTGCGCAGCCCGGAGGCCTCGATTGCAGAAATGTGGACGAACACGTCCTTCGCGCCGCCGTCCGGCGTGATGAAGCCGAAGCCTTTGGTTGCGTTGAAGAATTTTACGGTGCCGGTCTGGGCCATGGGGGGAACTCCTTCACCCGTTTCGTTTATTCCGGTCCGCCTCGCCCGAAGTGTCGAGGAGGCCGGCAGTTTTGGTTTGGCGGTCATGCAAACTTGCACGATTACACCCCCCGCCAAGGCGGGGCCGTCAGAGATTCACAGGGTCGGGGAAAGGGTCGATCAAACGTTCCAGTCTCCGGGTCAGCAAATGCCCGAACGCGTACCATATTGCACGGAAATATTAGCGTTGCAAGATAGCACGTAAATTCAGAGGCTTGCCGGGGTTATTTACGGTTTCCAGTTGCAATCGAACCCGCTGTCGCCCGTATTGGTTTCGTGCCCAGAACCCGCGCCAGCCGCTCGGAAACCTTCTCGCCAAACGCACCGTTCAGCTTGCCAATCCCGACCAGTCTTTCGCGGCCACGGTCGCGCAGTCGCACGAACGGCACCATTTCATAGGCGGCGATTCGGCCCTTCGTAAGCCTGTCAGCGCTGACGTCCGCGACCAGCATTGCGCCGATGCGGCCTGGCCAGGGTTGCCGGAAAAACGCTGTCCCCAGGAAGTCGCCCAATCCGTACGCCACAATGGCGTCGCCGATCCGTTCGACCGGCTGCACCACATGGGCATGGTGACCTGCGATGAGGCCGATTCCCCGCGCCGCTAGCCGATGCGCCAAAGCACGCGTTCCAACCTGTGGAAAATGCCGGAACTCCCAGTCCCAGTGCGGCACGGCGCAGATCAGATCTGCATGGGTGATGCAGACCGATCGCCAGTCCTCACTGGCAAGCCGGCCGGTCATCAGGATGCGCTTGGCGAAATCACGCGCGGCGCCATTGCGCCAGTCCGTAAAGGCGACCAGTCCCACTGCCAGGCCGTCGATGGCTAGCGTCGTGACCGGCGTGTGGTCCGTCGTTCCGATCGTCCGGATACCGAGCGACCTGAGCGTGTCACGGGTTTCGGCATACCCGTCCAACCCTTGGTCGAGCACATGGTTGTTGGCCAATGAAAGAACCAGCCGGTCGGAATCGATCTCCATCGCTGCGAGGAGGCCGAGCAGAAAGCCGGCATCCATCGCATGGTGGGTGCCAAGCCTTGTTCCGACCGGTGTCCTGCCCCGGCGCACGACCGGACTTTCGCAATTGCCGATCACAAGATCAGCGGACGCGATGATGGAGGCAAGGCCAGGATCGATCTGCGGAGAGTATCGGTTCGCTACAGCTGATATATCGCCGAGGAAGACGAGCCGTACGGTCTTTTTCGGCGTCTGCGACATCAGCCTTGCGGCGGGAGCAGCGAAACCCGTCGTCTCGCCGGCGAGCGACGGGCGTAAGAACTGGGTCAGCCACGATAGCCTATAGGGCAGAGGAAAGTTGGACACCGCTCTATCCGACTCACTGCGTACGGTGAAATTAGTTTGTTTTTCCCGGCTCTGGTAGCTTGCGCCACAGCGGGCACGCAGTTTCGTGGGCGGATTACAGGAGATGCATTTTGAGACGTTTGTTTTTCTGTCTGCTTCCGGCGGTCGCGTTCGCTATTTCATCGCCGCCCGCGTGGGCCGATCCCGCCACGGCTGCTGTCGCGCTGTTTGGCGCGAAGTCCGTCGCCGAGCGCGACGCTGCGATCGAAGAGCTTGAAAACGCTGACCCGAAAGACCCGCTCGTACCCTATGCGCTGGGCGCGGCCCAGTTCTTCCGGGCGCTGGAAAAACTGGCCATTGGCCTAAACAGGCACGGTTTTGAGAGCCCGCAATCCTTTGTGGTGCCATTGCTGCGTTTGCCTGTCCCGCCGCGCTCCGAACCCGAGCCGCTGACATATGACGGGTTTCGCGACATTCTCATTGAATTTCGTGACGGCATGGGAGCGGCCATCGAAAAACTCGGCATGGTTCCGGCGGAAGCTGACATCGGCACGGTCGTGGATTTAACCCAACTCGGCATCGATCTCGATGGCGACACCGCAATAACGCCGGCCGAAAGCCTTGCGTCCATCATGGCGGCGATGAGCGGAGCGAGTGTCGATCCCACGATGCCGCCCGGCCATCTCGCCTTTCGTTTCGACCGCGCCGATGGCTACTGGTTGCAAGCCTATGCGAATTTTCTGGTCGCCCAGGCCGACTTTTGGCTGGCGCATGATTTCCAGAACGCTTTCGATGGAAGTTTCCACATGCTCTTTCCCCGCGCCGGGCTGCCCTTGCAGGATGCACTGGTGCCTCGGCCGGAAGACTTGACCGCCGGCCCCCTGATGGCGGAATGGCGACTGGCCGACCTCGTCTCATTCGTCCATCTCATCAACTGGCCGGTGGTGGAACCGGAACGCCGCCAGACGGCCCGGCTAAAGCTACTGGAAATGATCAGACTCAGCCGTGAGAACTGGAAGGCTATCCAGGCGGAAACCGACAATGATCGGGAATGGCTGCCTGGACCTCAGCAAAAAGGTGTCAACGCGCTGACCGGCCTTGAGGTCGGCGAGCAACAGGTGGCGGCGTGGCATGAGGCGCTGCAGATGGCGGAGGATTTGCTTGAGGGAAGGGTGCTCCTGCCGCATTTCCGCATTGCCGGTCAGGGCATCAATATGAAGAACTTCTTCGAAGCGCCGCAGACCTTTGACCTGGTCCTCGCGATCACCGGGCCCGGCATCGTTCCCTACCTGGAGAAGGGAACCATCCTGACATCGGAGGAGTTCGCCCGCATCCGCCAGCAGTTCGGCGGCGCCGGCTTTCTGACGTTTGCAGTGTGGTTCAATTGACGCTGCTCTCCTGACAGCCTCCTGTCAGGAAGCAGCACTGGCCGCCTCATTTCGCCCTGTGCGGCCTTTCCATCGACGGCGATTTTTCCCATATTCACCGCATGGCTAAAAGCACAAAGCAGAATACCTCCGGCAGCCAGACCGGTGATCGTGAACGGCACGCTGGAACGCCGCGGCCACGTGGCAACGCCGTGACCGACTATCTCGACGCATCCGAGCCCCTGCATCGTGGCGGCTTCGAAGAGTCGCCGCAGCCCGCGCTTTCAGGCTCGCCACTCTCCGGATCCATTTCCGATTGGGCCGATGAGATTGCGAGAGAGGCGGAGAAGGTCTCGCGCCTGATCTCCCCCCTTGAGGGGGAGATGTCGCCGAAGGCGACAGAGGGGGTTGCCTCAGAAGGGACCGCCACTGCGCCGAGCGCTACCGGACTGACCCCACCCGGCGGCTTCGCCGCCACCTTCCCCTCAAGGGGGAGGGGCGCATCGGCCAAACCCTCCAAACGCATTCCCGAGCGCTCATCCGCCCCCACCAAGACCGCTCGCGGGACTTCGATGGGCGGCGCCGCATCGGCCAAGGAGCGCGCAGCGGCCGGGCTAAATCCGGTCGCGGGCCTCGACATCTCGCTGGAAGACGCGGAGTCGCTGTCGAATTCAGGTGTTACTGCCACCGTCGAAGCTCTTTCCCGGTTGATCGAATCTGGCAATCCGCTGCACAAGGGCGGCCAGATCTGGACGCCGCACAGGCCCGAGCGGCCGGAGAAGTCAGAAGGCGGCATCGCACTCAAGATGGTGAGCGATTTCCAGCCTGCCGGCGACCAGCCTACCGCCATCAAGGACCTGGCCGAAGGGGTCAGTCGTGACGATCGCACGCAAGTGCTGCTGGGCGTCACGGGTTCGGGCAAGACTTTCACCATGGCCAAGGTGATAGAGGAAACCCAGCGTCCCGCGCTGATCCTCGCCCCCAACAAGACGCTTGCCGCCCAGCTTTATGGGGAGTTCAAGCAGTTCTTTCCGGAGAACGCCGTCGAATATTTTGTCAGCTACTACGACTACTATCAGCCCGAGGCCTATGTGCCCCGGACGGATACCTATATCGAGAAGGAATCGTCCATCAACGAGCAGATCGACCGCATGCGCCACTCGGCGACTCGCTCGCTGCTTGAACGCGATGACGTGGTCATCGTCGCCTCCGTTTCCTGCATCTATGGTATCGGATCGGTCGAGACCTACACGGCGATGACGTTCCAGATGGAGATCGGCGACCGGCTGGACCAGCGCCAGCTTCTCGCCGACCTTGTCGCCCAGCAATACAAGCGCCAGGACATCAACTTCGTGCGCGGCTCCTTCCGGGTGCGTGGCGACACGATCGAGATTTTCCCGGCCCACCTGGAGGACCGTGCCTGGCGCATTTCGCTGTTCGGCGACGAGATTGAGTCGATCACCGAATTCGACCCACTGACCGGTCAAAAGACTGGCGAGCTCAAATCGGTCAAGATTTACGCCAACTCGCACTATGTGACGCCGCGGCCGACGCTCAATCAGGCGATCAAGTCGATCCGCGAGGAGCTCAAGTTCAGGCTCACCGAGCTTGAAAAGGCCGGCCGCCTGCTGGAGGCGCAGCGGCTGGAACAACGCACGCGTTTCGACCTTGAGATGCTGGAGGCCACCGGCTCTTGCGCCGGCATTGAGAATTATTCGCGCTATCTAACCGGCCGCCGGCCAGGGGATCCGCCGCCGACGCTGTTTGAATACATTCCCGACAATGCGCTGATCCTCATCGACGAAAGCCACGTCACGGTACCGCAGATCGGCGGCATGTACAAGGGCGACTACCGGCGCAAGTTCACCCTCGCCGAGCACGGCTTCCGGCTGCCCTCCTGCATGGCCAACCGGCCGCTGAAGTTCGAGGAGTGGGATGCGATGCGCCCGCAGTCGGTCTTCGTGTCTGCCACCCCGGCCGCGTGGGAGATCGACCAGGCCGGCGGCGTCTTCACCGAGCAGGTGATCCGCCCAACCGGCCTGATCGATCCGCCGGTCGACATCCGTCCCGCACGCACCCACGTCGACGACCACGTCGGCGAGGTGCGCGCGACCGCGGCGGCGGGTTATAGCTAGCTGGTCACGGTGCTGACCAACC
>JBEVEP010000424.1:0-5980 GCA_040512755.1 Mesorhizobium sp.
GCTTTGGCCCAACTCATCGGTTCGCCGAGGAATTTCTGGTCCATCAAGTGTCCGATGGAGGTTCCGAACCAGATGTTGGCGAAATACATCAGGATCAGCGCCAGCATGAAATTCGGGATCGCGATGCCAAGAAGCCCGAGGAAAGTCAGCCCGTAATCGCCCCAACTGTACTGGTGGGTCGCGGAATACATTCCGATGGGGAATGCTATGATCCAGGTCACCACAATAGTCACGAAGGAAACCAGGACCGTCAGCCACATCCGGTCGCCGATAACCTCGCTGACCGGCAGCTGGTATTCAAACGAATAACCGAAGTCGCCCTGTAGCATGCCGACGACCCAGTAAAAGTAGCGCATGATCGGCGGCCTATCGAAGCCGTATTCGGCGCGGAGCGCTTCGAGCTGATCGAGGTCGACGCCTTCGCCTTGCGCTCTCATCTCTGCTGCGTAGCTTTCGAAATAGTCTCCCGGCGGCAATTCAATGATGGTGAAAACCAATGCTGATATGATCAGCAGCGTTGGGATCATGACGGCAATGCGCCAGATGATATACCGCAACACGCTCAGGATTCTCCCGCCAGCCAGAACGTGTCAGGCATGTAGATGCCAAAGTAGGAAGTCGGGTCGAACCCCCAGAGCCCGCCATCGGGCACGTTACGCATCTTGGTTGAGGAGAGTACCGGCTGCAGGGTGGAATTGACGATGCCGATCGAGAAGACCTGGCTCGTGTAGAGGGCCAGCATGGCGAGCCAGACTTCGGTCCGCCCGGACAGCTCGGCCGATTGCCTCCACCGCTGGAGAAGCGAAATCAGTTCCGCGGCCTCAGGCAGATCAGGCGCTGTGCCCATCTTGCCCTTCGACACGTAATAGGCGCCCCATACCGGCCACTGAAGCTGGTCGTCGGCCGTCGGCGCCAACTGGCCGGGATTCATGTTTGCCGTGGGAACGCCGTTGTCGATGCCTGACCACATCGACATCATGATCTGGCCGCCCATCGCGCGGCTGCGGAAAACGTCGCGTTGCGACGTGCGGATGAACAGGGCAACGCCGACGTCACGCCAGTGATCCGTCACCAGTTCGAGCGCATCCGTCTCGATCGTGCTTTCGCCCGCGGTTTCGACGACGATCTGAGCCGAGCGGCCATCCGGCAAGACACGGATGCCGTCGTCATCGCGTGTGTTGAGACCAGCTTCGTCGAGCAGCGCATTTGCTTGTGCCGTGTCATACGCGGACCACGCCTGTGCGAACTCTGGCCTGAACAGCGGGCTTTCGGGCAGGACCGTGTCCGCGCTTTCCTTGGCAAGGCCGTAAAACACGGCCTTGTTGATCTCTTCCCGGTTGATCGCAAGCGAGAGCGCGCGACGCACGCGGACATCGCGCAGCAGCGGCCGCCACACGTCGTCGGCGGTGTTGAGATTCGGAAGCAGCGCCAGGCGCGATCCCTGCGTCCTCTTCCATAGTTTCACCTGCACCGGATAGCGCTTTTCGGCGTCTTTCAGGAAGGCATAGTCGGCGAAGTCGATCCCGACCGCCTGCAATTCACTTTCGCCGGAGCCCGTCTTCGCCGGAATGATGGAAGAGGAGCTGACATTCAGGACGAACTTGTCGATGTAGGGCAGTTGGAGCCCGTTCTCATCGACGCGGTGGAAATACGGGTTGCGTTCGAAGACGAATTGCTCCGCGGGGGGCTGTGTCGTATTCCTCCAGGGATCAAGCGTGGGCAATTCCGGGTTCTCCGGCCGGTATTGCCGGGCCATTCGAATGTGGAGTGCTGTCCACTTCTTGGCCTTGTGTTTCTTCATAAGCTCTTCGAGCTTGGACTTTTCCTGGTGTGTTTTGTGGAACTGCTTGAGATAGGCTGCCGGAACGACCATGCTCAGGGATTGAGGGGCTGCCAGACTGGGCAGAAAATCCGGGTTCGGTCCGTCCCATGAATAGCGCACGGTGCGCTCGTCGATGATTTCGAAGACTGGCGGCTTGCCGTCGACCAGAAGCGCCGTTGCCGGCCCGCTCGGCGTGAGGTCCTCATTGAGCCAGACATCTTCCCAGCAGTAGCGGAAATCTTCCGGAGTGAGCGGGCTTCCGTCGGACCATTTGTGCCCTTCGCGAATTCGGAAGGTGAATATCCGGTCATCGATGGCCTCAAAGCTTTCGAGGACATCGGCCTGAAAATTGAGCTTTTCATCGAAGCCGACCAGCCGCGCATAGCCGTAGATAGTCATCAGACGGATATCTTTCTGGCTGCCGATGAGAGTGCGCACCACGCCTCCATATCTGCCGGGCTGCCTTCCCATCGCGGCAACGTTCACGATGCGAGGCGTGCGAGGCAGACGGTTAGCAATTTCGGGCAGGGTCTTGGCTTCGATGAGCGGACTGAAGAAGTCGGGCTCCCGGCCAGCGGCGTGCAAAGTACCTGGCACTAACGCAGAAGCAATGGCTCCAAGGGCGGTTCGGCGATTCATCATGGGCGTAGCTCCCGGGCATCGGCCGTGCGCCGGGCAAGAACGAAGTGACCGCTACCGAGGTCAGCCGGCGCCAGCGCGTTTTCCTCGCCATCATCGCGAAACTGGCGTCCCCACGCGCTTGTATCGGACGCTCCGCTAAGCTGAAGCGTCTTGAAATCCAGCGGCCGGTCAAGGTCCGGAAAGGGAACTGCCGCGAGCAGCGATTTGGTATAGGGATGAACAGGTTTGCGAAGCAGAATTTCGCGGGGGGCAAGCTCGACGATGCGCCCGCCGCACATCACCGCGATGCGGTCGGCCATGTAATCGACCACCGCAAGATTGTGGGAGATAAAAAGGTAAGTGAGGCCTAACTCTTTCTGCAGATCCTTCAGCAGGTTCAGGATTTGGGCCTGCACGGATACGTCGAGCGCTGACACCGGCTCGTCGCAGATGACGAGATCAGGACCGAGCGCGAGTGCGCGTGCAATGCCGATTCGCTGGCGCTGTCCGCCGGAAAAGCTGTGCGGGTACCGGCTGGTGAAACGTGGATCCAGCCCGATCGCCCGCATCAGAGTCTTGACGGTCTCCAGTCTGGATCGCGCGTCTCCGCGTCCGTGAATCTCAAGCGGCTCGCTCAGAATATTCTGAACAGTCATCCGGGGTGACAGAGAGGAAACGGGATCCTGGAACACCATCTGAATTCTGGTGCGAAGTTCTCGCAGTTCGGCTCCATCAGCTGCCAGCACGTCGATCGGGCCGTCGCTGCTGTTGAAAATCACGGTTCCGCGTTCTGGCGTAAGTGCTCGCATCAGGATCTTGCTGACGGTGGTCTTTCCGCACCCGCTTTCTCCGACAAGCCCAAGGCATTCGCCTCGTCTGATGTCGAAGCTCACATCGTCGACGGCTCGCACTTCGATCTGGTGCGCCTTGCCGAACCAGCGCGACTTCCTTGTGGTGAAGGATTTGGTCAGGTTCCTCACGGACAGGAGGATGTCTGGGCCCTGTCGCTTTGCGCGCTGTTTTCCCAACAGGTCTTCGACATTCACCGGCACTTCCCGGAGCGCCTTGAGCCTCTCGCCCGGCTTCATGTCGAAGTGGGGAACAGCGGCCATCAGGCCTTTGAGATAAGGATGGCTGGGCCTCCGGAAGATGGCCTCGACGGGACCCGCTTCCATGATCTCGCCGTGGTAGATCACCACGACTTCGTCCGCCACATTAGCGACAACCCCGAGATCATGGGTGATCAGCAGCATAGCCATGTTGAGCTTTATTTGAAGGTCGCGCAGCAACTGCAGAATCTGCGCCTGGATCGTCACGTCGAGCGCCGTCGTCGGCTCGTCGGCAATCAGCAATGCCGGCCGGCAGATCAGGGCCATTGCGATCATAGCGCGCTGGCGCAATCCGCCGGACAATTCAAACGGATACATGTCGTAGGCCCGGTGCGGATTGGGGAAGCCCACCAGCCCCAGCATATCCTCCGTGCGTTCCCGGCGTTCGGTGGCGGACATATCGGCGTGGATTTGCAGGACTTCGGATACCTGGTTGCCGATCGTGTGGAGCGGCGACAGAGATGTCATCGGTTCCTGGAATATCTTGCCAATGCGGCTGCCCCGCAGGGCGCGTATTTCAGGTCCGTCGCGCGGCATCTGCAGGATGTCGGCCGTGCGCCCAGGAAACTCCGGATCCGAAAACAGGATCCGGCCGCGCACATGCGCCGATTTGGGCAGTATGCCCATGACCGCCTGGCTTATGACCGACTTGCCGGAACCGGATTCGCCCACCAATGCAGTGACTTTGCCCGGCAATACGCGAAGGTTTGCGCGCCTCACCGCATGAATCGGGCCGCCGATGATGGCAAAGGAGATGCCCAAATCTTCGATGCGCAGTAGATCGGCGCTCGAGTTCATCTCCCCTTTGCCCCCCTTATCTGGCATCGAGCTTCAGCTGAGCTCTGCCCTCTGGGTCGACACTAACGCACAGCCCGTTGCCTGCCTAGACTATGTTCATTTCTGCTACATTAGAAATCACGAACTTGGCTGCTATGGTAGCGGGCACGGACCGTTACTCAGCACGTCGGCACAATTGGGCGATCGTCGAAAGTCATCATAGTAGACGGTCCAGTCGCCCGAGTGTGCCGCCCGATATGGACCAAACTTGAAATACTGGTTCTTGCCCAGCCCTTTGTCCGCGTGGCCGATATGGCCCTTGACGGTCACAACCGGCTTACCATTCGCGAAGAGCTCGATGCGGCCTGAGCCGTCGGGTCCGGGTTTCGTATACACTGCAAAGTCGATCCATCCCGAAGCGGGAGCCGGCAGCTTGTTGCCATGATCGGTGATAGTGATGGCGTTGGTGCAAGCGTGAAACAGATCGTTGTCGTCGGGCGTCCAGCTTTCGTCTGTGGCCACCAATGCGCGCATCTGGTTTGTTTCCGGTCGTAGCCAGACCGGAGTTCCTTCGCACCCCTCCGTTCCGCTTGAGTCAATGCCCCGGGCCGGCGGGAGATAGTTCGTCTCCACAGTCGCGAAGAGCTTTCCCTGCCGCAACCGCAACGCCAGGAAAGGGCTGAAGTCGCCCTCTGCCCCGGGGTCAATTTCACGTTTCCACTGTGCAATGAGATAGCGATGATCGTCTCGCGGAATCGGATCGGCGAACTTGACCGCGAAACCGTACCAGACGCCTTCATTGTAGGGGACGCGGAGTTTGGTTTTCTCCCAGATCTCGGCTCGCTCGCTGCAGGAGTCGCTCGGGGGGGAGCAATGGGCTTTGACGCTGAGTTTGAGGGCGCCTCCACCATCGCGCGAGACACTTTTCTGAAACTCGAGCGTCCCGGCGCCTTGCTCGAAATTGTCTTTGTAGTAAAGGCCACCCGCTTCCGCAAAATCAGATCCGTCGAATCCATCCCTCAGGACCTGGCCGCCGAAGCTCGCCGCCACCTGGCAGCATGCGCAGATCGCGGCCGCCAGTCCCGCTGTCCGGATGGCCCGTGTCCTCATTGAAGCTTCCTTTGTTCCGGAACTGGTTGCGGAGATTTTCCGGCGTCGCGATGGAGCAGCATCACCTGCTCGGCATCGGACATGCGATCGTAGATGGCTTCGGTTCCGGTATCGTCCTCCACCGGGACGGTGTCGGTCAGATCGGGAGAAAGGATCGTCAGCTTCTGCCGCACTCCGGCGAGCTTTTCCTTGCCGATCGTCATCCAGCCATCGCCTCCGCAATAGGTGGCAAATTCCTTGCTGGCGATCAGGCGATTCGGATACTTCTTGGTCAGGGTCTGGAGCCGCTGCGCTTCATTCACAGCCGAGCCGAAAGCGGAAAATGTCAGGCGGTCGGAGAGGCCGACATTTCCGAACATCACATTGCCGACATGCAGGCCGATGCCGTAGCCGATCTCGCTTTGCTGCTCCTCTTTGCGGCGAGCATTGAGCGCGGCCATCCTCGCCGTCGCCTTGAAGGATGCCGCAAGGGCCGCCCGGCAGGCTGCCTCGGACGGCGCGCGGTGTCTCTCGCAGGGATAGACCGCCAGAAAGCCGTCAC